>NZ_JAAFHA010000026.1 GCF_010365055.1 Rhodoferax sp.
GCGCTCTTCCGGCGTTTCGGCCAGGATCATTTCCTGCACGATCGGCAGGCGGTCGGTGGCGTTGAACATGCGCTCGGTGCGGCACAGGCCGATGCCCATGGCGCCAAACTCGCGCGCCCGCAGCGCGTCGACCGGCGAATCGGCGTTGGCCATGACCTTGAGCGTCGCCACCTCGTCGGCCCAGCCCAGCAGCGTGTTCATTTCCTCGGAAAACTCGGCTTCCACGGTCGGGATTTCGCCGGCATAGACATGGCCGGTGCCGCCGTCGATGGTGATGACATCGCCCTCGCGCAGAACCGTGTTGCCGACCTGTGCGCTGCGCAACAGGTCGTTGATGACGATATCTTCGCAGCCCGACACGCAGGGCTTGCCCATGCCGCGCGCCACCACTGCGGCGTGCGAGGTCTTGCCACCGCGGCTGGTCAAGATGCCCTGCGCCTGGAAGAAGCCGTGAATGTCTTCGGGCTTGGTCTCTTCACGCACCAGGATGATTTTTTCACCGGCGCGCCCGCGCGTCTCGGCCGTGTCGGCGTCGAACACGATCTTGCCGGATGCCGCGCCGGGCGAGGCCGACAAGCCCTGCGCCAGCGACTTGGCATGGAAATTGGGCGCCAACTGCGGCACCAGCAACTGCTCCAGCACCGACGGTTCGGTGCGCAACAGCGCGCGCTCCTTGGTGATCAGCCCCTCGTGAAACATCTCGACCGAGGTGCGCACCATGGCGCGCGCGTTCATCTTGCCGTTGCGCGTTTGCAGGCAGTACAGAATGCCTTTCTCGATGGTGAATTCAAAGTCCTGCACCTCGTGGTAGTGCGACTCGAGACGGCGGCGCAGCTCAATCAGCTGGCGGTGGATTTCGGGCATTTCCTGTTCCATCTCGGCGATGGCCTTGGGCGTGCGGATGCCCGCCACCACGTCTTCGCCCTGGGCGTTGACCAGGTACTCGCCGTAAATCACGTTCTCGCCGGTGCCGGGGTTGCGCGTGAAGCCCACGCCGGTGCCCGAGTCGTTGCCCATGTTGCCAAACACCATGGTGCACACGCTCACGGCCGTGCCGTTGGCCTGCGCCTTGGTGATGCGGAACTGCTTGCGGTAGTCGACCGCGCGCTTGCCCATCCAGGACCGAAACACCGCGCCCAGCGCAATTTCAAGCTGCACAAAGGGGTCTTGCGGAAAGGGCTGGCCGGTCTGGCGCTGCACGATGGCCAGGAATTCACCGGCCAGTTCCTTCAGGTGCTCGGTGCTCAGGTCCACATCCAGCGGCGCGCCGTATTTGCGCTTGATGGCCGCCATCGACTGGTCGAAATGGACGTCGCTGATGTTGAGGGCGATCTTGCCGAAAAGCTGGATGAAACGGCGGTAGGCGTCATAGGCAAAACGCGCGTTGCCGGTTTGCTCGATCAGCCCCTTGAGCGAGACCTCGTTGAGACCGAGGTTCAGGATGGTGTCCATCATGCCCGGCATCGACATCGCCGCACCGGATCGCACCGAGACCAGCAGCGGGTTTGTGGCGTCGCCAAAGCCTTTGCCGGTTTTCTTTTCCAGCGCCGCCATGTGGCTGCGCACTTCGTCCATCAGGCCGGCGGGCAACTGGTTCTTTTCCAGGTAGGCGTTGCAGGCATCGGTGCTGGCGGTGAAGCCGGGCGGCACGTTCAGGCCGATCTGCGTCATCTCGCACAGATTGGCACCCTTGCCCCCCAGGAGCATCTTGTTCTTGCCATCGCCCTCTTCAAAGGCGTACACATATTTCTTGCTGCTGGTCATGGGGACTCCAATTCAAAAAAGTGGGTGGGTTAAGGGTGAAATTTGGTCATTCGCCAAAAAATTCTTCACGCGGCGGGCGGCTTGATGGGCCCGCGCTACAAGGTGCCGTCACGCTTGAACTGATCGGTGGCGGCGACCAGTGCGCTGGCAATGCCCGGCTCAAAGGCGGCGTGGCCGGCGTCTTCGATGATTTTGAAAGTGGCTTCGGGCCAGGCTTCGTGCAGCCGCCATGCCGACACCGGCGGGCAGACCACGTCGTAGCGGCCCTGGATGATCACGGCAGGCAAATGGCGGATGCGCCCGACGTTGCGCACCAGCTGATCCTCGCTTAGAAAAGAGTCGTGCAAGAAATAGTGCGCCTCCAGTCGGCCGACCCCGAGGCCGACCGCCGCCGAGCCAAACTGATCGGCCACCTCCGGGTGCGGCAGCAGGTGCAGGCAGCTGCCTTCATAGCGGCTCCAGGTGCGCGCCGCCCGCAGATTTTCAGCCGGGTCGCGGCTGAACAGGCGCCGGGCATAGGCGTGCAGCAGGTCAGCGCGCTCGGCCTCGGGGATGTCGGCGACAAAGCGCGCGTTCTCCTGCGGGAAGAACATCTTGACGCCGTGCAGAAACCAGTCGATCTCGCTGCGGGTGCACAAGAAGATGCCGCGCAGCACAAAGCCGGTGCAGCGCTCCGGGTGCGCTTGGCCATAGGCCAGCGCCAGCGTCGAGCCCCAAGAGCCGCCGAACACCAGCCACTGCGCAATGCCCAGCAAGGCGCGTAAGCGCTCAATGTCATCGATCAGCAGGTCGGTGCTGTTTTCCAGCGTTTCCCCCAGCGGCGTGGACTGGCCGGCGCCGCGCTGGTCAAACAGCACGATGCGGTAATACGCCGGGTCAAAGAATTGCCGGTGCTGGGGCGACAGACCGGCGCCCGGGCCACCATGCAGAAACAGCACCGGCACGCCGCTGGGGTTGCCGCACTCTTCCCAGTACAGGGTGTGAATGTCATCGACCGGCAGGCGGCCCGTGCGGTAGGGCGCGATCGCCGGGTACAAAGGGCTGGGAGCGGCGGCAGGCATGGACGGGCTCTTTCTCGGAGTTTGAGACTGGCATTGTGCACCGACACGCAAGCCGCAGAACAAAGCAGTCCGAATGCGTTAGCGACGCGTTTATCCGATAGTTACTATCAATTGATTAGTTAAAGCCAATTGGCAATTGTTATTTACAGGGCCTATCATTGCACCCATGTTGATTGCATTCTTCAATCAATTAAGCCTTTCTTTAACTCACAGGAGCTCCACATGACAGCGAACCAACGCCCCGACATCAAAACCATGGCCAACCTGGAATCTGCCTTTGCCGGCGAATCCATGGCGCACATCAAATACCGCTATTTCGCCAAACTGGCGCGTGAAATGGGTGACGAAGACACCGCGCGTGTTTTTGAAGCCACCGCCGACCAGGAGGTGATGCACGCCTTTGGTCACCTCGACCTGCTGTACCCCAAGGCCACGATGACAGCGGCCAAAGCGTTGCAAATTGCGATCGACGGCGAAACCTACGAGTACACCGAGATGTACCCCGGTTTTCGCGCCACCGCTGAAGCCGAGTGCCACGTCGCCGCCGTGGCCGAGATGGATGAGCAAATTGGAGAATCCAAGGAGCACGCCGCTCTGTTCCGGGCGACGCTGGACAAGGCGCAAAAACGCTTTGCAGCCCTGGCCAAGGTGGAAGAGCGCCACGCCAACCATTACAAGGCGCAACTGGCCAAGGTGCAGGCCTGAGCGGCAACGCCGCCAGACGCAGTGACGCGCTGGTGATCATCTTTTTGTCGCTATATTAACAATAGCGCATTGCGCAATATCCACGTGGGCTAGCGCCCTGTTTGACTTAAACTTATTTGGAAACCTCATGAAAACTTATCTTTGCATTGTTTGCGGCTTTATCTATGACGAGGCCGCGGGCCGCCCGGAAGACGGCATTGCCGCCGGCACCAAGTGGGCCGACGTGCCCGACACTTGGGCGTGCCCGGACTGCGGCGTCGCCAAGGCGGACTTCGAGCCGGTAGAAATCTGAAACTGAAAGCCCCGACATGACGGATCCGATCATCATCATTGGCGCCGGACTGGCCGGCTGGACCACCGCGCGCGAGCTGCGCAAACTTGACCCGGACACGCCCGTGCTGCTGATCACGGCCGACAGCGGGGACTTCTACGCCAAGCCCTCGCTGTCCAATGCATTCCAGCAAAAGCGCGCACCGGCGCAACTGGTCACGACGCCGGCGGCCACGATGGCCCAGACGCACAACGTGCGCTTGCTGGCGCACACCCGGGTACTGGCCATTGACCCAAACACGCGCACGCTGCGCACGACCCAGGGCGACTTTCATTACGGTCAATTGGTGCTGGCCACCGGCGCGCAGCCAATTCGCTTGCCCCTGGCGGGGGATGCGCTTGACCAGGTGCAGTCGATCAATTCGCTCGATGACTTCGCCGGTTTTTACCAGCGCCTGACTGGCGCTGATCCCGAAGCAGGTCAACTTGAGCGACGCCCGCGCCAGGTGCTGATCATGGGGGCCGGCCTGATTGGTTGCGAGTTCGCCAACGACCTCGCCGCCGCCGGCTATGGCGTCACGGTGGTGGACCCGGCAGCGGGTCCGATGGCGGCCTTGCTGCCTGAGGCGGCCAGCGCGCAGTTGCAGCAGGCGCTGGTGGACCTGGGCGTGCAATGGCACTTTGGCGCGACCGTCAAGGCGGTCAACCGGGTGCCCGTCGGTTCGCCAGATCCGGGCGGCACCATGCCAGCCGCTGGCCCGGGTCAGAGCCCGACACCGGTGGCTGCGCACTCGGGCGCGCAGCAGGCCGCGCCCGCACTCCAGGTTGAACTGTCAAATGGGCAGCTAGCCCGCGTGGATATTGTGTTGAGTGCTATTGGCTTGAGATCGGACATGGCATTGGCGCAAGCGGCCGGATTGGCTTGCGAGCGCGCCGTCGTGGTAGACGCCACCCTGCAAACCAGCAGCCCTGGCATCTACGCCTTGGGCGACGGCGCGCAGTACGCTGTCGGGCGCTGGGGCGCGGCGCCGGATGTCGCGGCGGCGCCGGTGACGGGCGGGCGCACCCTGCCCTATGTCATGCCGATCATGAGCGCCGCCCGCGCACTGGCCGCCACGCTGGCAGGCACGCCGACTGCTGTGGTTTTCCCGCTGATGCCGGTGGCCATCAAGACCCCGGCGCTGCCGATTGTGGTGGCGGCGCCCAAGCCGGGAACGGCTGGAGAGTGGCGCAGCGAGGAGCCCGGACTTTGGCAGTTCATCGACGGTGAACAGCACATGCGTGGCTTTGTGCTGACCGGCACGCAAAGCGCGCGCCGGGCCGAACAAGGCAAACTGGTGCGGGTCTAAGGGGGCGGCATCGAGGCGTTCGCCCGGCGCTTTGAGTGGCACGGGCCGGGCGGTTTAGCACGAGTGTGCTAAACCGTAGGGTCTACAATTTCAGTCCCGCAGCGCCGCCCTGAAGCTGGCCGCGCGGTTCTACGGCTTGAAAAACAGGAGACCCCATGCCCAATACCCCGGCCAGCGCCGCAGAGAAACGCGCTGAATTGCGCCGCGCCACCCTCGAATACCACCAATTTCCCACGCCCGGCAAGATTTCCATTGCGGCGACCAAGCAGTTGGTCAACCAGCACGATCTGGGCCTGGCCTACACACCGGGCGTGGCCATTCCGTGCGAAGAAATCGTCAAGGACCCGAACAACGCCTACAAGTACACCAGCCGCGGCAACCTCGTGGCGGTCATCACCAACGGCACGGCCGTGCTGGGCCTGGGCGACATTGGCCCGCTGGCGGGCAAGCCCGTGATGGAGGGCAAAGCCGTGCTGTTCAAGAAGTTCGCCGGCATTGACGTGTTTGACATCGAGATCGACGAAAAGCACGACCTCGACAAGCTGGTGGACATCATTGCCTCGCTGGAGCCGACCTTTGGCGGTATCAACCTGGAAGACATCAAGGCGCCCGACTGCTTTTATGTCGAGCGCAAGTTGCGCGAGCGCATGAAGATTCCGGTGTTTCATGATGACCAGCACGGCACGGCGATCACAGTGGGCGCAGCCATCTTGAACGGCCTGAAAGTCGCAGGCAAGGAGCCCAAAGACGTGAAACTGGTGACCTCGGGCGCTGGCGCCGCAGCGCTGGCCTGCGTCGGCCTGCTGGTCAAACTGGGCATCCCGCGCGAGAACGTGTGGGTGACCGACCTGGCCGGCGTCGTGTACGAGGGCCGCACCGAGCTGATGGACCCGGACAAGATCATCTACAGTCAAAAAACAGACGCGCGCACGCTCGGTGAAGTGATCGAAGGGGCCGATGTCTTTCTGGGCCTGTCAGCCGGCGGCGTGCTCAAGGGCGAGATGGTGAAAAGGATGGCGCCGCGGCCAATCATTTTTGCGCTGGCCAACCCGACGCCCGAGATCACACCCGAAGAAGTCAAGGCCGTGCGCGGCGACGCCATCATTGGCACGGGCCGCTCGGACTACCCGAACCAGATCAACAACATCCTGTGCTTCCCCTATATTTTCCGGGGCGCGCTCGATGCGGGCGCCTCCACCATCACGGTGGAGATGGAAATGGCCGCCGTGCACGCGATTGCCGAGCTGGCGCAGGCCGAGCAAAGCGAAGTGGTGGCAGCCGCTTATGTCGGTGAGCCGCTGGCCTTTGGGCCCGAGTACCTGATCCCCAAGCCCTTTGATCCGCGCTTGATGATCAAAGTGGCGCCCGCCGTGGCCCAGGCCGCCTTTGACAGTGGTGTCGCGTTGCGTCCGATCCTCGATATGGATGCGTACCGTGACAAGCTGCAGAGCTTCGTCTATGCCTCCGGCACCGTGATGAAGCCGATTTTTACCGCCGCGAAAAGTGCGCTGAAGAAACGCATTGCCTATGCCGAGGGCGAAGACGAACGCGTGCTGCGCGCCGCCCAGATCGTGGTGGATGAAGGCCTGGCCATGCCGACCCTGATCGGTCGCCCGCTGGTGATTGCCGAACGCATCAAAGAGTTTGGCTTGCGCCTGGAAGAGGGGCAGGACTACAGCGTGGTCAATGTGGAGCACGACCATCGCTACCGTGATTTCTGGCAAACCTACCTGCAGATGACCGAGCGCAAGGGCATGACCGCGCAGGTCGCGAAAATCGAGATGCGCCGGCGCCTGACCTTGATCGGCACCATGCTGCTGCACAAGGGCGATGTGGATGGGCTGATTTGCGGCACCTGGGGTACCACCAGCATGCACCTGCAATACCTGGACCAGGTGATTGGCAAGCGCGCTGGCGTCAATACCTATGCGTGCATGAATTGCCTGATGCTGCCCGAGCGCCAGTTGTTCATCGTGGACACGCATGTCAACTACGACCCCAGCGCCGAGCAGTTGGCAGAGATCACCATCATGGCCGCGGAAGAGATGATGCGTTTTGGCATTCAACCCAAAGCCGCGTTGCTGTCGCATTCCAATTTTGGCAGCAGCAACCAGCCCAGCGCCGTGAAGATGCGCGAGGCCCTGGCCTTGCTGCGGGTGCAGGCGCCCTGGCTGGAGATGGACGGCGAAATGCATGGCGACGTGGCGCTTGACGGCGCCGCCCGGGCCGCCCTGTTGCCCAGCAGCACGCTGGTCGGCGATGCCAATTTGTTGGTGCTGCCCAACATTGATGCCGCCAATATTGCCTACAACCTGCTCAAAACAGCGGCCGGCGGCAATATTGCCGTGGGCCCGGTGCTGCTGGGTGCCGCCAAACCGGTGCATATCTTGACCGCCAGCGCCACAGTGAGGCGAATTGTCAATATGACGGCCCTCACGGTGGCCGACGCCAACGCCAGCCGCTAAGCGTTAACGCCGAAGCTGGCGCTAACTTAGCCAGCTTTTTGGCCTTTTGCAGCTGCCTATTTTTTGGGCAATCGCTTGCATTCCTGGCGCAAATAAGCGACACTACGTCTCTTGAAATTACCGGGTTAACCCGGAGTATTGCGAGAGGTGTTTTGCTCATGCTGCGTCTGAAAAGCGCTAAGTTAGTGCTTACCAGCCTTTTTCTGGTTGCGGTTGTTACCAGCGCCGGGGTGTTCGCCAAAGCGCCTGCTTTGGCAGAGTCTGGCACCGCGATTACGGTAGCCGCCTTGCCCCAGCAAGGCATTCAGACCTACAACCTGATTCGTCAAGGTGGTCCGTTTGCCCATGAAAAGGATGGCGTGGTGTTTGGCAACCGAGAGCGTTTGCTGCCACTGCACACGCGCGGCTACTACCGTGAATACACCGTCGCAACACCGAATTTGCGCGCCCGGGGAGCCCGGCGCATTGTGTGCGGAGGGGCGCCCAAGACGCCTGACGCTTGTTATTACACCGCCGATCACTATGGGAGCTTCCGTCGGATCGTGCCGTGAAATGAGTTTATTTCTTACGAAAAGTGGATCGAGAATGAATATGTCATTGAGTCAAGAAACCGCCGCACCGCCGCGTGCCGCAACCGAGGTGCCGCTGCGCGGCGTGCGGCCTAATATCGTTCAGTCGATCCGGGCCTTTCGGGTGCCGGAATTGCAGGGTGCAGCCCAGTCCCTGGGCCAGCATTTTCTGTACGCCAACCTGGCCAATGCCCAGACCAAGCAGGATGTGCTGGATCTGATTGGTCAGCAATTCATGCTGGCGGTTCACGTAGGCAAGAACTTTGATGCCCTGTATGACAGCATGACCGACCCGCTGCACAAGTCTGGCCCACAGCCTGGCTTTATTGTGGTGCTGGAGCACATACCGGCCCATGCAAAATTCGACAAGGAAGCGCGCGAGCAATTGCTCGATATCTTCCGCGATGCGGCTGACTACTGGGGCGATCGAAAGATACCGTTCCGATGTTTCTATTCTTTTCTGTAGCCCGTTCTGCACACACCAGCCAAGCAGAACGGGCGAACGAGGCAAAAGGCACTGGCGGCGCAAGCCAGCCCTTGTCAGGCATAGAGCTCATCACCGAATCGGGCGAGAAAATGCCAACTGACAAATTGTTGGACATATCGCCCCTGGCGCTGCGCATGAGCAGCCCCTTTAATTCCGGGTATTGGTTGACGGCAGCCTGATCGCGCCGCCGCTTCCCCGCGCCAGAAGGCCCATCGAAAGATTGGGCCTTTTTTCTGACTTATCCGGCGCTGGCAGGCGATGGCCTCTGTGCCGCCACCTTTGACGCCAATGCGAGGTATTCAGCCACAGGTACTTCTTCCGCCCGGCGCTGCACGTCAAAACTGCCCGCGTAGGATTTTTCTTGCAGCCACTGGCCCAGGGTATGGCGCAACAACTTGCGCCGCTGGCTGAAAGCCACTTGGACCAGTTCGCTCAGAAGCTGCCCATCCACCGCTGCCGGGTTGAGGTGCGGCACCATGCGCACCACGGCACTGTTGACGCGCGGCGGCGGCTCAAAACTCGTGGGCGGCACGAGCAGGACGTTTTCCATGGCGTAGCGCCACTGCAGCATGACACTCAAGCGGCCATAAGCCGCCGTGCAAGGGCGTGCCACCATGCGGTCAATCACTTCTTTTTGCAGCATGAAATGCTGGTCTTCGATCACGTCGATAAAATTCAGCAAGTGAAACAGGATCGGCGTCGAGATGTTGTACGGCAGGTTGCCAACGACCCGCAATCTGGCAGCGGACCCGTCTTGCGCCAGCTCGGCAAAGTCAACCCGGAGCACGTCAGATTCGATCACAGTCAATTGCGGATGCGCCCGCAGGCGCATCGCCAGGTCACGATCCAACTCAATCACGGTGAGCCGACCCAGACGCTCCACCAGCGGTTGCGTCAGCGCTGCCAGACCGGGCCCGATCTCCACCATGACCTGCCCCGGCCTCGGGTCAATCGCGTCAACTATGGCCTCAATCATGAAGCCATCGGTCAGAAAATGCTGACCGAAGCGCTTGCGGGCAATGTGTTTCATGTGACGAGCGGGAGGCCAGAAAGGGATTATTGGGGTGGTTCGCGCAGCTCGACATAGGCACGCCCGCGCACGTCTTGTGCCCAGCTGGCGTAGGCTTCATCAAGCTTTTTCTCGCGCAACATGGCGCGCGCGGCCTCCCGCTGCTCTTGCGGGCTCAGGGTGGCATTGCGACGTTCCAGCAGCTGGATCAGATGCACGCCAAAGCGTGACACCAGGGGTTCGCTGATCTGACCCGGTGCCAGGTTGTTCATGACCGCCTCGAACTCTGGCACAAACATGCCCGGATTGGCCCAGCCCAGGTCGCCGCCCTGCGCGGCACTGCCGTCTTGCGAATGGTCGCGGGCGAGCGCGGCAAAATCAGCTTTACCCGCCGCGATGCTCTTCTTGAATTCATTGAGCTTGTCACGGGCGGCGCTCTCATTGAGCTGTGGGCTGACGCGCAACAAGATGTGGCGGACCCGGCTTTGCGTCACCGTCATGGCGGGCAGTCCGGCACTCTTCTTCTCCAGCACCTTGAGAATGTGAAAGCCCGCCCCCGAACGCACCAGCGCCGAAATTTCACCCACAGCCAGGTTCTGGGTCGCGTCAAGGAACAACGGCGGGTAGCGGTCGGCTGTGCGCAGGCCGAGCTCGCCGCCATTGGCGAGACTGGCACCGTCAGAGGCATCCGAGAACTCACGCACCAAGGCTGCAAAATCTTCGCCGGCCCGCGCCCGCGCCAGCGCCCGCTGCGCCCGTGCCTGCAAGGCCGCGACTTGTACCGGCGTGGCAGCATCGGGCACCGACACCAGAATTTGGGCCAGATTGATTTCTTGGGCCGCAGGGCTGCTGCTTGCCTGTTCCCGCAGGAACTGGTCGACTTCCCGGTCCGACACCCGCGCCCGAGGCTCGACTTCGCGCTCGCGCAGGCGCGTCAGCTGGATCTGATCGCGCAGCTGGTTGCGGAACTGGCTGAGCACACCGCCTTCCTGCGCCAGGCGGCGGCGCAACTCGGGCACCGTCAGTTGATTTTGCTGGGCGATGTTCTGCTCAGCCTGGTCAATGGCGGTCTCGTCCGCCGTAATGCCGGAGTCGCGGGCCAGTTGCAACTGGGCCTTTTCGTTGATGAGGCGTTCCAGGACCTGGCGCGCCAACACCTTGCTGTCGACCGGTGGCCGGCCTTGCTGTGCCAGCTGCTGCTGCACGCGTTGCAGGGCGGCGCGCACCTCGTTGTTGGTGATCGGTTCGGAATTGACCACCGCCACAATGTAGTCGGCCGCCAAACCGGTCGCGGCCGGCCCCCCGATGGGCGCAGCCACACCGCTGCCGGCGGCCGTGGCAGAGGGGCGCAGACCCTGCGCCGACGCAGTCAAGGAAGCAAGAAGGGCAAGGCTGGCCACACTGAGGGCTACAAGGCGATGGGTCATGATGGATTAATCGTAGTTGCTGAAACGACTGGAAGGGCTGGTGGGCTCTCGCAGATACTGGTAACCGGGAATGTTGTCTTTCAAGGACTTCAAGGGGTTGATGCCCAAGCGGGTGAAACCGACAAATTCAAGCTGGAACATGATGCGCTGCGTCGCCGACGTCGTGCTGGTCTGCAAGCGCTCCAGCACCACCCGACCCAGCCAGCAGCCCGCATCGTACTCAAAACCAAGGATGGAGTCGACCAGCTTGCGTTCATTGAGGCTGTAGTTGAGGCGGCCCACGCTGTACCAGCGCCCGTCACCCTGACCGCGTCCGGCGCCCAGTTCCTGTCCGCGCTCACCCCAGAGATCGTTCAAGGGCCATTGCCAGCCGACATCGAGCTGCTGGCTCAACTCGCGCTGGTAGCGATAGGCCGCGGTCACCACCCGGTAGTGGCCCGGATTGTAGCGGGCACCCATGGTGGTACGGACCGACCGCTTGGTGGTGGGATTGAACTGCACGGTGGAGTCAAAGGCCCATTTCGGGTCCCAGTTGATCGAGGCGCCCAGCAAAATATCGCTGATGCGGTCGGTCGCAGGGGCGTCCGTCGGCAGCAAGGTCACGTTCTGGTCACGAAAGCGCAGGCGCTGCGCCACGCCCAGGCGCGCGGCCTCCGCACCGGTGTCCGGGTCCAGCAGGCGCGTGCTCACACCCAGCGTGAGCAAATCGCTGTCAGATATCCGGTCATTGCCAACGAAGGCGTTGTCGGTATAGATGGTGGCGAAGTTGAAGTCGTGCGCGCCCGAGTCGTAATTGGGCAGCGCACTCTGGTCCCGGTAGGGTGTCTTGACGTAAAACGCCCGCGGCTCCAGGGTCTGCAAAAAACTCCGTCCAAAATAACGGGCCTCGCGCTCATACACCAAGCCACTGTCCACACTGAAGGTTGGCACCACCCGCGTCGCCGACGTGGCTGACTTGAACGGCGCGTCAAACTGGTACTGGGTGGCGTGCAACTGCAGCTTCGGTGTCAGGAAGCTGGCCGCGCCCAGCCACGGCCAGCTGACCTGCGCCGAGGAAAAGGCGCGGTGGGCGTTGGGCTGACCGGTCAGGGCGCTGGTGGACTCGAACCGGGTGTAGTCCGCGTTTACAGCGACATCAAAGCCGCCGATATTGTTGCGGGCGTAACGTGTCGTCAGCTGGGGCAAGCGGTCATATGGCGGGATGATGGGCGAAGTAGCGTCCTGCAACGTTTGCCATTTGAGCGTGCGCACACTGTTGGCAAAATAACCGTTGCTCCAGGTCAGGGTGGCATCACTGGGCAACAGGCGCTGGGTCAGCGAGCCGGACGCGCGGCTGAAATCACGCCAGTAATTGTCGTCACTGACCCGGTTCAGGTTCAGGTTTAGCGCCAGACCGCCGTCGGTCAAGCGGCGCGTCAGGCCGTTGCTGACCTGGCTCTGGTGAAGATAGTTCAGACCCCAGCGGCGGTTGTCACGCAACTGGTCGACAGGCATGAGGTCGAGGCGCAGCTGGCCAGAATAGTCGGCTTCGAGGTAGCGCACCTCGGTGCCCAGATTGACGCCGCGCTTGCTCATGACGGTCGGCGTAAAGGTGGCGTCTCGATTCGGCGCGATGTTCCAGTAGTAAGGGATGCTGAACTCGACCCCGTTGACGGTGTCCAGTCCCAGCGTCGGCGGCATGAAACCCGACTTGCGCTTGTCACTTAATGGAAAACTGAGGTAGGGAATTGGCAGCAGGGGCACCCCCTTGAAGCTCAGCAGCGCGCCTTTGGCCGTGCCCACGTCCTCCTCCTGGTCCAGGGTGATGCTGGCGGCACGCAGAATCCAGTCCGGCAGCCAGCTCGGGCCCGGCAAACGGCGGCAGGTGGTGAAGGTGGCGTTGTGGATGACGGCGCGCTGCGCATCAATGAAGTCGACGCGATCGGCTTCGCCATGCGCGTCATTTTTCAGAAAATAATAACGCGGTTGGTCAAAATACCCCGCAAACGAATCGAGCTTGAGCTCCAGCAGCGGCCCTTCATAGACGTTGCCGGCGCGGTTGATCAGGACACTGCCACTGGCCCGGGCCAGGTCAGTCGGTTGGTCATATTCGAGCCGGTCGGCCTTGATCACGAGGTCGCCGCGACGCAACTCGGCGCGGCCTTCGAGCACGGTTTCCAGGTCTGGACGCCCGAAGATGCGCTCGGCAAAAATGAAGGTCGGCAAGCTGCCGCGCGATGCGGGGTCCACTTGCTCCTGCAGCAAGGGGCTGGTTTTGAGCTGCAGGGGCGGCTCGTCAGACGCAGCCTGAACCACCTGCGCACCGACGGTTGTCCCCTGCAGCAACAGCCAGGCCAGCACGGCCAGCGGGCGCCGGGGGAAACGGGCCGGGGGTGACCTGAATTCAGGTTTGTGCATCAAAAAGCGCATCAGGCAGCGGCGGTAACGAGGGTGAAAGCAGTTGGAAAGAAACGGGGGAGCATTCGGGTTTGTAGAATGGATTATCCATGAGCACCGCCATCCCACCCGAAACCACCCCGGCCAGCGCACCCCTGTGGTCTGACGCGCGGCGCGAAGCCGATTTCAACGCCTGGCTGGCGCGACTGGCGCCGCTGCACGGTCTGGTCATTGACTCGGTGCGCAGCGCCTCCTTTGATGCCAGTTTCCGGCGCTATTTGCGCGTGGACGGCAGCCAGGGCAGCTACATCATCATGGACGCGCCCCCCGACAAGGAGGACTGCCAGCCTTTTGTCAAAGTCGCCCAGTTGCTGCACCAGGCGCAGGTGCATGCGCCCGAGGTGCTCGCGTGGGAGGCCGCCCACGGCTTCATGCTGCTGAGCGACCTGGGCGCACAAACCATGATGCAGGTGATCAACCGAGACGACCCGCAGGCCAACCAGGGTCTGTACCTGCAAGCGGTTGACGCCCTGATTGCCTGGCAATGCGCCTCCACGCCGGGCGTTCTACCCCCTTACGATGAGGCGCTGCTGCGCCGCGAGCTGGAACTGTTTCCTGACTGGTATCTGGCCCGCCACCGCGGTGTTGCGGTTGAGGGCGAGCTGCGGCGCACGCTCGACGACGCTTTTGCGCACATCGTGGCGCACAACCTGGCGTGGCCGAGCGTTTATGTGCACCGCGACTTCATGCCGCGCAACCTGATGGTGGCGCCGCCCGGGGCAGATCAGCGCCTGGGCGTGCTGGACTTCCAGGACGCGGTCTATGGCCCCATCACCTATGACATTGCCAGTTTGATGCGTGACGCTTTCCTGAGCTGGGACGAGGACTTCTGCCTCGACATCACCATCCGTTACTGGGAAAAAGCGCGCAAGGCCGGTCTGCCAGTGGGTGATGACTTTGGCGAGTTCTACCGCGGGGTGGAATGGATGGGCTTGCAACGCCACCTGAAAGTGGCCGGCATTTTTGCCCGCCTGACACTGCGTGATGGCAAGCCGCAATACCTGGCCGACACGCCGCGCTTTATCGGCTACATGCGCGCCACCTGCGCCCGTTACCGCGAGCTCAAGCCCCTGTTGCGCCTGATTGAGCGCGTCGAAGGTCTGGTCGTGGCCGAGGGTTATGCTTTTGGCAGAATTTAAGACAAATCAGGCTCTATCCCGCGTGGTATATGCCTGAGTAGCTACTGTTATTGAAGTAATAACGGACTCGGAACATAATTGAAGCGCATCGGTAAATCAGCACTCAGAACATCCTGCGGCAACCACAAGCCCTGCTCCACCGCGTCCGCCACATAGCCCATGTCCAGGCTGTGCACCAGTCCAAAGCCGGTCGACGTTTCCAGGTAGATCCGTCCCAACTCGTCGACCCAGCAGCGCTGGACCGACGCCGGCCTGCCGCAATGATCCTGGACCGACAAATCCTCATTGACGCGCCAGATCAGCGGCGTGGCTTCCAGTTCAACATAGACGCACTGAGGACCGTTCTGAAAGAACCACTGCCCGCGCGCGTCGCTCTGGTAGTTGCGCCCGATGAAGTCAATCAGTTTGTCGTGCTTGAGCATCGACCCTTTGCTGGGGTGGCTGCCCCCGGCAAATGGCCCCTGCGCCTGCGCGTTCTCGTCGCGCATGAACCAGTTGCCGCGCGCGTCCAGGCCGAGCCAGCCATAGCAGGCGGGCACGTTGGGCCATTTGAGCAAAGCTTGCTTGACGATGTCATCCATGACGAAGGTTCCTGTTTCAGATGGTGTAAATCTGGGCCGCCAGCCAACCCGCCACGGCGTCGGGCATGGCCTGCAGGTTGCCGGGTGGGCGGCCCTGCGCAAAGCCGACGTGACCCCCGTGGGCCGGCTGCCACAGCGTCACCCAGCGGCCCACGTCGGTCGGGAGCGGCAGGCTGCCGGCTGGTACAAATGGGTCGTTCCCCGTGTTCAGCACCAGCGCCGGAATACGAATCTGGTGCAATAGAGGCTTGGCCGAGGCGCGCAGCCAGTAGTCGTGCGTGTCCTTGAATCCATGCAATGGCGCGGTGAAGACATTGTCAAACGCATACAGATCATGGGCGTCACGCAAAGCATCGGCGCTAAACAGGCCCGGATGCTGCGCCAGCTTCTGCATCGCCTTGGGTTTCATGGTGGCCAGAAAGCGCCGGGTGTAGACCCGCCGGTTGAAGCCGCGCCCGATCGCGGCGCCGCTGGTGGCCAAGTCAATGGGCGCACAGACGCTGGCCACCGCGTCCACCAGGCGGGCAGCCTGCTCACCGAATTCTTCGGCCCAGCGCAACAAGGCATTGCCACCCAGCGAGATGCCAACCGCTAGCACCGCACCTTGGTGTTGCTGGCGAAACCGGGCCAGGATCCAGCCAATTTCTTCAAAGTCACCGGAGTGGTAGGCGCGGGGACCGTGATTCAACTCGCCACTGCAGCCGCGGAAGTGCGCCACGGCAAAGCCCCAGTCATGCGCCCGGGCGTAGCCGGCAAAAGCCTGGGCGTAGTGGCTGCTTGATGAGCCCTCCAGCCCATGAAACAACACCAGCAGGCGGCGCCGCGGTGGGCCCGGCAACCAGTCGACATCGATGAAGTCAGCATCGGGCGTGTCCCAGCGCTCACGCCGGTACTGCAAGGGCGCGCCTTCAAGCCGGCGTGCATACAAAGCCGGCCAGATGGTTTGCAGGTGGCCACCGGGCAACCACGCAGGAGCAGCATAATTCATAGCATTCAATGCACAGTGATCAAGGGCTGGAGGCCATTTTCTTAATGAAGCACGGGTGACGCCTCACTGCCGTCTTGCGCCTCGTGTTGCGACCCCGGACTGGCGTGGTGGGCCACCAGGCGCCAACCCTGCGCCGTTCGGTGGTAGACATTGGTGGCAATGACAAAAGCCTGTACCGGGCCGTCCTCGGTCAAGACCTCAATGCACTCGCGCACACTGTGCACCGCGCTGGCCAGCGACTCAATCTTGCGCACGGCTTGCGGCTGCACCCGGAGGCTGCCATGGCTGAAGATGGCGTCAAAAGCAGACCGAATGGCACCCAGACCGACCAGACGCGGTCCGCCCGGATGGACGCACACAATGTCATCCTCATCGGCCCAGCAAGCCATTAGCTTTTCAATGTCACCCGCTTGCAGTGCCGCGTAGAAGCTGGCCTCAATTTCGTCGGCACTGCCGCCGATGGCGGCGGCTTGTTTTTGGGCTTTGGGCATGATGGCCTCGTGTTGCATTGGGGGATGATTTTGCCGTGCTTTGGCCAAGCGGTGGCAGCGGGACCATTGGTGGCCGTCGCACCCACAGAAAGCTCAAGATGGCAATGCGTGTTTATGCTAAGGTTATGCTCTTCAAATTGGAGGTTCATATGACACGCTGGTTCCTGCTTCTGTTGACCGCCCTGTCTCTGACCGGCTGTGGCTATAACGATTTTCAGCGTCTGGACGAGCAAACCAAGTCGGCCTGGAGCGAGGTGCTCAACCAATACCAACGCCGCGCTGACTTGGTGCCCAACATTGTGGCCACCGTCAAGGGCGAGGCTGCCTTTGAGCAGGAGACGCTGACCCGGGTGATTGAGGCGCGCGCCAAGGCGACCTCGATCCAGGTGACGCCCGAAACCTTGAACAACCCGGAGGCCTTCAACAAGTTTCAGGCGGCGCAGGGCGAGCTGGGTTCGGCCTTGAGCCGCTTGATGGTGGTGGCTGAGCAGTACCCCAATCTCAAAGCCAACCAGGGTTTTTCGGATCTGCGCGTGCAGTTGGAGGGCACCGAGAACCGGGTCACCGTGGCGCGCAACCGCTATATTCAGGCGGTGCAGGCCTACAACGTGCTGGCGCGCAGCTTCCCCAGCAACCTGACTGCCATGGTCTTTGGCTACCAGCCCAAACCCAGCTTCAGCGTACAAAACGAGGCGTCCATATCAACGCCGCCCGTGGTTGATTTCAACAAGAAATAGTTTGGCGCCCGTCGCACCAATGCGTGCCATTTTTCTGCTGCAGAGCGGGTTCGCGCCACTGCGTCGACTGGGGCGCTGGCTGCTGCTGGTCTGCCTGGGCGGGCTGATGCTGCTGTCCCACGCGCAGGCGCAGTTGGCGGTGCCGGCACTTACGGGCCATGTCATCGACAGCACCGGCACCTTGAGCGCCGCGCAGCAGCAGCAGCTGGAAGCAAAACTCACCGCGTTTGAGCAGAGCCGTGGCACCCAGCTGGTGCTGCTGCTGGTGCCAACGACGCAGCCCGAGGACATCGCCAGCTACGGCAACCGGGTCGCCAACAGCTGGAAGATCGGGCGCACGGAGATTGGCGACGGCCTGCTCCTGATCGTCGCGAAGGACGACCGCCAGGTCCGCATTGAGGTCGCCAAGACGCTGGAAGGCGCCATTCCCGACTTGGCCGCCAAGCGCGTCATTGAGCACGCCATCACGCCGCGCTTCAAACAGGGTGATTTCGTTGGCGGGCTCGACGCTGCCGTCGATCAGTTGATGGCGCTCGTGACCGGTGAAGCGCTGCCCTTGCCCGCAGCGGCTGACCAGGGCGGGCGGGCCGGTTTTCAGTGGACGGACCTGGCCATCTTCATGTTCTTTGCCGTCCCGGTGCTGGGCGGCGTGGCGCGCAGCGTCTTGGGTAACAGGCTGGGCTCCTTGGCCACGGGTGGCGTGGTGGGCGGCATCGCCTGGTTTGCCACGACCAGCCTCGTGCTGGTCGTGCTGGCGGCGATGGCAGCGTTCCTGTTCGCGCTGTTCTCGGGATCAATGCCCACCAGTGGGCGCGGTAGCGGTCGCCATGGCGGCTGGGGTACGGGCTCGGGGGGCGGTTTTGGCGGTGGTGGATTTGGTGGCGGTGGTGGCTTCGGCTCGGGTGGCGGTGGTGACTTTGGTGGCGGCGGCGCTTCGGGAAGATGGTGATGCTGAGCCGGCTCAAGCGCATTTTCAGGCACCGCTGGGTCGATGACGCGGCCACCCAGCACGTCATCGCGCCTGACCTGCTTGAGCGCCTGCAGCAACGGGTGGCGGCAAGCGAACAACGCCATTCAGGGGAGGTCCGCATCTATATCGAGGCCGGGTTGCCGCTGGGCCACCTGTGGACCGATGCGCCAACGCAGCAAATCGCCCGCCAGCGCGCGCTGGACCTGTTCAGCCAGCTGCGCGTCTGGGATACCGCTGCCAACAACGGCGTGCTGATCTACCTGCTGCTGGCCGAGCATGAGATCGAGATTGTGGCTGATCGGGGCTTGAATGAACGGGTGGAACCCGCCTTTTGGCCGGCCTTGGTGACGCGCATGAGCGGCGCTTTTAAGCAGGCGCAGTTTGAAGTAGGCCTGACGAATGCGTTGGCTGAAGTGTCCGCGCTGCTGGTGCAGCACTTTCCGCTAGTCGCCAACAAGGCGAATCCGAACGAACTACCCGACGCGCCGATATTGAATTGATTCGGTGCAAGCCCAGAAAGCAGCAAAGCCCGGCTCCTTGCGGAGGCGGGCTTTTCATGTTGGGCCGGTAAGAACGGCCGCCAGATGGCAATCCGTTATTTTTTCTGCCGGTACTTGCGCAACGCCGCAATTTGCGCGGCCATGACGGCCAGTTCAGACGTCGCCCGTGCCAGGTCGATATCGGTCTTGGCATTCTTCATGGCTTCTTCAGCGGCCAGTTTGGCGGCATTGGCCTTTTCTTCGTCGAGGTCCTTGCCGCGAATGGCGGTGTCTGAGAGGACCGTGACACAGTTAGGTTGCACTTCGAGCAGGCCGCCGGCGACAAAGACAAATTCTTCGCTGCCGTCCGCTTTTTCAATGCGCACCGAACCCGCCTTGATGCGCGAGATCAACGGCGTGTGGTTCGGGTAAATGCCGAGTTCACCCACTTCACCGGGCAACACGACGAAGCGCGCCTCGCCAGAGAAGATGGACTCTTCGGCACTTACCACATCAACGTGGATGGTATTCATGGGGCTCCTTCTCAATCAGTTGGGGACCGGGCCCTTATATTTTCTTGGCTTTCTCGAACGCTTCGTCGATGGTGCCGACCATGTAGAACGCCTGTTCCGGCAGATGATCGCACTCGCCCGCCACAATCATCTTGAAGCCGCGAATGGTTTCAGCCAAGCTAACGTACTTGCCGGGCGAGCCGGTGAACACTTCAGCCACATGGAACGGCTGCGACAGGAAACGCTGGATCTTGCGCGCACGCGCCACCGTCAGCTTGTCCTCTGGTGCCAACTCGTCCATGCCCAGAATCGCAATGATGTCGCGCAGCTCTTTGTAGCGCTGCAAGGTGCCCTGCACCGCGCGCGCCGTCTCGTAATGGTCCTGCCCGACCACATTAGGGTCGAGCTGACGGCTGGTCGAATCGAGCGGGTCCACAGCCGGGTAGATACCGAGCGAGGCGATGTCACGGCTGAGCACCACGGTGGAATCCAGGTGGGCAAAGGTGGTGGCAGGGCTTGGATCGGTCAAGTCATCGGCAGGCACATAAACGGCCTGAATGGACGTGATCGAACCCACCTTGGTGGAGGTGATGCGCTCTTGCAATCGGCCCATTTCTTCGGCCAGCGTCGGCTGGTAGCCCACGGCGGAAGGCATCCGGCCCAACAGCGCCGACACTTCGGTGCCGGCGAGCGTGAAACGGTAAATGTTGTCCACAAAAAACAGCACGTCTTTGCCTTCATCGCGGAAGGACTCGGCAATGGTCAGACCGGTCAGGGCCACGCGCAGACGGTTGCCCGGGGGCTCGTTCATCTGGCCGTACACCATGGCGACTTTGGACTCGCCCAGGTTCTCCAGGTTCACGACGCCGGAATCGGCCATTTCGTGATAGAAGTCATTGCCTTCGCGGGTCCGTTCACCGACACCGGCAAACACCGACAAGCCGGAGTGTGCCTTGGCGATGTTGTTGATGAGTTCCATCATGTTCACGGTCTTGCCCACGCCAGCGCCACCGAACAAGCCGACCTTGCCGCCCTTGGCAAAGGGACAGACCAGGTCGATCACCTTGATACCGGTTTCCAGCAGTTCCTGCGACGGGCTGAGCTCGTCATAGGTTGGTGCGGTGCGGTGAATCGAGGAGTATTTTTCAGCGTTGACCGGGCCACGCTCGTCAATCGGCGTGCCCAGCACGTCCATGATGCGCCCCAGCGTGGCGGTACCGACCGGCACCATGATCGGGTGCGCGGTGTTGGACACCATCAGGCCGCGGCGCAGGCCGTCGGAGGAACCCAGCGCAATCGTGCGCACGATACCGTCGCCGAGTTGCTGCTGGACTTCCAGCGTCAATGACGAGCCTTCGAGCTTGAGCGCGTCATAGATCTTGGGCATCTTGTCGCGTGGAAATTCCACGTCAACCACTGCGCCAATACATTGAACAATTTTTCCCTGAACGGCGGCGTTCGTTTGTGTATCTTGAGCCATTTGGCTTTGCTCCAATCAGTTTGAATCTTGCTAGCGGACTGCGTTGTTGGCCTAAGCCCCGATCGCGGCAGCCCCGGAGACGATCTCGGACAATTCCTTGGTGATCGCGGCTTGTCGGGTCTTGTTGTAGACCAGCTTCAATTCGCCAATCACGCTGCCCGCGTTGTCGGTCGCCGCCTTCATGGCGACCATGCGGGCCGCGTGTTCCGAAGCCATGTTCTCGGCGACGGACTGGTACACCAGCGCTTCGACATAACGCACCAGCAGGTCATCAATGACTGCCGGCGCGTCGGGTTCGTAGATGTAGTCCCAGCCATGCTTGGTGCCAGAGGCGGTGTCGCTGGCCCGGGCCTCGGCTTGCATGCGCGCAGCCGACAAGGGCAACAACTGCTCCAGCACCACTTCCTGCTTCATCGTGTTGATGAACTTGGTGTAAGAGAGGTAAACCGCACTGATCTCACCGCGGGAGTAAGCATCGAGCAGCACCTTGACCGGGCCGATCAGGCGCTCCAGATGCGGCTTGTCGCCGAGCTGGGTCACATGCGACACCACCTTGGCCCCGATGCGGTTGAGAAAACCAAAGCCCTTGTTGCCGATGGCCACGGTTTGCGCCGTCATGCCCGCAGCCTGCAGTTCGCGCAGCTTGTTGGTCACGCTGCGCAGCACGTTGGTATTGAGGCCACCGCACAGCCCCTTGTCGGTCGTGACCACAATCATGCCCACCACCGGGGCTTCATTGGTCTTCATGAAGACATGAATGTACTCAGGGTTGGCCTGGCCCAAATTGGCAGCGATGTTGCGCACCTTGTCTGCATACGGGCGGGCTGCGCGCATGCGTTCCTGGGCTTTGCGCATCTTGGACACGGAGATCATCTCCATGGCCTTGGTGATCTTCTTCGTGCTCTCGAAGTTTTTGATCTTGCCGCGTATTTCCTTGCCTGTTGCCATAAAGACTCCTTCGCTTGGGTTTCAGGGGTCTTAAGCGAAGGTCTTTTTGAAGGCTGCGGTGGCGGCGTTCATTTCGGCTTCGGCGGTTTTGTCCATGGCCTTGTCGGCTTCCAGCTTGGCCAGCAACGCAGCGTGCTTATCTTTGAGGTAGCCGTGCAGGCCGTGCTCAAAGGCCAGCAGCTTATTGACAGCGATATCGTCCAGGTAGCCATTGTTCACCGCGAACAGCGTGGCGCCCATCAAGGAAATCGGCAGCGGGCTGTACTGCGCTTGCTTGAGCAATTCAGTCACGCGGGCACCGCGCTCCAACTGCTTGCGGGTCGCTTCGTCCAAATCCGAGGCAAACTGCGCGAACGCGGCCAACTCACGGTACTGAGCCAAGTCGGTACGGATACCGCCCGACAGGTTCTTGATCAGTTTGGTCTGTGCCGCACCACCGACGCGCGACACCGAAATACCGGCGTTGATGGCGGGGCGGATACCTGCGTTGAACAGCGAGGTTTCCAAAAAGATCTGGCCGTCGGTGATCGAGATCACGTTGGTCGGCACAAAGGCCGACACGTCACCGGCTTGGGTTTCAATGATCGGCAAGGCGGTCAAAGAACCGGTCTTGCCCTTCACGGCACCCTTGGTGAAGTCCTCGACATACTTTTCATTGACGCGAGCGGCACGTTCCAGCAGGCGGCTGTGCAGGTAGAACACGTCGCCGGGGTAGGCTTCACGGCCTGGCGGGCGACGCAGCAACAAGGACAGCTGGCGGTAAGCCACTGCTTGCTTGGACAGGTCGTCATACACAATCAGCGCGTCTTCGCCGCGGTCGCGGAAATACTCGCCCATGGTGCAGCCCGAGTAGGCGGCAACGTATTGCATGGCGGCCGACTCGGAGGCGGTAGCGGCCACCACAATGGTGTATTCCATGGCGCCGGCTTGCTCCAGCGAGCGCACCACGTTCTTGACGCTCGAGGCCTTCTGGCCGATCGCGACATAAACGCAGGTCATGTTCTGACCTTTTTGGTTGATGATGGCGTCAATCGCGACCGCGGTCTTGCCGGTCTGACGGTCACCAATGATCAGTTCGCGCTGACCACGGCCAACCGGCACCATCGAGTCGATCGACTTCAGGCCGGTTTGCATCGGCTGGCTCACCGACTGGCGCGCAATCACGCCGGGGGCGACCTTTTCGATGACGTCGGTCATCTTGGCGTTGATCGGACCCTTGCCGTCAATTGGCTGACCCAGCGCATTGACCACGCGGCCTTTGAGTTCGGGGCCGACCGGCACTTCGAGAATACGGCCGGTGCACTTGACGGTATTGCCTTCCGAGATGTGCTCGTAAGCACCCAAAATCACGGCACCGACCGAGTCACGCTCCAGGTTCAGCGCCAGACCGTAGCTGGGCTGGCCCTCGGCGTCAGCCGGGAATTCAAGCATTTCGCCCTGCATCACGTCCGACAGGCCGTGAATGCGGACAATGCCGTCGGTCACGGACACCACGGTGCCCTGGTTGCGAATGTTCGCCGTGGCTGTCAGGCCTTCAATGCGGCTCTTGATCAGTTCAGAAATCTCTGCGGGATTGAGTTGCATGACTCTTTCCTTCTTTCGTTAAATGGGCCCGACAACGAGAGGCGTATGCCTCAGGCGGTCAATGCCACTTTCATTTGTTCCAGACGGGCTTTGACAGAAGTGTCAAGAACCTCGTCCCCCACCACCACGCGAATGCCACCGATCAATTCAGGTTGCAATTGAACCGACACATTGAGCTTGCGCGCAAAGCGCTGTTCCAGCGTTGCCGCCAGATCGGCCAGGGCCGCGCTGTCAATGGCAAACGCGCTGTAGACCACCGCGTCCGAAGAACCACTTTGGGCGTTCTTCATCGCACGAAACTGCGCCGCGATTTGCGGCAAGGCACTCAAGCGCCCGTTTTCAATCACGGTGCGCAGAAAGTTCTGTGCCATCTCTGGCAAAGGCCTCTGGGCGACACCCGCAACCAAGTCAAACACCTGCGTGGCTGTGACGTTCGGGTTGTCGGAGAACTGAAGCAATTGCGGGTTCTTGGCAATCGCTTCGAGTTCTTCGACCCAAAGCGCCGCAGCGTTGAGGTCGGATAGCGAAGCCTTGAACAAGGCTTCGGCGTAAGGGCGTGCAATAGTGGCGAGTTCAGCCATGGTTGCGCTCTTACAGTTCCAGCTTCAAGCGGCCAAGCAAGTCAGCGTGCACGTTGGCATTGACTTCCTTGCGCAGAATTTGCTCCGCGCCCTTGACCGCCAGCGCTGCCACTTGCTCACGCAAGACTTCACGCGCCTTGTTGCTTTGCTGCTCGGCTTCAACCTTGGCAGCCGCAATGATTTTGTTGGCTTCTTCGGTCGCTTTGGCCTTGGCTTCTTCGACGATGCTCTGACCGCGACGGTCCGCATCGGCCAGGCGCGCGGTCGTCTCGGTGCGCGACACGGCCAATTCAGCTTCAACACGCTTGTTGGCGGAAGAAAGCTCGGACTTGGCTTTGTCGGCGGCAGCGAGGCCGTCGGCTATTTTCTGCGCCCGCTCATCCAAGGCCTTTGTGATCGGCGGCCACACGAATTTCATCGTGAACCACACCAAAATCGCAAAGACGATGGCCTGCAGGAACAGGGTTGAATTGATATTCACTGCTTATTCCCTTTCAAGCGTGAAAGTTTAAGCAAACTTAGATGGCGAAAGGCTTGGCAAAGGCAAACAGCAGGGCAATCGCCACACCGATCAGGAAGGCGGCGTCAATCAGACCAGCCAAGATGAACATCTTGGTTTGCAGCTCGTTCATGAGTTCAGGCTGGCGTGCCGAGGCCTCCAGAAATTTGCCACCCATCAGCGCGATGCCGATGGAGGCGCCCAAAGCGCCCAAGCCAACGATGATGCCGCAAGCCAGTGCCACGAGGCCGAGAATGTTTTCCATGATTACTCCTAAAGTACAGAAAAGAAAAAGAAAGAAAAGAAAAAAGAAAGCGGTTAAACGATCAGTGTGAGCTGTGGGCCTGACCCACATAAATCAGCGTCAACATCATGAAGATGAAGGCTTGCAGCGTGATCACCAGAATGTGGAAAATGCTCCAGGCAGTTCCCGCAATCACATGCCCAATTCCTAGCCAGAACCAACCCGACATGGGGTTGAACTGCCAGGCCCATGTGCCGCCCATCAAGGCGATCAACATGAAAATCAGCTCACCGGCAAACATGTTGCCAAAAAGTCGCATACCGTGCGACACGGTCTTGGCGGCAAACTCGATCAATTGCATCAGCAAATTGATCGGATACAGGAAAAATTTGTCTCCGAAGGGCGCGGACAGCAGTTCGTGAAGCCAGCCGCCCAGACCCTTGATCTTGACGTTGTAGACCAGGCACACCAGCAGCACGCTGACCGACATGCCCAGAGTCGTCGAGAGGTCGGCGGTCGGCACCACGCGCATGTAATTCATGTAGCCCATCGCCGGACCCACGCCGTGCCACAAGGCCGGAAGGGCGTCCACCGGCAGCATGTCCATCGCATTCATCAGGAAAATCCAGACAAACACGGTCAGCGCCAGCGGCGCGACCAGCTTGCGGCTGGTGGCGTTATGGATCACGCCCTTGGCCTGCGTGTCCACCATCTCCGCCAGAATTTCAACCGCTGCCTGGAAGCGCCCAGGGACGCCGGAGGTGGCCTTGCTGGCCGCGCGCCACAAAAAGAAACAGGCAATCGAACCGAGCAATATGGAGTAGATCAGCGAGTCCAGGTTGAAGACACTGAAATCGACAATGCTGTGCTGCTCGACATTTTCAAAGGAAAAGTTTTTTTGCAGATGATGCAGGTGGTGCTGGATGTACTCTCCAGCCGTTTGGGCATGTCCTTCAGCGTTTTCAGCAGCCATATTTCACCAGTCAGTCAATTCTTGTTAATTGGATCGCGGCGCGTCGGGCGCAGCCACATGGCCACCCAGTACACCTTCATCGTCACCACAAAACCAGCCAGCAGCGCCAGCCAGTTCAAATTCGAAATCAGCCTTGGGGCCAAGACCAGCATGGCCACGGTCACGGCAATCTTGACCATTTCCCACACAAAAAAACCAGTCAAGGCCGCGCCCGCATGGGCGGCAAGTCGTTGCCGCGACAGACCCCGCGCAAACAGCGCAGCGGGCAATACCACCGCCATCGCGCCATAAGCCGCTGACACACCGGCCACCCGGTTTTGCGTCAAGCCCCAGGCCAGCAAGGCCACCAGCAAACCCACGGTTGCCTGCCAGACCACCACGCGCCAGGGCGACAGTGGCGGCTGGCGTTGTCGCAGTGCCTGCGCTTCTTCGGCGCTGAGCGGCTTGAACCCCGACTCGTCCAACTCATCAGCGTCAAATTTGGAGACCGGCATGATTATTGATCCCTCAAATTACACGCAGGTTACACGCAACGTTTGCCACAAAAGCCTCGCATTATAAGTAGAAACCAGAGGGCTTTTGGCGCTGACACGCCTGCCGGGCCTCGGTAATACAGAATTTTGCCAAAGCAGCTGAACTTTGGCAGACCGCCTTTCCCTCGATTTGACAAATAATCGACGGCAATATCAAAACCAATTCAACCTGAAAGCCATCCATGCAAGCGATCTGGAACAACACCGTCATTGCCGAGAGTGACGACACCGTATTGGTGGAAGGCAATTACTACTTTCCCGAAGGCACCCTCAAGCGCGAGTTCATCACCTTCAGCAACCACAAGACCTCTTGCGCGTGGAAGGGACAGGCGAGCTATTACTCGCTGCTGGTCAATGGCGAACTCAATACCGACGCCGTGTGGTACTACTCCGACCCCAAACCCGAGGCCAAGATGGTGCGCGACCGCGTGGCGTTCGCCAGCAGTGTGAAGGTGGGATGAGCAGTTCCTGGTACGAGCGCCACATCCTGCCGCGTGCGCTCGACTACGCCTGCGGCCTGCCGATGGTGGGGCGCCAGCGCGAGCTGCTGGTGCCGCAGGCAGAAGGCCGGGTGCTGGAGGTGGGCGTTGGCACGGGCTTGAACATGCGCTATTACGACAAGAGCCGCGTCAGCAGCATCACCGCGCTGGACCCGGCGCTGGAGTTGCACCCGCTGGCACGTGAACGCATCGCGCAGGCCGGGCTGGAGGTGGAACTGCTGGGCCTGTCGGCCGAACAAATTCCCCTGCCTGACGCGAGCTTTGACACGGTGCTGATCACCTACACGTTGTGCACGATTCCTGACCCGCTGGCCGCCCTGCATGAGATGCGCCGCGTGCTCGCGCCCGGCGGGCAATTGCTGTATTGCGAGCATGGCCGCGCGCCCGACGCCTCGGTGCGGCGCTGGCAAGAGCGGCTACAGCCACTTTGGGGCAAGTTCTCCGGTGGTTGCCACCTTGGGCGCGACATTCCGGCGCTGCTGCAGGCGGCGGGTTTTGCCTTGCCCGACCTGCAAACACGCTACCTGCCCGGTCCCCGGCCCATGACCTTTCATTATTGGGGCGCGGCCCGCGTCTGGCCCTAGACTGCCTGCGGTTTTCGCGTGACCCGGGAGGCCCCGCCAAAACACGGGCGCCGATCGTCAAATCGTGCGCCCGAGGCCTTGCGCCTATTTTTTGGCGACGCTCAGGGCTTGCGCGATCCAGCTGTCAAAAGTCTTCTGGTGGCCCTTGATCCAGCCGTCGGTGTGGCGCGCAATGTCTGTTTGGGTGTTTTCACCGTTCTTCATGCGCTGGTTCTGGGCATTGATGTCAGCCACTGGCAGTTGCATCACTTCAAACAGTTTGCCAGCGGCCGGGTTTTGCTCGGTAAAAGCCTTGTTGGCCACGATGCGCTGGGTGTTGATCGTGAAACCGTAGTTCTTGCCGTTGGGCAGCTTCGTATCGAGCTTGGCCTGTTCGCCCGGCAGTGACGAGAACGGCACTTCGAGCCAAACCACTTCTTTGCCCGGGCGCAGCACACCGCTGACCCAGTACGGGGTCCAAGTGTAATAAAGAATGGGCTGGCCCGCCTTGAAACGCGCGATGGTGTCTGCCATCAGGGCCGCGTAGGCGCCCTGCGAGTGGGTGACGGTGTCGCGCAGCTTGAAGGCGGTGAGCTGGTGCTCGATGACGCCTTCGCAGCCCCAGCCCGGGTTGCACCCGGTCAGGTCGGCCTTGCCGTCGCCGGTGGCGTCAAACAGCTTGGCGAGTTGGGGGTCGCTCAACTGGCTGAGGAGGGTGATCTTGTACTTGTCGGCGGTCTTTTTGTCGATCAGGTAGCCCTGCGCTGCGTTGCCTGAATAGGTGCCCTGGCGAAAGAGCTTGGCGTCACCGCCGCCATTTTTGTAGAAGTCGGCATGCAGCGGGTCCCAATGGTCGGCCAGAAAAGTGGCGTCGCCGTTGGAAATGGCAATATGGCCGGTTGCAGGTTCAATCTCCTTGATCGGCTGCACATCAAAGCCGAGCTTTTGCAGGCCGCGGCTGACCAGCAGCGTCTGGAAAGTCTCTTCGGCGATGGCACTCTGGATCGGCTGGACCTTGATGCCCTTGCCGGGCAATTCGGCGGCTGCGCTGGCCTGGGTCGCCAGGCCCAGCGTCAGCAAAGCGGTGGCGAGCAAGGTGCGGGTGAAGTTTCTGGTGTTCATCATGGGAGTTGATCCTTTATAGGTGGTGGTTAAGGGGAAGATCGCGCCTGTCGCTACGCCTTGGGGGCAGTCAGGCCGAAGGCCAGTACAGTGGTGGCGAGTAGGTCTTGGATAATTTGTCGTGTGGTCGTTGATGTCATCAGGTGGAGTCCTTTGGTTTAGATTAAAAAAATGGAAATAGGGGGTCGTTGCTTCAGCGCGCAGCAGGTGCCAGGAGGGCTGGCGGCGCTGGTTCGGCGCTATTGGAGAGCTTGTCGCTGCCACGCAGCAGGCGCCACACCAGGCCAGCCGGACCGGTGTACCACCAGTGGCGCACGCCGCGGGTCGGTTGGCCCATGGCCTGGGTAATTCGGTCCAGCGAAATGGCCAGCAGCACAATCCCTAAGCCGCCCACGGTGGCCAGACCCATGTCCAGGCGACCGATACCGCGCAGCACCATCTGGCCCAGGCCGCCCACCGCGATCATGGAGGCGATCACGACCATGGACAGCGACAGCATCAGTGACTGGTTAACGCCGGCCATGATGGACGGCAAAGCCAGGGGCAACTGCACCTTGGTCAGCATCTGCCAGGGCGATGCACCATAGGCGCGGGCCGCTTCAATCAGGTCGGGGCGCACCTGGCGGATGCCCAGGTTGGTCAGGCGCACCAGCGGCGCCAGTGCAAAGATGATGGTGACGATCACGCCCGGCACGTTGCCAATGCCAAAGAGCATCACCACCGGCACCAGGTAAACGAAGGCCGGCGTGGTTTGCATCGCATCCAGAATCGGGCGCATGAGGCGCTCAGCGCGCTCGCTGCTGGCCAGCAAAATGCCCAGCGGCAGCCCCAGCACCAGGCAAAACACCAGAGAAGTCAACACCAGCGACAGCGTCACCATGGCCTCGGGCCAGATGCCCAGCATGACCACCACCAACAGTGAAATCGCGGTGCCGAGCGCCACCATGCGTCCGGCAAACTGCCACGCCAACAGGCCGAAGATCGCGACCATGGCCAGCGAAGGCACACTGAGCAGCAAGGCTTCAACCCAGGTCAGGGTGCTGTCAATCGGTGCGCGCACCGTCTGGAAGAAGGGGCGAAAGTTCATCACGATCCATTCCAGAGCCTCATTGATCCACGCTTGCACCGGCAGCGAGCCGTCCCACAATTGCTGGATCTGCCAGCCGCTGTCAACCTGCAGCGCTGCGACCGGCGCGTCCAGCCAGTCACTGGCGCCTGCGGCCGTGTCCAGCGCCGAACCGCCGGTGGGCTCGGTCGCCATGAGCCAGGGGTCGGCGCTGGCGGGAACTGACTCAAGGCCCACTTGTCCGGCCAGGTCCCAGGCGGATGGTTCTGCGACGGGTGCCGTTGCTGCCTCGGCGGGTTGTTCTGCGACGTCCCAGGGGGATGGGCTGGCGCTGGTCAGCGTGGATTCATCGGCGCCTGTTGCTGGCGCCCCGGCTGTGTTTGTGTTTGGCATGGAGAGGTCCTTTCAGGCTCAGTGGGCGGGCGCCGCTGGGGTGTCGCGGTCCAGGAATTTCAACAAGGTGGTCTTGCTGATGGCGCCGCAATAGCGTCCGTCCTGCGCTACCACCGGGACAGCGTAGGGCGCATGCGCGACCTGCCCGTACAAATTGTTCACGTAGGCATCGCCCGTGATGGGCTCAACACCGGGCAGAAAAGCCTGCGCCAGGCCGAGCGGGCCCACATGTTGGTGCAGTGCCTTGCGCAGCGACTCGACCGAGACCATGCCGAGGTACTGCTCCGAGGGGCTGACCACGTAGGCGTAGTCGCGGTCGCGGTCCTCCAGCATCTTGAGCGCGGCGCGCGAGCCCCGGCTGGCGTGCTCGGACACCACCACTTGGCTCTTGCGAGCAATGTCAGCGGCCTTGAAAACGGCAGCGGCATCGACCCCATGGGTGAAGCTGCGCACATAGTCGTCAGCCGGGTTGCGCAGAATCTCGTCGGGGGTGCCGACCTGCACCACCTGGCCGTCCTTCATGATCGCGATGCGGTCGCCAATGCGCATGGCTTCGTCCAGATCGTGGGAGATGAAGATGATGGTGCGGCGCTTGATTTCCTGCAGGCGCAGCAGTTCCGACTGCATATCGGTGCGGATGATCGGGTCGAGCGCTGAAAACGCCTCATCCATCAGCAAGATGGACGGATCGGAGGCCAAGGCACGCGCCAGCCCGACGCGCTGCTGCATGCCGCCCGAGAGTTCGTCCGGGTAGCTCGCGCCCCAACCACTCAAGCCCACCTGGTCTAGCGCCTGGCTGGCCTGCGCATGGCGCTCGGCGCGGCCAACGCCTGCGAGCTCCAGGCCCAGCGCCGTGTTGTCCAGCACCGTCATGTGCGGCATCAGCGCGAAGGACTGGAACACCATGCTGATGTCCTTGCGCCGCAGGGCACGCAGCTTGCCGTCGGACAGCGCGTCAATATCGGTGCCGTCAATCAGAATGCGGCCCGCGGTCGGCTCGATCAGCAGGTTGAGCATGCGCACCAACGTCGATTTGCCCGAGCCCGACAGACCCATCACCACGAATATTTCACCGGGTTCAATGGTGAGGCTGACGTCGAACACGCCAATGGTGCAGCCGGTTTGCGCCAGGATGTCAGCCTTGGTCTTTCCCTGGCGCACGAGTTGCAGCGCGGCTTGCGGCTCGTCGCCGAATACCTTGAACACCTGGTCGATGATGATTTGTTTGGCCACGCGGGGTGCCTCCTGGGTTGATGGCTAAAAGAAAGCGCTGGACAGCGCGACACGGGCGTCGCTTTGCAGCGCAGATGCGTGGCAGCAAAAGAGATCCGTTTGGAGCGCTCATGAACCGTGCAGGCGCCCGGCCATGGCAGGACGCTGAAAAAAGCGTGGCCGAAAATTCGGCCAATGGGATCGGCCACAAGGGCTGGACCTGGCAATTTACCCCCGTCGGGAGGCAAGTTACCCATGCTTTAGGTTTTAAAGCAGCTTTTCATTATAGCTTTGAGCTATTTGAATGTCAAGAGAATATTTGTACAAATATACACAAAAGGAGACAAGCGCCGCTCAGGCTGGGTCGGGCGGCGGCGGGATCAGCACAAATTTGCCGACATGGGTCTTGTCAAGAAACGCGCGTTGCGCCTGTGCGATTTGGTCGAGTGCAAAGCTTTGCGCCACCAGTGGCTGCAACTCGCCGCGCTCGATGTAGTCCACCAAGTTGGCAAATACGGGCTCGGCCCAGGCGGTGCAGCCCAGCAGCGTGAGGTTCTTCAGGTAAAGCGTGCGCAGGTCCAGGGTCACCAGTGGGCCGGCAATCGCGCCCGATGACACATAGCGCCCGCCCGGTTTGAGCAGCTTGAGCAGGGTGCCAAAAGCCGGCCCCGCCACGTTGTCAACCACCAGGTCCACCGTGTTCTCGCCCAGACTCGCCACCCAATCATCTTCCCGCGCCAGCACAAGTTCCGCGCCCAGGGCTTTGACTTGCGCCATCTTGGCGCGCCCCGCGATAGCGGTCACAAACGCCCCGCGCCGCTTGGCCAGTTGCACCACCGCCGAGCCGACGCCGCCGGACGCGCCCGTCACCACGACCTGCTCGCGCCGGCCCAGCTGCGCCCGCTGCAACATGTTTTCGGCGGTGCCATAAGCGCAGGGAATGGTCGCCAGCTCGGCGTCGCTCCAGTCGCAGTTCACCGCGAACACCTCGCCCGCAGGCACTTTGACGAATTGCGCGAACGCGCCGTCAAATTCAGAGCCCATCCAGATATTCTCCTGCGAGCCAAAGCCAGAGGGGCGCATGCTGGGGCGCACCAGCACGCGCAGGCCCAGCAACTGTTCACTGACGCCCGGCGCAACAGCCACCACATGGCCGCAGCAATCGGTGCCCTGAATGAAGGGGAAGGGCGTGGGCGCGCTCCAGCCGCCGTCCGGCGTTTCTTGCGCCGTCTGGTTCTCACGCGCCAGCGCCACGTCTTGCGTGGCCGTGGTCACGGACGCCGCGTACCAGCCCAGCCGGGTGTTGATGTCGGTGTTGTTGACGCTGGCCGCCAGCACCTGCAGCAGCACCTCGCCTGGCGCCAGCGTGGGTACCGGCACGTCCCGGTAGACGAGCTGCTCGTAGCCGCCATGCCCGGTGGTCACCACGGCTTTCATCGTGCACTGGCCGCCGCCCAAGTCAAAGCGCTCGGGGTCTTGTTGTTTCATGGCGGCGACTCCGGTATGGATGGATTGAAAGAAGCGGGCGCGATGAGCGGCATCGCCGCGGCGGTGGCAAAGGTTGGAATTGCCTGCGTTACTCTCTTGGCTGGCTGGCCGCAATCTGGCGCAGTGCCTGCTCGAACACCGTTACCGGCTGGCCACCCGAGATCAGATGCTGATCGTTGATGATGATCGCCGGCACCGATTGAATGCCCTGGCTGGTGTAGAACGCTTCGCGCTGGCGCACCTCGGGGGCGAATTCGTCACTGGCCAAAATGGCGCGTGCGTGCGCCACATCCAGACCCGCCAGCGCCACCGCAGCCAGCAAAACTTCGTGCGACTCCATGCTTTGGCCCTGGGTATGGCAGGCCACCAGCAGCGCCTTCTTCAGCGCGGGCTGCTGGGTTGGTGTTTCGAGTCCAGCCCAGTGCAGCAAGCGGTGCGCGTCGAAGGTGTTGTAGATGCGGCCGCGCCCGGCGGGATTGAAACTGAAACCAACCTCGGCCCCGCGCTGGCGAATGGTGTCGCGAATCTGTGCCTGCTGCTCGGGCGTGGAGCCGTACTTCTGCGCCAGATGCTCACCAATGTCTTGGCCACCGGCGGGCATTTGCGAGTTGAGCTCGAACGGCTGGAAGTGCAACTCCGCCGTGACCTCGCCCTGCAGGCGGTCCAGCGCCTGCTCCAGTGACGCCAATCCGATGGCGCACCAGGGACAGGAAATGTCGGAGACGAAATCGATCTTCAGGGCGTGGATCATAAGGCGGGGTCTGGCGGACTGACATTGAAAGCCAGATTGTCGGACAAGACCAAATGCCTTGCGGCGAGGGGGCTTCTCACCACTGGGCATGGCTCCGATCACACTCGGCAGTTTTCTGTGCCTAAAAAGGCACTCTCGAGAAGTGACGGACGGACCTGTGGCATATTCGTGGCCCCACCATGGTCGCCGCCAACCGCAAGGGCGGAAGTCGGTGTAAACCGGCGGGTTCAAGCGTGCCGGACACCCGCTTGATGCTGATTTTGAGAGCCATGAGAATGAATATTTCCGTTCGGACCGAGCGGGTCGCCGCCTGGGTCCATCACCGCCCGAAAACCCCGGACAAACGCAAGACGAAGGGAGGATGACATGCCTGAAAACGACTATGTCATCCGCGTGCTGGACTCACCGCTGCAGGTTGATGCTGCTGCCTGGAACGGTCTCCTTGCCACCCAGGATCCGGCCAGCGCACCCAACCCCTTCATGCGCCACGAATACCTGGCAGCCCTGCTGGCCAGCGGCAGCGCCACGTCCGAAACGGGCTGGACGGCGCGTTTTGTCACGTTGTGGCAGCAAGGTCTGCTGGTCGGCGCCTGCGCGCTGTACCTGAAGGACCACTCGTACGGCGAGTATGTGTTCGACCACGCCTGGGCCAACGCCTACCGGCAGCACGGCCTGGCCTACTACCCCAAAGCCGTCGTCGCCTCGCCATTCACACCGGTGCCCGGAGCCCGCCTGCTGGCCCGTGACGCGGCAACCCGCACGCGACTGATCAGGGCCTTGATCGCGTGGTGCAGCGAACAAGGCCTGTCTTCCTTGCACCTGCTGTTTGCCAGTGACGACGATGTTGCCGCCTGCCAAGAAGCGGGCTTGCTGCTGCGGCACAACGTGCAATTTCATTGGACCAATAGAGCCCCCACGCTTGCCACCGCCGTGCCTATGGCGCACGTTCCTGGGACTTGCGGCTACCGGGACTTCGACGATTTCCTGCTGTCGCTGAACCCGGAAAAGCGCAAGAAGATTCGCCAGGAGCGGCGCAAGGTACACGACGCAGGCGTCAGCTTTCGCTGGTCGCTGGGCGCGGCGATTGCCAGCGCCGACTGGGATTTCTTCTACCGTTGTTACGAAAACACGTACTACGAGCATAGCAACGCGCCCTACCTGAGTCGCGCCTTCTTCCAGCGCATGGCCGACACCATGGCGGAGAACTGGCTGCTCTTTGTGGCTGAGCGCGATGGTCACTCCGTCGCGACGAGCTTGATCGCTGTCAGCACTGACGGGGAAATGGCTGGCGGCGGGTCGACGGCAACAACAAAAATCGCCTACGGCCGTTACTGGGGGGCGCTGGAGCGGGTCGATTGCCTGCACTTTGAAGCCTGTTATTACCAGCCGCTGGCTTGGTGCATCGAGCACGGCTACCAGCGTTTTGAAGGCGGCGCCCAGGGCGAACACAAAATGGCCCGTGCCCTGATGCCGGTGAAAACCACCAGCGCCCACTGGCTGGCGCATCCGGATTTTGCCGACGCGGTCGAGCGTTTCCTGGCGCGCGAGGGAGAAGGTATCAGCGCTTACCTGGAAGCGCTGGCGCAACGCCATCCGTTCAGGCGCGACGGGTCGGAAGAAAACGCCTGAAGAAATGCTATTCTATTGATAGCTCAGTACTCCCGAATCTCCTGGGCTAGAGGCCTATTTGGCTTATAAACCCAGCGTCTGCCAAACCTGCTCCACCTTGGCCGTGACGTCGGCACTCATGGTCAAGGGTCGGCCCCACTCCCGGCTGGTCTCGCCCGGCCACTTGTTGGTGGCGTCCAGCCCCATCTTGCTGCCCAGGCCGCTCACCGGTGAGGCAAAGTCAAGGTAGTCGATCGGCGTGCTGTCGGCCAGCAGCGTGTCGCGCGTCGGGTCGACCCGGGTCGTGATGGCCCAGATCACGTCTTTCCAGTCGCGGATGTTGACGTCATCGTCCACCACCACAATGAATTTGGTGTACATGAACTGGCGCAAGAAGCTCCAGATGCCAAACATCACGCGGCGGGCGTGGCCGGGATAGGACTTCTTGATTTGCACAACGGCCAGGCGGTAGCTGCAACCTTCAGGCGGCAGATAGAAGTCGGTGATTTCGGGGTATTGGCGCTGTAGCAGCGGCACAAACAGCTCGTTCAGCGCCAACGCCAGCATGGCGGGCTCATCGGGCGGCTTGCCGGTGTAGGTCGAGTGGTAAATCGGGTCGCGGCGCTGCGTGATGCGGTCGATCGTGAACACCGGGAACTCGGCCTGCTCGTTGTAGTAGCCGGTGTGGTCGCCATACGGGCCTTCCATGGCGTGCTCGAAGCCGCTGGCATGCGCGGCATCAGGGTAGATGTGGCCCTCCAACACGATCTCGGCAAAGGCCGGTACGCGTAGTTCGCTGCCCAGGGCTTTGACCAGCTCGGTGCGGCTACCGCGTAAGAGGCCGGCAAACTGGTATTCGCTCAAAGAATCGGGCACCGGGGTCACCGCCCCCAAAATGGTGGCCGGGTCCGCGCCGAGGGCCACGCACACCGGGTAGGGCTGACCGGGGTGCAGGGCCGCGTGCTCCTTGAAGTCCAGCGCGCCGCCGCGCTGGGCCAGCCAGCGCATGATGACTTTGTTGCGTGCCAGCACCTGCTGGCGGTAGATGCCCAGGTTTTGCCGCGCCTTGTGCGGGCCCTGGGTAATGACCAGGCCCCAGGTGATCAGCGGCGCCACATCGCCGGGCCAGCAGTGCTGAACCGGCAGGCGCGACAGGTCCACGTCGGCGCCTTCCCAAACGATCTCCTGACACGGTGCGCTGCGCAGCTCTTTGGGCGCCATGTTCCACAGCGTCTTGACCAGGCTGCCCATGCCGATCAGCTCCTTGAAGCCTTTCGGTGCTTCAGGTTCCTTGAGGGTGGCGAGCACATGCCCAAACTGGCGCAGCTCGCTCACATCATTGACGCCCATGCCCAGCGCGACGCGCCGGGTCGTGCCAAACAGATTGCCCAGCACCGGCACGCTGTGGCCGGTGGGGTGTTCGAACAGCAAAGCGGGGCCGCCGGCGCGCAGAGTCCGGTCGCACAGGGCGGTCATCTCCAGATGCGGCGACACCTCGGCCTGCACGCGTTTGAGCTCACCCAATTGTTCCAACTGCTGGATGAAATCCCGAAGGTCGCGGTAGGCCATGGTTTTTTTAGTTTGATGCAGTCAGCCCCGCCCAGCGCGGTGCATTCATGGCGGGCAAGCCCAGCAGATCGACGACGCGGCTGACCGTGTGGTCCACCATCTCGTCGATCGTCTGCGGGCGGTGATAAAACCCGGGTACCGGCGGGAAAATGATGCCACCCATCTCGGTCACGCTCGTCATGTTGCGCAAGTGCGCCAGGTTCAAGGGTGTCTCACGCACCATCAAAATCAGTCGACGCCGCTCTTTCAGCATCACGTCAGCGGCGCGGGTGATCAGGTTGTCGGAGAGTCCCAGCGCCACGGCCGCGAGCGTGCGCATCGAACAGGGCGCCACCACCATGCCGTCACACTGAAAAGAGCCGCTGGCAAGCGCAGCGCCCACGTCTTGCACCGGGTAGTTCACATCGGCCAGGGCTTCAACTTCAGCGCGCGTCAGGTCCAGCTCTTGCTGCAGGTTGAGCCAGCCGGCCTCGGACACGGTCAAATGGGTCTGCACGCCAGGCACGCCGCTCAAGCACTGCAGCAAGCGCACGCCATAGATGGCGCCGCTGGCACCCGAGATGGCGATGATGATGCGTTTGGCGGGCGTTGATTCAGGCATGGACAACAGCTCAGGACTCCCGGCCCAAGTCCGCAAGCACAGCACTCAATGCGGCACCAGCCGGGCGCGCAACCTGGCCAGCACCTGCGCCGGTTTGAACGGCTCCAAATCAAGCACGGGCAGTTCGATGGCATCAATGGTGTTCTTCACCAGCAGGCCCAGCTCGGTGTCGCCTTCCATCGCCAGGCGGCGGTTGAAGAACAAGGTGTCGGGGTCTTCTTGGCGCCGTGCCAGTTTGACGAAATCATGGGCGCCGGCGCTGATGGTGAGGTCGGCCGTGCCGCCTTTAGCGCAAGCCACAAAGCGGTCGCTCTTCCACTCAAAATCAAAGGCCCATTGGGCATCGGTCACGCACAGGCGCAGCTTCTTGCCGATCAGCATCTGCGTCACATCAGGGTTGAGTTTCTTGGCCAGCGCCAGGTTCAGGCCGGTCACAAACATCACCGACCCCGGGAACGCGGGCAGCCGCCCCAACAGTTGCCCGACCGGTGCCGGAATCGTCCATGTTTCTTCGCTCATTTGAAGCTCCTTTTAAGCAGGCAGGGGCACAGCACCGGGCGCCACTTGCTCCAGCCCGGCTTGGCCGTACCAGTACCCGTTGCACGGTTTCTCGGGCATCAAGCCCAGCAGTTCGACGTTGGCAGACTCTGCCCCGACGCGCCCCTGGATCACATCCTGAAACAGTTCAACAATGCGCAGGGTGTGCTGCGACTGCGGGCTGATGCGCACCACATCGACACCCATGTCGCGCATCGCCGCCAACTCGGGTAGCAGGTTGTGCACGCGGGCCGACTGCGTCTGGATGCCGTTGAGCACCAGAAACTCTTCGCTCTCGCGCGTGCGCATCATCAGCCCATCCGGATGCTCGATGCATTTGAACTGACAGTCGTCCTTGGGCAAATTGCAGTGGCGCGCGGTAAAACAGCGCGCGGAAAACGCCAGCGGCATGCGGCCATAGGCGAACACTTCCGTCTGCACTCCTTCGGGGCAGCCAGCGAGCAGCAGCGCGAGGTCATCGCGCCCCATCTCCAGCGGCATCACCCAGCGCTGGACGCCCAAAGCCGCCATCCATTGCAGCGTCGGCACGTTGTAGATATTCAGGTGCGCCCCGGCAACGAACGGCACTTTCCCTTCCAGGCAATGCACCGCGCCCATGTCATTGGCTTCGACCATGAACTGGGCATTGGCGGTGATCTTGTGCAGCACGGTCACATCGGCGCCGGACTCGATCAGCACCTGGGTGCTCAAAATCGCTTCTTTGCCAGCGTCACGCAAGGCGGCAGCGATGTCCAGCCAGTCACTCAGCCGCACCTCGTGGCGACGCGAACAAACCGCTTCGCCGAGGTAGACGATGTCCACCGGCGACTGCGCCACGGCCGCATAGAAAGCCAGCACCTCGTCGCGCGGCCAGTAGTAAAGAAGAGGGCCAAGAGCTAATTTCATAAACTAGTTTTCAGATGTTTGAGGACTCGCGGAAAACTGTCCCAGCTAGGCGCGCTGACGCAGACAGTACGCAGCGTACGGCAAGGCAGCGCAACGACGCTGGTGCAGCTTTGCGTGAGTCCGATCATTTCCAGGGGCGGTGGTAGGCGCCTAGCGTGTGCTGCTGGCCTTCGGCGACCTTGTCCAGGCTGCTCATCCAAGCCGGTTTGGCGCCGTACAACTGCGGGTTGGCGCGGCAGCTGTCAATCGCTTCGCGCCAGACTTTGGTGACTTGCGCGACATAAGCCGGACTGCGCTGGCGGCCCTCAATCTTGATGGCGCTCACGCCGATTTTCATCAAGTCAGGCAACAGCGACAGGGTATTCAGGCTGGTGGGCTCTTCGATGGCGTAGTAGTTCTTCTCGTCACCCACGTCGAAGCGGCCCTTGCACAGCGTGGGATAACCGGCGTTTTCACCCGCGGCGTAGCGGTCAATCAGCACGCCATTCAGGCGCGACTCGCGGCCCTGCGGCGTTTCAACCCAGCGCACCGCTTTGGGCGGCGAGCAGACACCATTGGTGTTGGGCGCTTCGCCGGTCACGTAGCTGGACAGGGCGCAGCGCCCCTCGACCATCACGCACAGGCTGCCAAAGCCAAACACCTCGATCTCGACCGGCGTTTTCTCCAGCACCTGCTCGACCTGAACGAGCGACAGCACACGCGGCAGCACGGCGCGCGCAATGCCAAAGTGTTGGTAATAAAAATCAAGCGCCTCGTAGTTGGTGGCCGAGCCCTGCACCGACAAATGCAGGCGCAATTGCGGCTGGTGTTTGACGGCGTAGGCCATCATGCCCGGGTCGGCCAGGATGACGGCGTCGACGCCGCTGTGCGCGGCACGGTCAACTGCGCGCTGCCAGAGCTCGGCTTTGGCCGCCTGCGGGTAGGTGTTGAGCGCCACGAACACCTTGCGGCCGCGGTCATGGGCGTAGCGAATGCCGGTCTCAATGGCGGCTTCGTCAAAATTGAGGCCAGCAAAGTTGCGCGCGTTGGTGGCATCGCGAAAGCCGAGGTAAACGCAGTCGGCGCCGTTGTCAATCGCCGCCTTGAGCGCGGGCAGGCTGCCCGCCGGGCAAACCAGCTCCAGGGATGACGTCGCCAGCGGGGGCACAAGGGGGTTGTCCGAAATGGGTTTCATCATGGTTATGGGATTGTGGATCACCTCTGACTGGCGCATCACTGTCCGCTCCAAAAGGCGGGCCAAACTAATGCGGCAAGACTAGCAGACCAGGGCGCCAGCGCCAATGACGCAGGTCAATGGAACCGCCAAAGACGAAAGACCTGACCCGTTCTTTAAACAAGTATTGATTATGCCTGTTTAATGTACCCGCCAAAAAAAGGAAGCGCAAGTGCCAAAAAAAGGAAAAGTTTGTCAGTGCCAGCCCTGCGGCGCCAGCGGTTCAGCCGCCGCGCCGCAGCGCGTCTTGCGCCCGGCACAAGTCGACCCAGGCGCGGGCTTTGTGCTGCGGGCTGCGCAGCAGGTAGTTTGGCGGGTAACTGACGATGACCGGAATGCCCTGGTAGCGGTAGGTCTGCCCGCGCAATTGGCCGAGCGGAATACTGGCCAACTCCGGCATGCTGCCCTGCAACAAGCCCTGCGCGGCAAAGCGGCCCAGCGCCAGGATGACCTTGGGCTGCACCAGCGCGACCTCGCGGCGCAGGTAGGGTTCGCAGGTGGCGAGTTCGGCCAGGGTCGGGTTGCGCGTCTGCCCCGGACGACACTTGACGACCGGGGTGATGTAGGCCGCGCTTGCTGCTGCCGCGCCGTCGCTGTTGGCGTGGCGAGTCAGGCCCAGTGCCTTGAGCATGTTGTCGAACAGTTGGCCCGCCGCCCCCGCCAACGGCGCGCCGGCCTGCTCGTCGGCGTCATCGGGCGGCTCGCTGACCACCAGCCAGTCGGCCCGCCGGGGGGCATCGGGCGGCGCCAACACGGCGGCGCGGCGCCCGCTGCACAGGGCGCAGGCCTGGCAGGCGGCCATGCTTTGCGTCAGCGCAGGCCAGTCCAGGCTGGCGATATCAGCGGCGAGTTCACCGGTGCTGGCGAGCACCTCCTCCGCTGCCGGTGCGGCAGATTTCTTTAAGCCTGATTTGGCTGTAGCCCCCGTCTTTATTGAATAGACAGCTATGCTTTCTGAAGTATCTTTTGATGCCTCCGACGAGGCCCGCACCGCGGCTGACAACGCTGGCGCCAGCTCCGACGCCTCGCTCGCGGCCGCCGCCGCAGGCAGCCAGACGCGCACCCCCATCTCCTGCAACATGGCGCGCTGGCGGGAATCAAGGTTGAGGCTCATGGGCACATTTTCGCCGACCTTGCGCGTTGGTCTGGTGAATTCAAAGCGGCAAGCTCATCACCAGCGCGTCTTCGCGTTGCCCGTGCGCGCCGGGGTAGTAGTTCTTGCGTTGCCCGACGCGGCGAAATCCGTGGGCTTCATAGACTCGGATGGCGCGCTCATTGCTTATGCGCACCTCCAGCCACAGCCACGCGGCACCTTGGCCTTTGGCCCACAACGACAGGGCATCGAGCAGCACCTGCGCCCAGCCCTGGCGCTGGCAATCCGGGGCGACGGTGATGTTGAGCAGATGCACCTCTTCCACGCCTTTCATGGCGACAAAATAGCCCAGCAGGGTGTCATCGGCCAGCAAGAGCTGGACTTGATAACCGGCTTTGATCGAATCCTCGAAGTTGTTCCGGGCCCAAGGATGGGCATAGGCCTGCTGCTCCACGCGCAAAACGGTGTCCAACTTCGCCAACGTCAGCGGCTCGAAACGAACTTCGACGGGTTTGAGCACGGCGCTCATAGTGCCGCCTTTTCGGCCGCACGCTCCAGCGTGGTTTTGGCGACCTTGTCCCGGATGTAGAGCGGCAGCGCCTGATCGGCCGCGACGGCGCCCCCACTGGCCAACAGCGCCGG
>NZ_JAAFHA010000142.1 GCF_010365055.1 Rhodoferax sp.
ATTGATTCTTCGCTCATAAGTTGATCTATGTCTTTTTTGCCCGCCGAAAATATTTCGGCCAGTTTGACCCAAATTATCGTGGAAGCCATTGCCGTACAAGATGGCTGGATCGGCTTCGATCAATTCATGGCGCAGGCGCTGTACACGCCAGGCCTGGGCTATTACGCCAACGACAGCAGCAAATTTGGCGCCCTGCCCTATGCCAGACAAGCGGGCGTGACCGTGGCGGGCAGTGATTTTGTCACCGCACCCGAGATGACGCCGCTGTTTGGCCAGACCCTGGCGACCCAGGTGGCGCAAGCCTTGCAGGTGACGCAAACCACTGAGGTGTGGGAGTTTGGCGCCGGCTCGGGCGCGCTGGCACTGCAAATCCTGGAGGCACTGGCGGCGCAAGGGCAAGCGTTGACGCGCTACAGCATTGTTGATTTATCCGGCAGCCTGCGCGCGCGCCAGCAAGCCAAGCTGGCGAAATTTAGCGACACGGTGCAGTGGGTGAATGAACTGCCCGATACGCTGCAAGGCGTGGTCATCGGCAATGAGGTGTTGGACGCCATGCCGGTCAAGTTGCTGGCCCGGGTCAAGGGCGTCTGGTTTGAGCGCGGCGTGGCGGTTGGTGCAGCGGGAGAATTCATCTGGCAGGACCGCCCGACCGCGCTGCGCCCGCCGCTGGCGATTGACGGCGAGCATGACTACCTGAGCGAAATCCACCCGCAGGGCGAGTCCTTCATTCGCACGCTGGCCGACAAGTTGAGCACTGGCGCGGCCTTTTTCATCGACTACGGCTTTCCCGAGCACGAGTACTACCACCCGCAGCGTCACATGGGGACCGTGATGTGCCACCGCAGCCACCAGTCCGATACCGACCCGCTGGCCGACGTAGGACTGAAAGACATCACTGCGCATGTCAACTTCACCGGCATGGCGCTGGCCTGCCAGATGGAGGATTGGGGCGTGCTGGGCTATTGCACGCAAGCGCGCTTCCTGATCAATTGTGGTCTGGTGGCCCGGATGGAAAACGCCACGCTGCAGGAACGGGTGCGGGCGCAAAAGCTGATCATGGAACATGAAATGGGCGAACTGTTCAAGGTCATCGGCTTCTACAAGGGCGAGCCGTGGCAGGCTTTGGGCTTTGCCGAAGGTGACCGCACGCACACGCTGTAGCGCGCGCGGCGCCGCTCATCCTGCACCCTTGACCGTCATGCTGCGCTGGCTCGTCGTCGTCTTTCTCGCCTTGCTGTTGCTGAGCGGACTCATGCCCTGGTTGCGAAAGCTCGGTTTTGGCAAACTCCCCGGCGACTTCTCGTTCCGGCTGTTCGGCCGTGACTGGTTCATCCCGCTGAGCACGACGATTGTGCTCAGCCTGCTGGCGAATTGGGTGTCAAAGATCATCTAGAACGCATCCTCGACCAGAGGACGGTGCTGGATGCTTCAAGGGCATCACGGATTGGGGCTGTAGAGCCGTTGGGGTGGCATCAAATCACAGCGCAAACGACCGCGCAGAAAATTGGGCTCGCCAATTTGCTGGTCAAGGCCACGCCGATAATCAACGATAGTTCCCAACATCCGAATGCATGTGCCTGCCCGGATCGGGTCATCATTTGCATCCTGACAAATGGACAGGGTTTGCCCATCAAAACGGGCAAAAACAGTTGTTCGGAATCGCATGGTTTGGCCAGCTGGTTCGGACAGGTCAACTTCTGCAAAAGTACCCTGCACCACATCCAGTGCAACCGGCTCAATGCGCCTCATTTTTCCGCCAAGCCGGGTCTGTGCGTCTGACAGAATGCATTGCACACGCTCACCGTACCGTGCTTGACTGCGTCGCAAGTCCAACTCAGCACGCTGGCGAACTGCTTCAGCCTCGCGGGCACGCGCATCGGCGGCGCGGCGCTCGTCTGCCGCCCGATCTTGCTTCGATTGCGTTTGCTGGGCCTGCAAATGCTGTTCGGTCGTCATGGCAAGCCATTGATCTTCTGGGATTCCCAATGGATAACGCGTGCCGCAGGCGCTCAGCGTGAGCAAGGCCAGGAAACTCAGCGTTCGGAAGAAATTCATGAGGATATGTGTTGCGTACAAGTCTTCACCTGAAAAAACGAATAAGCCAAAGCGGGTCAGCAATTGAGTTTAATGCCGGGGAACACTGTTCAGCTTCAAGGTCAGTTTCAGACTGCCCCCCACGGGTCAAATTGACGCCGGCCGCAACAGGTACATTAAGAACAAGCTCTAGAAGCCTTTTTCTTTATCAATTTCAGGGGGTCACTATGATCGTTTGGCGCGGGTGGGGTTTGGGGGCATTGGGGATTGCCGCAGTGGTGAATATCCTGATGCAGTGGCTCATTGGCGTGGCCATGGGTGACGACAACTATGGAAAGACTCACGGGTGGACCTGGCTGGTTTCGATGGGTGTCGCTGCGGTGTGCGTGTGGGTGGTGGGAGTCAAACTCGAGTCCCAGCCAGGCCAGGTGGTGATTGACAAAGAGACAGGGCAAGAACTGGAACTTAAACCCCGGCACGACATGTTTTGGATACCCTTCAAATACTGGGCTATCGCTTTCTTTGGGCTGGGTATTGCGTTTGCGTATAGCAAGTAACTATTGGGGCTTGAAATCTGCTTCTAATTTGACAGTTGCCCGCGCTTTCTGGGCAAGCTCTGGGTCGTCCTACTGACAAGGAAAAAGGGCGCGTTGTTCACCTTCACGAGCGGCTGTTGGCAGGTTACCCAACTCGCGCCATTGGCTTGCCAGGAAGTTGCCACTGGCGAACGTCAGCGCCCGAGCAGTCATTCATTTTGCGCGATCAGTTTTTCTCATTGGCGGCCAGCAAGGTGGCGTAGCCAGCCCCTGATCCCTCAAATACTGTTTCGTTCAAACTGACCAGAAAAAATGAAGCCCCAATCAAGGGGCCTTCATTTTTATCTGAATAGACGTTATTTCACGGCTGCTTCGCTGCTTGGAGCGACAGGTCTCTTTTGAGTGAACTTGACAGCCGCTTCTGCCAACTTGCGCTTGCGCTCCAAGTTGAGCCTTTCGAGCTCCGCGTGGTTGCTCTTCTTCATGTTGGGGTCTTTACCGAATACGCCTGCCATAGTGATAATTCCTTTGGTTCAGTCTAACTGAAAACGCGCAGCGCAAACCGCCACGAACCAATGGCTTAGGCTTGCCAGCGGGGCCAGTATTCCAGTGCAACGCGGTAGGTGGCAGTTGTGCCGAACAATTCTTGAGGCCAATACCCGCTTCAGACGGTTAATAGCCATTCGCGGTTTACCAACAGGATCTGTTCAAGATTGAGGTTTTGGAAAATCCTTGAGGCAACAACGCCCGGATGGGTTGCTGGTATCGCAGGAGCACAGACCTGCTTTGGTTTGTGCCATTATGAATTCTCTGCTTGAAGGTTTTTGGCTGAATCCAGCCTTGCTGACACCAAAGCAGTAGCACAACAAGTCGTCACCTTCACGTTCCTTTATCCCGATACGTGTACGAAGCTGTGACTTCAAAATGACCGAGTCATCAGCCCCGAAGTAGGCAACATCGCATTCGGCATCGTCACAAAAAAAATATCGCTCGGCAGTTGGAACCCAATCCCACGATGCCTTGATGTGGTGACTGATAGTTCTCACGGAAACCTCTGCATATTTCCGATCATTGACCGGGCAAGGGTGTTTTTTGGGATGCGTGTTATCAGGTGCAGATACTGAACAGCAGTTGCTCATGGTGGGGCTCGACGGCATTCGGCTAAAACCTCATTGTCGTTTCAAAACTTCCGTGCCAACGGTCACATAGTTTTCTGCAGGTCTGCCGGCGAACATCCCACTTGACTGACTTCAAACGCTGCCAAGCCCCAGCCCAGACCCCCATCATCGATGCCCGCCCCGGGCCACACAGGCTTCATATGCGGCCCGTAAAGTGGTGATTCCGCAGCGCTTGTGAATCAATTTCACGCCCCGCAGCACTTCTTGTATTTCTTGCCGCTGCCGCACGGACAGGGGTCGTTGCGGCCGGGCGTGGCCGCCTTGTGCACGGTTTGCTGGCGCGGCCCGAGGGTGCGCCAGAGTTCGCGCAGGTCGTACACGGCCCAGATCGCGCTGGCGTAGGCGTCCAGGCGCTGGGCGCTGACGCTGGGTGCGCCGTTTTCATCGTAGACCGACAGCGTGGGTGGGTCGGTGTCGTCGTCAGTCAGGGCCACAATGGCCACTAACGCCTCGTCCAGCCACTGGGCCGCCGTTTTGTCGCGCGGCGCCGCCCATTCTTCGGGCCAGCTCTCCACCGCATACATGAAGCCCAGCGCCCAGATTTGCGCGTACGACGGCGGTATTTCATGGCCAATTTCGGCACGTGCCTCCTCGGGCAGCGAGGCCACAGCGCCACGTATATCCACCACCTCGGGAAAGTAGGAGGCCTCGTCGCCCAGATCTTCCACCTTGGTATTGAGCGCATGCGCCACTTCGTTCCAGCGCCGCGTCCACAGCTCAAAAAAACGCTCTTGCTGGGCCGCATCTGCAAACGAGCCTTCATCCTGCGCGCCTTCGTCACCAATGGCCAACAACAAGGGCAAGTACTCCGAGGGCATGATCAATCGGCGGCAGCAGATCAACGCGGCCATGAAGCCTTCGCAAAACTCCCACTGCGGCGTCTCGTCATAGCGGGTCCGAAGATCTTCCAAGATGGTGTCAACTTCGTCAAATTCTTGCGGGCTCAAAGGTTCGATCGCAAAGCCGACGAGGGGGGTTGCTGCGCTGCTGGGTGCTGGGCTCATGGTGCTGGCTTTGTTCGTGGTTTGGGAAAGGCCTGTATTTTGCCCTGCCGCCGGGCCGCATTCGGGGCGCAAGGCATTGCGGCTAGTATGGTGGCCTTGAAAGGAAAGCCGCCATGCTCGACTATCTGAATACGATCTTTCCGGTTCGTTACACCGTTTTTGGCCTGAGCGGCTTCGGCCTGTTGCTGGCCATTTTTTCACTGGTGGCCTTTGGTGAGGGCGCAGCCGTTGCGCTGCTGTGTCTGCTGCTGGTCGGCATCGGTGTTTTTGACCTGCTGCAAACCCGGCGCGCCTTGTTGCGCAATTACCCCATCATCGGTCACCTGCACCTGCTGCTGGCGTATTTGCAGCCAGCCATCCGCCTGGACTTGGGTGACAGTGGCCGACAAGCCACCCCGTTTTCGCGCGCCCAGCGCGCCCTGGTGGTCCAGCGCGCCAACGGTGCATCCGAGCTTCGCCCGTTTGGCACGGCGCTGGCGGTGCAGGCCGAAGGCTACGAGTGGCTCAACCATTCCACGGCACCCACGCGCATGGATTCGCACAACTTTCGCCTCACCATTGGCGCCGAACGGGCGCAGCCCTACAGCGCCAGCGTGTTCAACATCTCGGCCATGAGTTTTGGCGCCTTGAGTGCCAACGCCATCCTGGCGCTCAACGCCGGCGCCAAGCGCGGCGGTTTCGCCCATGACAGCGGCGAGGGCTCGATCTCCAGCCATCACCGCGTCCACGGCGGCGACCTGATCTGGGAGATTGGCTCGGGCTACTTCGGCTGCCGCAATGGCGACGGCACGTTCAACGCTGACAAGTTTTCCAACCAGGCGCGCGACCCGCAGGTCAAGATGATCGAGCTCAAGCTCAGCCAGGGCGCCCAGCCCGGCTGTGCCAGCGTGCTGCCCGCCATCAAGGTCACGCCCGAGATTGCCGCCGCCCGCGGTGTGCCCGCCGGCGTGGACTGCGTCTCGCCCGCCGCCCACAGCGCCTTCACGACACCACTGGAGCTGCTGCAGTTCGTGGCGCGGCTGCGCGACATTGCCGAGGGCAAGCCGACCGGCATCAAGCTCTGCATCGGCCACCCGTGGGAATGGTTTGCGCTGGTCAAGGCGATGCTGGCCAGCGGCATCACGCCGGACTTCATCGTGCTCGACGGCGCCGAGGGCGGCACTGGCGCGGCACCGCGGGAATTCACCGACCATGTCGGCGCCCCGCTGGAAGAAGGCCTGCTGCTGGTGCACAACACGCTGCGCGGCGTGGGCCTGCGCGGGCAGATCAAGCTGGGTTGCGCGGGCAAGGTCACGAGCGCCTTTGACATCGCGCGCCTGATGGCGCTCGGCGCCGACTGGTGCAACAGTGCGCGCGGCTTCATGTTTGCCTTGGGCTGCATTCAGTCGCAGCACTGCCACACCGGCCGGTGCCCGACCGGCGTGGCCACGCAAGACCCGCTGCGCCAGCGCTCGCTGGTGGTGCCAGACAAGGCCGAGCGGGTTTACAACTTTCACCAGCAAAGCCTGCGTGCGCTTAAAGAACTGGTGCAGGCGGCGGGCCTGACGCACCCCGGTGAGCTCACGGCGCATCATGTGATGCGCCGCACCGCGGGCCATCAGGTCAAGTCACTGGCGCAGTTGATGGCGACCCCGCTGGCCCCGGGCGCCTTGCTGCAAGATGCCTTTAGCCCTCTGCCGCTGGTCTACCAGCAGCACTGGCCGCTGGCCCGGGTTGACTCTTTTACGCTACTAAATTAATAGCTGTAGACGCCCGTACATCAAGGGCTAGCAACCGTTTTGCCATGCAAAGCACGGCGCGGTCCTTGCTCAACAAGGTTGACTTGTGGGCGACGGCCAGGTCGATGAACTTCTGGTCATCCGGGTCGCGGCAGGTGACGCTGGCTTTGGGGGCGGCGTCGAGCCATTGCGCTTGGCCATCGAATTGCGCCAGCACGTCGGCGGCGGTGAGCTGGTGCAGCGTCAGCCGCACGACGATCTTCGGGTAGGCCAGCACCCGCGCCAACTCATCGCGCATAGCTTTGGTGGCAATCCACTGGATTTTTTTGGCGGCCAGCGCCAGCTTGAGCGGCTGCGTGGCCGGGTCATTGAAGACGAAGGCATCGAGCACGA
>NZ_JAAFHA010000027.1 GCF_010365055.1 Rhodoferax sp.
TCAGCTCGACCATGCCTTCCTCCACCACCGGCGTTTTGCCGGCCTTGATCAACTCCAGCTTGGCGGGTTCGATGTCCACGCCAATCACCTCGTGACCGTCGCGTGACAAACAGGCCAGCGACACGGCCCCCACATACCCCAAGCCAAAAATACTGATCTTCATGCAACTGCTCCCTTGCTTTTTGAAAAATTCTTGATGCCCCGATCGATGAGGCCGTCCAGGCGCTCCATTGAACGGGGCCAGGCGTGGTGGCTGAGCATGCGCTGCCGGCCAGCCACGGCCAGGCGATTGCGCTCGGCGGGACTCTCGACAATCTTCATGATGGCCTGCGCACAGGCCGCCGGCGTGTCAGCCACGAGAAAGTGCGTCTTGGATTCGGCGTCTACGCCGCCAGCGGCGATGCTGCTGGTCACAACCGGCACGCCCATCGCCATGGCCTCCAGAATCTTGTTCTGCGTACCGCGCGCGATGTTGAGCGGTGCCACCATCAAGGCTGACTTGCGGATAAACGGACGCACATCCGGCACTGAGCCGGTCACCGTGACGCCGGGTAAATCAGCCAGTTTTCGCATCGCAGGCGACGGGTCGGCCCCCACAATCAAGAGTTTCATGCCCGGGCGGGCGCTCTTGAGTAAGGGCCAGGTCTCTTCACAGAATCGCGCCATGCACTCCTGATTGGGGTAGTAGTCCATGCGCCCAATAAAGCTGATGGTGTCAGCGTCGTAGGGCTCATCCACAGGGCAGAAAAAATCTGCGTCCACGCCGTTGGGAAACCAATCGGCATCAGCCCCGGTGGCGTAGCCATTGAGGGTCTCCCACTCGGCCCGGGTTGTGGCGGTACACAGGTCAAAGCGTCTGGCCAAACGCTTTTCGGCGGCCAGCATCTTGGCGCCCTCAAACCGGTACCCGAGCGACAGGGGAAACGGCTTGTAGTTGGCGTACTCAAACCATTTTTGGGAATCCATGTCACCGAAGTCCAGAATCTTTGGGATATTTTCAACATGCTCAACGTATTGTGCTACCGAGGAACAATGAACAAAAATGAGGTCCCACTGCTTTGAGGTCAGAAGGCCGCGTACATGCTTTGCCAACTCGGGCGAATAGAAGAACCCCATCGACGACGGCGTCGGCACCGGCAGTCGCACGAGCATGCGCGCCACCTGAACCCGCTCAGTGACGTGCCCCATCTCGAAACTGGCGCAATAAGGGGAGACTCCCCGCCCCTGCTCGGCCTCTTCGGGCGACCGGGCCAACGAGCAAACAGTCACCTGATGGCCGCTCGCCGACAAGTGGCGGATCATGTTGAACGGTCGGATTTTTCCCCCGCGTTTGGGCGGAAAAGGAAACCGATGGCAGAGATACAGGATGTTCATGAACAGTAGCCTTTGAGTTCGGCCGCAACGTCAGTCGGATCACGATGATCGAGATAAATCCGGCTCCAGATTTCCAGATTAAGCAGGGCCAGCAAGGCATCGGTGCCGTCGATTCGATTGCCCTGGTGATCAGCGACGAGCCGGTCAACCACAGGCTGGCGGAAAAGCCCGCGCCGCTGAATCACTTCAGGCGCCAGCAAACGTCCCAGCAAAGGAGCGAGTTCTTTCTTGAGCCATGCACCCATGGGGGTGCCAAATCCACGTTTTTTACGCTCCAGGATGTCGTTGGGCAAAAGACCAACCAAAGACTCTTTCAAGACATGTTTGAGGTGACCCCGGCGCACCTTGATCGCTGTCGGAATGGAGGCAGCCAATTCCACCAGTTGATGGTCCAGCATCGGAACACGGCATTCAAGGGAGACGGCCATGCTCATTTTGTCGGTCAACATCAACAAGTCGTCGGGTAACTGTGTCTGCGCATCCACAGCAAACATGCGATTGAGAGAATCTTCATGACTCGCCTCGGCAAAGGCCAACGCCAGCGGATCAGCATGATCGGCATCGGGCTGCATCAATAGTGCGGAGACGGTTTCCCGATCAAGCACCTGAAGGTAACTGCGATAGCGATCATCGGCAGTCATTTCAGCCGAAATGAGAAAACCTTTGGCTAGGCGCATGGTGTTGAGCAGGCCGGAGTGGCGGTCCACCGGCAATCGCCCGGCGATCGACGCGGCAGAACGCCGCAGCCACCCCGGCAGTCGGTGATATTGCTGCGCATAGTGCTCCCCGAGATAGCGGCGATAGCCACCAAAGAGCTCATCCCCACCGACGCCGGAGAGAATCACTTTGACATCCTGCCGGGCGAATTCGGACACCAGAAAAGTGGTGATGAAAGCTGTGTCTGACAGCGGCTCATCCATGTGCCACAGCAGTTTTGGCAGCAGGGAAACAACGTCGGGGCGCACCACAATCTCACGGTGCTGCGTGCCAAAATGCTCAGCCACGCGACGCGCGTAGGGCAACTCGTTGTAGAGCGCCTCTGCTTCGCCGCCGGTGAAACCAATGGCGTAAGTGCGTATCGGCTGCTGGGACTGCTTCGCCATCAATCCGACCACCGCGCTGGAATCGACGCCACCAGACAGGAAGGCACCAATCGGTACGTCGCTCACCATCTGCATGCGCACTGACGCTTCGAGCTGTGCCCGAACCCGCTCGATCCACTCACGCTCTGACAGATCCTGATTCATGCGGGGGGAAAGTCGCCAATAACGCCACTCGCGCACTTGGCCGTTTTCAATGGCGAGAAGCGTGGCGGGCGGCAATTTGCGAATTCCCGCGAAGATACAGTCGGGCGCGGCGACATAGCCTAGGTGCAAGTAGCTGGCGACAACACCGCGATTCAACTCGGCGCGGACACCGGGCAATGTGAGCAGTGCCTTGGCCTCGGTCGCAAACGCCAATCGTTGGCCATCTTGCGTCACATAGAGCGGCTTGACCCCGAGCCGGTCACGGCCAATCAACAAACGATGACGGCGAGCATCCCATAGCGCAAAATCGAACATGCCATTGAGGCGAAGCACAAAGTCGTCACCCTCGGCGTCATAGAGGTGCAGCAGCACCTCGCTGTCGGACCCGGTTTTGAAGTGATAGCCTTTGGCCTGGAGTTCAGAGCGCAACTCCCGGTAGTTATAAATCTCGCCGTTGCAGACCAACCAGAGTGTTTCATCAGCGTTAGACAAGGGTTGATGGCCCCCCGCCAGATCGATGATTGACAGCCGTCGCATGGCAATTCCGCAGGGGCCGTCGATGTGCATGCCCTCGTCGTCAGGCCCCCGATGGCGGGTCACGTTGCCCATGACCGACAACTGCCCAGGTGCCACACCTTGCCCATCAAAACGATAAATGCCGTGGATACCGCACACGATAGAACCTCAGGCTCGCATGAGTTGAGTGAGGTCATAACGGCTCAACGCTCGTTGATAGACCTCACGGTAACGTGCGACGCTGCCACTCCAGGTACGCTCCAACTCCACGAAGCGACGCGCCTGCAGGCGAATCAGCGGCCACATCTCGCGCTGCGCCAGCACGTCTTCCAGCGCCTTCTCAAGCGTTGCAGAATCGCCGGCGCGAAACAAAAAACCGGTTTCCCCGTGACGAATCAGCTCGCGATGGCCCCCTACATCAGAGGCAACAAACATGCGGCCCTGCGCCATCGCCTCCAGTGGCTTGAGCGGTGTGACCAACTCTGTCAACCGGATGGGCAATCGAGGGTAGGCCAATACGTCTATCAGTTCGTAATAGCGCTGCACCTCGGCATGGGCGACACGACCCGTAAAAATGACGCGATCCTGCAAACCGGCTTTGGCCGCTTGCGCCTTTAGTTGCATCTCTTGCGGACCGCCCCCGACCAAGAGTACGCGCAAATCAGGATGTCGTGGCAGCATTCTGCGCGCCGCTTCAAGTAATAGATCAAGCCCCTCATACGCATAGAAGGAGCCAGCAAAACCGATCACCGTCGCGCCATCAAGCCCCAACGAGCGACGCAGGCTCGGATCTGCCGCGACCCCAAACTGGAACACACTGGCATCGACCGCATTCGGAATCACCGTAATGCGCTCATCGGGAATCCCTCGCATGGCAATATCGCCGCGCAGCCCCTCACAAATTGTGGTGATTTGGTCCGCCTGGCGCAGTGCAAAAGTCTCCAGCGCGCGCGACAACCGATAACGCAAACTGCCTTCCACGGTTGTGCCGTGATCAACGGCTGCGTCTTCCCAGGACGCCCGAACTTCATAGACTACCGGCACGCGCTGACGCCGTCCCACCCACAAACTGGGCAGCGCATTGAGCACCGGTGAATGGGCATGAATCACATTCGGCTTCGTCAGCCGGATAACTTCACCCAGCCGCTGGGCGGTGAGTTGCATCTGAGTCAACAAACCTGCGCCCGCGACACTTGGCGTGCGGAAAAACGTCAACCCATCAACATTTTCTTGGAAGGACGCGGTGGGACCTTGTTTAGGCGTAGTCAGGTGCACCGTGTCCCAACCCAGTCTGCGCTGCTCACGCAGGATCGAGAGCGTGCGAAAAGTGTAACCACTGTGCAGCGGAATGGAGTGGTCAAGCACGTGAAGAATGCGCAAGCTCATGCGCCTGCCTCCGCGACTTTGGCCACAGGCGCCACCGCCAAGGGCGTATCAACCACTTGGCGTAAAAAAGCTTCGAACATCAGCAACGTCCACAATGACGCGCTGTAGTCACGGTTGCCAGACTGGTGCGCTTCGACCAGGTGCTGCAGGTAGACCGAGTTGAACCAGCCGGTGGCGGCGAGCCGCTCGCCTAGCACCGCATCGCGCACACGCTGCTTCAAGGGACCGCGAAACCAGCGCGCCAGTGGTACCGAGAAGCCCATTTTTGTCCGGTACAGCACGTCCGCAGGCAGGTAAGGCTCCATCGATTTCTTGAACAGGTATTTGCCTTCCTGCCCCTTGATCTTGTGGCTGGATGGCAGCGTGGCGAGCCAGTCCACCAGTTCATGATCCATCAATGGCTCGCGCACCTCCAGCGAATGGGCCATGCTGGCGCGGTCAACCTTGGTGTTGATGTCGCCCACCAGGTAGGTTTTAAGGTCAAGGTACTGAATCAGTGCCAGCGGGTCATCGGTACCGGCTTGGGCCGCGTGACGATTGAATACCTCTAAGGCGTTGTAACCGGCCAACTCCGCTTTAAAACTCTGACTGAAAAGTGCCGCGCGCATCGGACCTCGCAGGATGGATACCGCATGAAAATAGGCCTGCACCGAGCTGCGGGCCAGCCCCTCAAACGTGGTCTTGGCACGAAACACGCGCGGCGCCCAGTCGGCCTTGGGGTACATCTTGCCCAGCATGCCAAAAAGAGGCCGACGCACCGCCATGGGCAACGCGCTGCGCATGTGTTCTTCCATCAGGTGCATGCGATAGCGGCGATAGCCACCAAATGTTTCATCACCGCCATCCCCCGACAGTGCCACGGTGACGTGCTTGCGCGCCAGCTGGCAGACCCGGTAGGTCGGGATGGCCGAGCTGTCGGCATAGGGCTCGTCATACAAGCGAGCCAGCGTGTCAATGAGATCAAAATCGTCGCTCTTGACGACTTCAAGACGATGGTTGGTGTGGTAGCGGTCGGCCACTTTTTGCGCAAAGGCCGACTCGTTAAAAGCCGGATCGTCAAAGCCAATGGAGCACGTATTAACCGGCTCGGGCGACAAGCCTGCCATCGCGGCGACCACGGCGCTGCTGTCGACACCACCGGATAGGAAAGCGCCAAGGGGCACTTCAGCAATCATGCGCAGGCGCACAGACTCTTGCAGGCGCTGCACCAGTTCGACCTGAGCGTCGACCTCGGAAATCGGATTGTCCAGACTGAACTTGACATCCCAATAGGCGACCGGCTCGCCCATGGGCTGGCCGCGCCTGATGGTCAGGGTGTGGGCAGGTGCAAGCTTTTTGGCCTGCTTGAAGATGGTGCGCGGCTCGGCCACATAGCCCAGGGCGAAGTATTCTTCCACAGCCAGCGGATCCATGTCGCGCCGCAGGCCACCGTGGGCCAGGAGGGACTTGAGCTCGGAGCCGAACAGCAGTGTGCCGTCGTCGAGCAACGCGTAGTACAGGGGTTTAACGCCCAACCGGTCACGAGCCATGAAGAATATCTGCTGCTTGCGGTCCCACAGGGCAAAGGCGAACATGCCACGAAAGCGCTTCACGCAGTCAGCACCCCAGGCTTCCCACGCGTGGACGATGACCTCGGTGTCGCTCTTGGTGTGAAACAGATGGCCTAGCGCCTGCAGCTCAGGAATGAGTTGCTGGTAGTTGTAGATTTCGCCGTTAAAAACCACAACGACCGACCCGTCTTCGTTGAACAGCGGCTGCTGTCCGGTCGCAATGTCGATGATGGACAGGCGCCGATGGCCCAGTCCTACGCCGAGCTCGATGTGCAGGCTGCCTTCATCGGGACCACGGTGCCGCTGCGAATCGTTCATGCGCTGAAGCACGGCGCGGCTGATGTCGCTGCAGCCACGCGTGTCAAAAATGCCGGTAATGCCGCACATGATGTCTATGAATGTTGTTGCTGGGCTGACTGAACAGGCCGCAAGCGGCGCAATTGCTGGTCGTACACCGATTGGTAGGTGGATACCATCGCCTGCAAGCTGAAAGCGGTAAGCGCCCGCTGGCGACCTGCCTGGCCCATGTTGCGAGTCCGCTCCGGGTTGGCAGCCAGCGCCATCAGCCGTAGGGCCATGGTCTGCGGATTGGAAGGCGAAACAATGTAGCCGGTCTGACCGTGCTGCACCAGGTCGGCGTTGCCGCCCACGGCCGTGGCGACTACCGGCAGGCCACTGGCCATGGCCTCCAGAATGGTATTGGATATGCCTTCGGCCAGTGAGGGCAAGGCAAAAGCGTGCAGGCCACGCATGATGTCGGGCACGTCGCTGCGCTCGCCGGGCAACCAGGCCAACCGACCCACGCCTGCGGCATCCAGCACAGCTTGTGCTTGCGCTCGCAACGGTCCCTCGCCGACCATGATCAGTCGCATGCGTTCCTTGAGTTCAGGGGCAAAGGCCAGGGCTTGGACAAAAGCATGAGCCAGCATGAGCTGATCCTTGACGGTCTGCATGCGGCCGACGGTACCCATCAGCCATTGCCGTGCCGGATCAAAAGGGCAGCCGGCGATGCGCTGCGGTCCACCGGGCACCGGGCGGAAGCGCTCGGTATCGACGCCGTTGCAGGCCTGCGTGATGGCGTCCGGCGAAACACCCACCCTGTCCACCAAATAGTCAGCCAGATCACGCGACAGCGCGGTGTAGTGGTGAACAAAAGGCTTGTAGACGCGGCGCACGCGCTGGTAGGTGACATTGCTGCCGTCCAGGTCTCCCACGTCACGGCCGTGTTCACCATGAATGCGAACCGGCATTCCGGCCGCCCAGGCAGCTGGCTGGACTTCAAGCGCGGCAAGATTGCGGCTGTGCACAATGGCAGGGCGTAATTGGCGGAACAACTTGAAAAGCTTGGGGTATTGCCAAACGCCGTGGCCCGGCGGCTTGTGCAGGGAGATGTATTCCACATCGCGCCGCTGGATGCGCTGGTGGAACTCTGTCACCTCAGTCAACGCCATAACAGCGTGACGATAGGCATGCTGTGGCATGTGGTTGATCAGGTTGACAATGCCATTCTCCAGACCGCCCGTATCAAAGCGGTACACCACGTGCAGCACCAACGGACGCGAATCACGTGGCACGTCCAGTCTCCCATATCCCTCTGATGCACTCACAAGCGCCACAGTTTGTACCCCGCCGCTTCAATCTCACTGCGATCGTAGGCCGCCTTGACATCAATAAATGCGCCACCCTTGACCAGCTTTTTACCGAAATCTTCAACTGTTAGCGTGGCGTATTCCCGATGTGCCACCGCAGCAACAATGGCGTCAGCGCGGGGCAAATCAGCCCAGGGCAACAGCGCCACACCGTATTCATGCATGGCTTCAGCCGCATTGGCGCGCGGGTCGGTCACAAAAACATCGACACCATAAGACTTGAGTTCATGGATGATGTCGACCACTTTGGAATTGCGCAGGTCGCTACAGTCCTCCTTGAAGGTGAGCCCCAATATGTTCACTTTAGCGCCTTTGATGTAACTGTCGGCCGCGATCATCTGCTTGATCGTCTGCTCGGCAATGAACTTTCCCATGCCGTCATTGATGCGGCGGCCCGCCAAAATTACCTGTGGGTTGTAGCCCAGCATCTCAGCCTTGTGGGTCAGATAATACGGGTCTACGCCGATGCAATGGCCGCCTACCAGACCCGGCTTGAATTTCAAGAAATTCCACTTGGTCCCCGCTGCTGCCAGCACCTCATTGGTGTCGATGCCGAGCTTGTCGAAGATGATGGACAGCTCGTTCATCAGGGAGATATTCAGATCACGCTGGGTATTCTCGATCACCTTTGCAGCTTCTGCGGCCTTGATGCTCGATGCGCGATGCACACCCGGCAGGATGATGGTCTCATACAACTTGGCGACTTTGTCCAGCGTGTCAGGTCCATCGCCAGAAACGATTTTGAGAATTTTGGTCAGGGTGTGCTCTTTGTCACCCGGGTTGATTCGCTCAGGTGAATAGCCGACAAAAAAATCCTGTTTCCACTTCAAGCCAGACTCGCGCTCCAGCACGGGAATGCATACTTCTTCAGTGGCGCCGGGATAAACCGTTGACTCATATACAACAATTGCCCCTTTTTTCATGTTGCGACCGACACTGGCGCTGGCACCGATGAGCGGGCGAAAATCTGGTATGTGCGCGTTGTCGACCGGCGTGGGCACAGCCACGACGATGATGTCGGCCTCGGCCAACAAGGCGGGGTCTGCGGTGTACACGGCCTGTGGCGACTCTCGCATTTCCTCATCCGTCAGCTCTCGTGAGGGGTCAATACCCTTGAGACAGGACTCAACCTTGGAAGGCGAAATATCAAACCCGATGGTCCGAAAGTGTTTGCCAAACTCCACGACCAAAGGCAAACCCACATAGCCCAAACCAATCACAGCAACCACACTCATTTTGAAACCTCCATGGCATTCATCAATTAGGAAAGCTCTATTTTTTGTCCGTCACTTGTTTTGTTGCGCCGCGCGCAGCAAGGCATTGATGCTCGGGTAGTTGGTCATCAAAAATGATTCCAGCACCGAATCTTCACCCCCGGCTTGATCTTTTGGCGTGTAGACAACAATGACGGCGCTGTCATCACCACGCCCGGTCAACCGATAGAACACGCTGTAAGCTTTAGCCAGGTAATCGCTTGTGGTCAGTGCGCCGTTGATCCAGTAAATGCGCCAAACAATCAACCGACCATTCTGGGCTGACTGGTCCAAAGATGCACTGCGCAGTTCTGCGGTGCGAAATACATAGGCTTGTTTGTCAGCCATTTCGACCGTGCGGCTCGCACTTGCCACCTGAGCCCATTGCGCGTCATTGCTACGCACCAGCATGTTGCTGGAACTGACCAATTTCTGGCTGTAATTTTGATGGTGGTAGTAACCCAGATAGAGCCCCACCGCACGCCCTTGCTTTGCATAGCTCGCGGTCATTTCAGCAGACGGGTTTTGAAACGCAGGCTTGAAATGCACTTCATCCTGCGGCACGACCTGCCAGCCTGCCGCCAGCGCTACAGGCACCGTCAACTGCACCGTATCGCCCTCAGTGCCTGACTCCAAGGCCCACAGGGCAACATGCGGCAGCGCCAGCAGTGCCGCGAAACCGGCCGTCACCATCCACAACCTTGGGGCGGTCACTGGCTGTTTCTTTGTCGCGTACACTGAATCACGGTCACTTCCCAACTCACCAGGCTCGGTCCAGCGGGCGCCAATGATGAACATCAACATCATCACAACACCAAAGAAGAGCCAACCGTAGATCAGGTGATCAACCCCGACGGCGAGCTTGTTGCCTGACAGGTGCCCCAGCATGACGATCATGTAAGCGCGCACCCAGTTCGCAACAACAGGAACCAGTATGGAGGCAATTACGAAAAGGATGCGGCGCTTGGTTGACTGGTAATTCAGGTAGGCAAAAAGGGCACCAACGGTCAAGGAAGCGATCAAGTAACGCACGCCACTGCACGCCTCGACCACCGACCAATTGCCGGAGGGGATGACGAACTGGAGCCCCTCGCGATAGACAGGAACGCCGCTTAAACGCAGCGCCAGCACTGTGAAATTTGCCGTCCAATCCATCAGCTGGGGTAGCAGAAATTCACCAATAGGCACAGCGAAAAACAAAAACCCCAGAGGAAAGATAATCAGCCGCGTGACCGACCAACCCAACACAGCCGGCACGGCCAAGACTAGCAGCGCGACCAAGGCCAGCTGGGTCACCGCATTGACAGCCGCCAACTCACCCAGAAACCAAACTAAAACAGCGGTCGCGACCAGCACAAGCACGCCTGGCGTTGCTCGGGGAACCTGCGCTGCAATCAGCTGACGTTGTCGCCATACCAGCCAAGCGGCAATGGGCGGAACCAGGAAGGCGTGAGCAAACGTATCGGACCGGGCCCAGATTGTCACCATGGCGGTGCCGGTTTCGCGGTAAAGGACAAACGTCCAGAGTAAAAGCAGGACCAGTGCGACGAGCGCTTGCCGCCACGACTGCGTCACTTGGGATCGGACGACAGCAGCGTAAGGGGTGACGATGGCGTTCACAGCGCCTCTCCTACTGGCTGACGGACACTTTGATCGAGGTCAACGCCGCCGGAATGCGCGGTCCAACGGCGGCGCTCAAGCACCCTCGGTCGACGGACCAGGTAAAGCAAGTTGGCCATGATGAATTTAGCCCAGGTTGCGCACAACGAAAGGGCCCAACCAGTTTGCCACCACCAGGGGCAGGCGACGCCACGTGGCGATCAGAAGCTTGTATTTGGCATTGGACGGGTTGTTTTGTGGCACGTCATCACGCTTGTAAAGACAATACTCATAGTGCAGCGGGGTGGGCTCAAAACCCCAGTTTTTTTTGAAGGCGTAGGAGCCGGTGCCCTGCTTGCTGCGGCCATAGTCAAACACCTTGAGTCCGCGCGCGCAGGCGCGGCGCATCAACTCCCAATATTTGAAGTCGTTGGCGGCGAGCTCGCGAGCAGGCTCAAAATCTCCCGCATAGTAGGGCAAGACCTCACCCCGAAAGTAGAAGCTCAACACACTGCTCAGCACCTTGCCATCCGGCGCAGTCACAGTCAAGACCTCGCAATCTTCACCAAACTCGGACTGTAGGGCCTGAAAGTAGCGCTTGGACAGAGCGGGCGTGCCATGACGGCGAGCGTTGTCCGCATAGAGGGCAAAAAAGCGATCAACATCAGAGTCAATCCCGCTCACGAGACCATTCTTGATACCTTTGCGCACCATGGCCCGCTGCTTGCGCGGAATGGCCAACAAATTGGCTTCTTCCTCCGCCAGAATCTCCTTGCGAAACGTGACGTACAGGTCTTGCTTGGGCCAGTCGGCATGGCGCGGATTGATGTTTCGCCATTCAAGATGCGCCACATCCAATCGTTTGGCAATCTGTTGCGCCTCATTCTCTAGGGCTTGCGCCACTTCCTCGTTGGCAGCGGCCACTCCGCCATACACCGCAAACGGCAAACCTGCCAGCGAGTTGCCAAACAACCAGCTGTTCACATGACCCAGCGGCAGCACACCCTGAATGCCGTCATCAGACTCGGCATACAGAAAATAAGTGTCATGGTGAAAAATATCTTGGACAATCTTTTGCCAACCGGCGCGATGGAAGAATGTCGCCTCCGGGCATGCCATGACAAACGCATCCCACCGCTTTGCCGTGGCCATGTCTTGAGGCAGGAGTCGCTTGATACTCAACATGGACGGCTCAAGCGGCAAGCTGAGGTTGACTGAACCGGTCAAGAAAAATTTGATCCATGCGGCCCCACTTGAAATCGCCGAGCAAGCGGTTCAAACGGCCTTCCATGCGGTCAATATTGACGTAATGACGAAAGCGCGTCTTGCTGCTGATGCCTTCAATGCGCGGCTGACCGGGGTCAATCTCCCAGGGATGAAAGTAAAAGACACCCGACTCGTGCTCATGCCCGTTGATCCGGCTGAGCATCCAGCGTGACCAGGCATAAGGCAGCAATCGGAAGTAGCCCCCGCCACTGGAAGGCAAGTTGCGGTTAAACACCCGTAACGTCGTAATCGGGATTTCCATCAAACCCGGACGCACCTCATAGGCAAAGCGCGGCGACTCTGGCATGCCGTAGTGGTCATGCCGGATCGGGTAGACGCTGGAACTGTAGCGGTAGCCGGCCCGGGCCAAGCAGTCAAAGGCCCAGAGATTCGCACGGCCGATAGAAAAACTGGGCGCGCGATACCCGTTCACTTCACTGCCTGACAAGTCTTCCAGAACAATTTTTGCCAACTGGATGTCGGCAAGAAATGCGGCTTCGGTCTGGTCGCTGGCGCGCTCGTGGCCGTAGCCATGACTGGCCAGTTCATGGCCTTCGCGCACGATGCGTCGCACCAGCTCAGGATAACGCTCTGCGATCCAGCCAAGGGTAAAGAAGGTTGCCTTGGTCTCGCTGCTGGCGAGCATTTCAAGGATGCAGTCAACGTTGCGTTCGACCCGGCATTCACGCAAATTCCACTCGGAACGGGCAATATGCGGCGCGAAGGCCGAGACTTGAAAATAGTCTTCTACATCGATGGTCAGCGCGTTCGTGACGGGCGCCATTGGCAGATCGTTTTTCATAACGCAATCAACCTCGTCGCCATGCCCGCTTGCCGGTGCTTCAGCCACGGGTACATGTCGGCCGCGATCCGCTCGGCGGCATGCCCATCCCAAAGCTCGGGCAAACGACCACGCTTTCCTTTGCCCAGCAGAATGTCATTGACGGCACCCAGAATGGCTTCCCGATTGCGCCCCACGAGCGTGTTGGTCCCTTGCTCCACGGTGATCGGGCGCTCGGTGTTTTCCCGCAGCGTCAGGCAGGGCACTCCCAACGCCGTGGTTTCTTCCTGCAGTCCACCTGAGTCTGTCAGCACCACGGTGGCCTCGGCCATCAGGCCCAGCATTTCAAGATAGCCCTGCGGCGGCAACAAGGCCATGCGCACCGGGTCAATCAAGTGCATCAGGCCAAAGCGATCGATGTTGCTGCGGGTGCGCGGATGCAGCACAAACACCAGGGGCAAACGGGTCGCGACCTCCCCCAGCACGCCAAGTAGCCCGCGCAAAGCGTCAGGATGATCCACGTTCGAAGGGCGATGCAAAGTGACCACGCCCAGCCCACGTGGATAACGGAAAACAACGGGATCGATGTGGCAAGCTTGCAAGGTGGCGCTCACGCTGCGGGCGTTGGCCCGACCAAAAACCACCGAGTCAATCATGACGTTGCCAGCAAAGCAGACCTGGTTTGATGCGATACCTTCGCGCGCCAGATTGCCTTGCGCCGTGCGCTCCGTGGTGTAGAGGCGATCGGCGATCTGGTCGGTCAGGATGCGGTTGATCTCTTCCGGCATGGCGCGGTCATAACTGCGCAGTCCGGCTTCGATATGCACCACCGGCACGTTTTTCTTGACCGCCACCAACGCGCACGCGAGCGTGGAATTGACGTCGCCCACGACCGCCACGCAGGAAGGTTGGTAGGTGTCAACCACCGGCTCAAACCGGCGCATGACCTCCGCGGTCTGCATCGCGTGCGTGCCTGACCCAACCTCAAGATTGACGTCCGGGGTTGGCAAGCGCAAATCTTCAAACAAGCGCTCACTCATGTCTTTGTCGTAATGCTGGCCGGTGTGCACCAGCAGCACCGGCAGCGCTGGCACATGCGCCGCCATGGCCCTGAGAATTGGCGCCATTTTCATGAAGTTGGGCCGCGCACCCACCACGCAAATGACAGGCCCCAAATCAGCATCCATTGCGCGTCCAAGTGCCTGATCATTCATGACTGACTCTCCTGGCTCGGTTTTCTCGCTGCCATCACCATCTTTTGCAGCATGGCAAGAACTTCGAGATTGATTCGCTCAATCCGAAGCATGCTAAGTTCGAGACGACGCAAACGGCCATCGTATTGTTCGGCGCTCAAGCCATCGATTTGGCTGCTGAGGGCGCCTGCCAACGCCGAGCCCACCTGCAGTTTGCCTGGATCAATGTCGCCGATGTCAATATTTGCCAAGCTTTGCCCGCGGGAGTCATCGGGTGCAGATCGTGTTGGCGCGCCCTGATTGGCTGGAACGACCGATTCATCGTCAATTTCCTTTACCACCTCATTGACATCCTCCGCACCAAAGGCGTCTTTGTTGCCCAGGAAGCCAAGCAGCAACAGGCGGTCACAGGTGAGGTTGATACGACGTGGAATGCCCCCTGAAGCCTTGAAAATCGCCTCGAACGCAAGGTCGTCGAAGCTGGGTCGACCTGCGGAGCCAGCACACTTCAACCGATGCTCGACATATCCGCGGGTCTCATCTTTGTCCATCGGCCCGATATGGCACGTGGCCGTCACGCGTTGCCTGAGTTGCTGCATGGTCGGACTCTGCAAAATGGCGCGGAATTCCGGCTGCCCCACCAGGAATGTCTGCAGCAGCGCTTGTTGGCCAAACTGAAAGTTGGACAGCATGCGCAATTCTTCTACCGCTTTGGCTGTCAGGTTTTGCGCCTCGTCGACGATCAGCAGGCAGCGTCTTCCCTGGCTGGTCTGATTGACCAAGTAGGCCTCCAGCGCCATCAGGACATCGGCTTTCGAGACATCTTTAACGCGTACGCCAAAAGCCGCACCTACCAGGCGCAAGGTGTCCTCTGCATCGAGTTGTGTGGTGACCAGGTTGGCAGCCACAACCTTGTCGGGGTCCAGACTGGCGAGCAGGCCGCGCACAATCGTGGTCTTGCCCGCCCCCACCTCTCCTGTGATCACGATGAAGCCTTCGTTTCGTTGGACACCATACTCAAGGTAAGCCTTGGCTCGACGGTGCTGCTTGCTGCCGAAATAAAAACTCGGATCAGGGTTGAGCTGAAAAGGCTTGCTGGTCAACCCGTAATATGTTTCATACATGGGTCAGAACTGCACATTGAGGCTGAGAGTGATGGCGGTTTCGCCATAAGGCGCAGTAACGCTGCTGTAGACGACGCGCCGAACGCCGACCGACGCTGCGGCGTTTTTCCCGAATTTGCCTGTGATATTGATGCTCAGCAAGCGCAAGCGTGAATCTTGCAGGCTCGACACCCCCTCGGTGTTTTGTTGTGATGCCAGCACACCCAGCGAATACTCGGGCGTCAGGCGATGCGCATAATTGACGCTGAAACCACGCTGGCGAATCAACGTTGCGCTATTGGGATCAAAACCGACCGACAAGGTGTCCAACCTGCTGCTCTCGCTGCGCGTGGCAACAAACGTGATGGTGTCTCGCACACCGAGCAGCGCGAAGGACAGATTTTGCAGAAGTTGCAGGGAGACCGCCGATGCCAAAAAGCTGCTGATGACAGGGGCATTGGGGTTGATACCGTTGCTCTGCAAATAAGTATTGACCAGGCGGGCCCGCGCGACCGCATCAGGCTCAATTGAAGCAAACTGGATGAACAGGAGATCGTAGATAGCACCCAGACTGGCAAAACCAGCTTGGTTGGGCGTGGTTGAAACATCTTTTGAGTCAGAAAACCTCCAGGCGGTGCGCGGTGTTCGGTGCTCAAAGCTGACGCTGTGCGCATCGCCGAATGGACGATGATCCAGGGACGCTGACAACTTCGTCCGCTCCGATGGCGCCCAGTTCAAGCCGACACCGCTGGTGTCGTAACTTTCCATATCAAGCGTGGTGTAGTTGTTGGTCTCACGCCCAGCCCTGGCCGACACGCTGAGCTGCGGCGTAATCGCATACGACAAACCCAGGTTGAGTCGATTGGCTTCAGTCTGGCGACCAGCGCTGTAGTCGGCAGTCTGCTGGCTGGCATCTGCCGACCAGCCTAGATTGCCAAAGGCGCGATCTGCACTCACTTTGGCAACCGCATCGCCGGTTGTCACATCCGAGCCAAGGCCCGAATCACTGCTGCTGATGGCGCGGCTGTAGCGTGCCTCGTAGTTGGCCACATTGCCCAGCCGGCCGCGCACGTAGGGTGACAGACGATAAGTCGAGACCTCGGTCCGGTTCGGGTTGACAGACGTGTTGTCAACGGACTGCGCGCCAAAGGCTGAAATCGCCTGTTGCGAAATGTTGCCGCTGAAATCGAGATAGGCCCAGTTGTCGAGCACCTCCAGCGTGCCAAACGTGTTGAGGGCGTTTTGCGACCGCTGGGGCGATGAGTCTTGCGCGTAAAACAATTCATTGCGCGAATAGTCAAAGTAGGCTTGAAGGCGAGCGCCCCCGACACTGATTCGAATGCCGGGGCTAACCTGGGTAATCTGGTCTGACTGCGGGTTGGCAGAACTCAGCGCCACGTTGTTTGTGATGACTTCGGAGACAGAGACACGCGGCACAACCGACACCAGACGTAAGGCGCCTGCATCTGCAACGCCTTCCTGCGCATAGGCGCCCCCCGATGCCATCATGAGCAGCACCGCAGTCGGAACGTCAGCCAGCCGGCAGCGCAACTTTCTCAATGTGGGCGCGCTAGGCATCATGACTGCGTTGACAAGGATGACAAACCCGACTGCGCAGGCTCGTACCCGTAGCTGTAGCCGCTCCCATACCCATACCCATACCCATACCCACCTTTGAAAGCGGCCCTCGCCTGATTCAACAACATCAACTTCACGGGGCAAGCTTCAATCGTGGCAAGCGCGTGGACCACATCTGACTGCAGCGTCTTCTCGGCCTGAACCACCACCACGACCTGGCCCATATTGGAGGCCAGCACGCGCGACTCAGTGGCAAGAAGAAGCGGCGGCGAATCGAAAATAATGATGCGATCGGTATAGCGGGTAGCCATATCCGTGAGCAGACGGGTCATGGCGTCACTGGCCAATAATTCGGTCGCCCGCGGATGCGCCGTGCCGCTGGGCAACAAGGTCAGTTTGTCAATGTTCGTTCGTAGCAGCACGCTGGACAAGTCCTTCGACTCGTCGAGCACCAGGTCGAGCAGTCCGGGGCCATCCGCCAAGCCCATCACACTCATCACGGTGGGACGCAAAACGTCGGCATCGACCAGCATGACGGTGTAATCGAGCTCGGTCGCCATGCTCATCGCCAGATTGATGGCGGTAAACGTCTTGCCTTCGCCGGGTAGCGCGCTGGTCACCATGATCAGGTTGCCATTGACCACGGTCGAGGCGCCTCTTCCCACAGCGTTGCTGATCAAGGGCCGCTTGACGACCCGGTATTGATCGGCGATCTGGGATCGTGGCGCATTCGGGCTGACAATGCCCGCTTTTGCGAGCGCGTCCAGATCAATTTCAACGCGTCGTGACGTTGCGCCAGACATAGAGCCAGGCGTCGCCGCCGCCTCGGCCACTCGGGGGGCCTCGGCCACCCGCTGCCAATTGTCGTCAGGAACGTGAGCCACAGGCGTCACGGGCGTCACGCCGGGCATCTCGGCGCCGGCTTGACGAAGCTGTTCCAGGCGCACTGCCGCCTGCTCGATTAAGCTAGTCATAGTTGGTTCATCCTGGCCGTCCGGAGATCACTGAAAAAATGATCATTCCGGCTAAAAAAACGCCTACCAAGCCGCCTGAAGCGGCCCAAAACTTTTTCAGTTCCAGCTTTTCCCTCAGCACCGCTCCATCGTCCATCACCAAGGTCACCACACCCAGCAGCGGCAATCCAAGGACCTCTTTCAAGGAACGCGCATCGTAAAAAACAGCACGCAATTGACTCGCGATAAAGGTCACGGCCAAGCCAGCACCCAAGGCGGCCAACAGGGCAAGCGGCATCAACAGCAGACGGTTAGGCGCCACCGGTTTGGGCGAAGCACGCGGCGGATCAATCAGGCGAAAGTCGGCCATACCTGCGGCACTGTCCAGGTCGCCGGACATGGCGGCTGACTCTCTTCTGGACACCAGGTCGTTGTAGTTCTTCTTGTTGATGTCGTAGTCGCGATTCAATTGCGCAAATTCAGCCTCGATCTGGGGTGCCGTCTTCATCAGCTCGCGGGCCCTGGCAAAACGTGCCTCGTACTCACCCACCCTGGCCCGCAACGCAGCGACCTGCACCTCGGAGGTCGCAAACAGGCGATTGAGCTCCTGGTAAGCCAGACTGTTGGCAGACGCCGCGGCCGGGTTGGCCATCGCGGTCTTGCGCAGTTCCTGCAATTCTTTGCCTTTGAGGATCTCGAGCTCCTGGATCAGGCGTCGGGTGCTGACCACATCGGGATGCTGCTCGGTGAAACGCTGCAGCAGCCCATCAAGCTGGCGTTTCTGTGCCTCTATGCGCGCATCGATTTCGGGCGTTGAGCTCTGCATGGCAGACTCCTGCAGCAGACTGCGCGAGGTGATGTTGGCGTTCTGATCTTTTTCGGCCTCCAGTTGACGTTTGGCCGAGTCCCGGCCGTTCTCCGCCTCACGCAGCTCCAGACGCGCCTGGCTCAGTTGACTGCTGATGGCACTGACCTGTCCGGCCATGTCTTGCCCATCCGCATTTTGAAGCTCCATATTGCGCAGCCTGAATTGCTTCAAACGGGCTTCGGCTTCTTCGAGCTTCGTCACATACGTTTGGATCTGCTCGTCAATGAATTTGCGCGCGGTGTTGGAGTCCTTGCGGCTATCGCCCAGACTGGACTCAACAAAGATTGACACCAGCGACTGCACCACCCGCTTGGCTTTGTCGGGGCTTGAGTCGCGGTAAGACAATACGTAAAGGTTGTCCCGCCCTACATTCTTGATTTCAAGCGTTTTCATCAAGCCATCAATCAACGCATCCTGCGCGCTCTTGGACTGGGCTTTCAGGTCAAGGTCAGCCATGCGAATGAGTTTTTCAACATTGGGGCGACTGATCAGCGTGCGACTCAACATCACCACCTGTTGATCCACATTGGGCTGCACCGCCAATCCCGACATCAAGGGTTTCAGAATCGACTGTGTGTCTACAAAAATACGGGCAGAGGCCTCGTACTTGTCAGGCACCGACAGCACCACAAACATGCCGATTGCGGTGACCACCCAGGCCACCAACAGGCCCAGCCAGCGATGCTTCCACATGCCGCGGGCAGCGGTGACTATTTGGCTAATGAGCTCATCCATCAGATTTGATCTTTTTGGTCAAGTTTGGAACACCACCAAGCCGTCGTCACGCGACTCAGGCAGGCAGCCAGAAAGAGGCGGCTTTAGAACCAGCCTTGCGGAATGATCAGAACGTCGCCCGGTTTCATCTCGACATTGGCGGAAATATCGCCGCGCTTGATCAGGTCTTTGAGTCGCACCGCATAGCGCTTGTCACCTTCTGAGGCACGTGTGATGGAAGCCGCATTGCCATCGGCGAAGTCGGTCAGCCCCCCCACAGCAATCATCACATCAAGCACCGTCATTTTTTGCTTGTACGGCAAGGCCTGGGGTCGGGCCGCCTCGCCAACGACCCGTATTTGCTCGCTGTACGGCCCCACAAAACTGGTCACGATGATCGTCACCACCGGATCACGCACCAGCTTGGCCAGGGCCTTCTCGACGTCACGCGCAATCTCGACCGAGGTCTTGCCCTGGGCCACCAACTCATCCACCAGCGGCGTTGACACCTTGCCGTCAGGGCGAACCGGTACCGACATCGAAAGCTCAGGATTACGCCAAACGATGATGTTGAGGGTGTCACCGGCACCCACCACATAGTCGTAATCGGTTGAGGCGGCGGCCATGGGCGCGGGCGGATAAGCTGATAAATTGGCACACGCAGCCACCATGCCCGTTATCAGACCGAAGGCGACCCAACGGATCGCATTTTTGACAATGCCATAGAAACTTTTCAAAGCGTATCCCCTGTACAAGTTGAAGGTGTCCGATGGGCTTACGCACTGGAACTGAATTTCCAGTCCTGATGGTGCATCGCCCCCCGAATCACGCCTTGAAGTCTGCGCTGATCGGCACGTGCTAAATTGATATTTCTCAAGAAACACCGAAAATTGCCCAACGATATAAATGGCGCAGTGGATGTGCTTTTTGAGAGGTGTCACACCCTAGAATCAGGCGCTATGACCAAGCTGCTGATGGTGTGTATGGCCAATACCTGTCGCTCTCCGATGGCGCAAGCCGTTACCCGCAAGCTGGCTGTCGAGGCCGGAATTGAACCACCGTTTGAGGTGGATTGCGCCGGCACCCACGCGCACCACCTGGGCGAGCGACCCGACCGCCGGGCCGCGCTGACGCTGGCGCGTCACGGCTACGAAATGGGCCGCGTTCGTTCTCGCAGAATTACCGTACAGGACTTCCAGTCTTTTGACCTGATTCTGGCGATGGATACCAGTAATTTGACCGAGCTGCGCCGACTCTGCCCGCTCGAACAGATGGATAAATTGCATTTATTGCTGGACTTTGCCGAAGACGTCGAGGAGGTCGAAGTCCCCGATCCGTATTACGGCAACCAGGAAGGGTTTGATCATGTTCTGGCCCTGTGCGAGGCAGGCGCCACGGGCTTGATCCGGCGCCTTTTCTGACTAACCGGACAGCCAACTAGACCTGGTAATAGTCGCGGTACCAAGCCACAAAGCGGGCAATCCCCCGCTCAATCGGGGTGCCGGGTACAAAACCAACCCAGTCGCTCAAGGCATCGGTATTGGCATAGGTAGCGGGCACATCACCGTCCTGCAAGGGCAATAGATTTTTCTCCGCCTTGCGGCCCAGGGCCTCCTCGATGCAGGCGATGAAGTCGAGCAAGGGCACCGGCTTGTTGTTGCCAATGTTGAACACCCGGTAGGGCGCGTTGCTGGTCGCCGGGTCAGCCAGCGCCGGGTCATAAACTGGATTGGGGCAGGCGACGCGATCCAGCACCCGAACGACGCCTTCGACGATGTCGTCGACAAAGGTGAAATCACGCTGCATCTGGCCATAGTTGAAAACGTCTATAGCGCGGCCATCCAGAATCGCCTTGGTAAACAAAAACAAGGCCATGTCAGGCCGACCCCAGGGACCATAAACCGTGAAAAAACGCAGGCCGGTGGTGGGTAGACCATACAAATGACTGTAGGTGTGCGCCATCAGTTCATTGGCCTTCTTCGTGGCAGCATAAAGACTGACCGGGTGATCGACGCTGTCGTGCTCGGAAAACGGCATGTTGGTGTTGCCACCGTAGACGCTGGAACTGGAGGCGTAGACCAGGTGCTGCACTTGTGCGTGGCGGCAAGCCTCCAGCACATTCATGAAACCGACAATGTTGCTGTCGATGTAGGCATGCGGATTTTGCAGGGAATAGCGCACACCGGCCTGGGCCGCCAAGTGAATAACGCGGTCAAATTTTTCATCGACAAAAAGTTGCGCCATGGCCTGTCGATCAGCCACATCCATTTTCACGAAGCGAAAACCCGCGTGCGGGCTCAAGCGTTTGAGGCGATCTTCTTTCAGGGTGACATCGTAATAGTCATTGAGGTTGTCCAGCCCCAGCACTTCATCGCCGCGCGCCAGCAAACGCAGTGCGGTCGTCATGCCAATGAAGCCGGCCGCCCCCGTCAGAAGAATTTTCATGGCGTGATGTTCAATCAGAAGTTGCTTGTGGGCGCATCTTAATGGGTGTGTGCCAGCCAAGCCGCGTCGATATCAATGACTTCTGCAGGATTTGAAAAAAAAGAATCATCAAACCTCGCGGCAATACCGTGCACACCGTCCTTGTGCTCGACCCGAAGCACTTGACCGTCGCACACCAACTTCAATTTTTCACCTCGAACCGTCATCTCAACCGCAAAGTACAGGTGCGACCCCAGTGCCGGCGCAGCCTCTATTTCAAAATAAATGCCCGTCGCGCTGATATTGCGGGCCAGACCACGAAGATTGCCGATTTCGACGGGCAACTCGGTCTCGAATCGGACCGCGCCGCGCTCATGCATCAATAGTGGTTTCTTGTTCTGGGTTCTTAGGTGTTTCATGCTTCGACAACATCAGTGACTCACGCAATGCGAACAACAGTCAAAGCCCGCCATTGCGCAAGCTCGGCCCCGTAGACCACTGACTTGCAAGAATTATGCCCAAGCAACCAATATGTAAATTAATTTTTACATATCAATGACTTGCAAAAGTGATTGCTTCCAGGCAGCCGCCTCTTGCGCAACTCTGGCGCTGGTCTGTAAACAAATCCGACACTTCCGCCAACGTTAGCCTGCGGCCAAGAACTGGATTAGCGTGGTTCCCATCCAGTACCGGCCAATCGACTGGGCACCGGCACTTAGCCCAGCCTATGGCAGATTTCCAGCGTGGCAGCGCTCTGGTTCATGCTGTAAAAGTGCAGGCCGGGCGCCCCCCCGGCGCGCAGCTGCAAGCACAGATCAGTCACCACATCCAGGCCAAACGCCTTGATGGAGGCTACGTCATCGCCAAAATTTTGCAGTCGCAAGCGAATCCAGCGCGGAATCTCGGCGCCACAGGCGTCACTGAAGCGCATCAGCTGGGTCGAGCTGGCAATCGGCATGATGCCGGGCACGATCGGCAGACTCAGACCCAGCGCGTCCACCTCTTCGACAAAGCGGAAATAGGCGTCAGCGTTGTAGAAATACTGGGTGATGGCGGAGTTGGCGCCCGCCTTGACTTTGGCGGCAAAGGCCTGCAGGTCGGCGGCAGGCGAGCGGGCCTGCGGGTGTATCTCGGGGTAAGCGGCCACCTCGATGTGAAAGTCATCGCCGGTCTCGGCCCGCACAAATTCCACCAGGTCGCTGGCGTAATGGAACTCGCCCCCAATGCCAAAGCCGCTGGGCAAATCGCCGCGCAGCGCCACCAGGCGCCTGACGCCCATGGCTTTGAGAATGCCCAGTTGCTCACGCACCTTGGCGTGAGTCGCACCGATGCAGGAGATGTGCGAGGCCGCCTGCACGCCCTCGGCCAGAATGTCGCGCACGGTGTTGAACGTGCCTTCTTGCGTCGAGCCGCCGGCGCCAAAGGTGACCGAGCAAAACTCGGGCTTCAAGGTGTACAACTGCTGGCGCACCCCGCGCAGCTTGTCGACGCCTTCGGGCGTTTTGGGAGGGAAGAACTCAACACTGATGGGAATGGGAGAGGTCGCGGTCATGACGGACTTTCTAATCTTTCGGCTTGACGGCGGCGATGAAAAACTCGCGGTTGCCGTCGCCACCGGCAATCGGTGAATCGAACCAGGCCGTCACCGTCAGCCCCAGCGCGGCGCAAGCCTCACGCAGGCGCTGCTCCACCAGCAGGTACATGGCGGCATCCTTCACGATGCCGCCTTTGCCAACCTGACCCGGTTGCAGTTCAAACTGCGGCTTGACCAGCGTCAGCAGCGTGCCGCCGCTCTTGAGCAGTGGCACCACGGCGGGCAACACCAGGGTTTGCGAGATGAACGACAGGTCGGCCACGATCAGGTCGAATTCGGGCGCGAACTCAACCACGTCCGCAGCCCCTTCTTCGACATCAAATTGACCCTCAGCCCCCGTGCTGTCTTCATAAGCAGCTACTAAATCTGAAGCAACCAGCGCGCGCGCGTTGACTTTTTCAAGACACAGCACGCGCGGGTCTTCGCGCAGGCTGGGGTGCAATTGGCCGCTGCCCACGTCCACCCCGACGACCGAGGCGGCGCCGTGCTGCAGCAGGCAGTCGCTAAAGCCACCGGTCGACTGGCCCACATCCAGACAGGCCAGTCCGGTCACCGCCAGGCCGACCTGTTGGAGCGCGGCCTCCAGTTTGAGGCCGCCGCGTGACACATAGCGCGCCTCGGCGTCGTTGAGCAGCTTGATTTCGGCCTCCAGCGGTATCTCGTCGCCGTTTTTGCTGACGGTCTTCCACTGTGCGCCCTTAAGCCACTGCACGCCGTCGGCAATCAGGCGCTGGGCCTGCGAGCGCGTGCTGGCCAGTTGCCGTTGCACGAGTAATTGGTCAGCACGCATAGAGGGGTTTGTCATTCATAAAAGGGCAAGGCAGGGCTTGCGGATGCGGCGCCCCGGAACGCGTCCGGGGCCGGGTTGCCGCACAAGGATCAATAACGGTAGCTGTCCGCCTTGTAAGGGCCGGCTTTGCTCACGCCAATGTAGGCGGCTTGCTCGTCGGTCAGCTCGGACAGCATGGCGCCGACCTTGCCCAGGTGCAGGCGCGCCACTTTTTCGTCCAGGTGCTTGGGCAGCACATAAACCTTACCGACTTTGTATTCCTTGGGCTTGGTGAAGAGTTCGATCTGCGCAATCGTCTGGTTCGCAAAGCTCGAACTCATCACAAAGCTGGGGTGGCCGGTGCCACAACCCAAATTCACCAACCGACCCTTGGCCAACAGGATGATGCGCTTAGCGGGCTTCTTTCCCTTGGCCGGGAAGATCACATGGTCCACTTGCGGCTTGATCTCTTCCCACTTGCACTTGGACAGCGAGGCGACGTCGATTTCATTGTCAAAGTGACCAATGTTGCAGACGATGGCCTGGTCTTTCATGGCATCCATGTGCTTGTAGGTGATGACGTTCTTGTTGCCGGTAGCAGACACAAAAATATCGCACTTGTCGGCCGCATATTCCATGGTGACAACCTTGTAGCCCTCCATCGCGGCTTGCAGCGCGTTGATTGGGTCGACTTCAGTCACCCAGACCTGGGCAGAGAGCGCACGCAGCGCCTGGGCCGAGCCTTTGCCGACGTCGCCGTAACCGGCCACGCACGCCACTTTGCCGGCGATCATCACGTCGGTGGCGCGCTTGATGGCGTCCACCAGCGACTCGCGGCAGCCGTACAGGTTGTCGAACTTGCTCTTGGTCACCGAGTCGTTGACGTTGATGGCACGCAGCGCCAGTTCGCCCTTGGCCGACATCTCGTTCAAACGCAGCACGCCGGTGGTGGTCTCTTCGGTCACGCCAATGATATTTTTCAGGCGGCGGCTGTACCAGGTCGGGTCCAGCGCCAGCTTGGCCGTGATGGCGGCAAACAGGCAGATTTCTTCTTCGCTGCCTGGATTGGCCAGCACGCTGATGTCTTTCTCGGCCTTGGTGCCCAGGTGCATCAGCAAAGTGGCGTCGCCGCCGTCGTCCAGAATCATGTTCGGGCCTTCAGCCGCCGAACCCTTCTTGCCGCCGAATTCAAAGATGCGGTGGGTGTAGTCCCAGTAGTCGGTCAGGGTCTCGCCCTTGTAGGCAAACACCGGGGTGCCCGCTTCAACCAGCGCAGCGGCGGCGTGGTCTTGCGTGGAAAAAATATTGCACGAGGCCCAGCGCACGTCGGCGCCCAGCGCCTGCAGGGTTTCGACCAGCACAGCGGTCTGGATCGTCATGTGCAGCGAACCGGTGATGCGCGCGCCTTTCAAAGGCTGGGCTTGGGCAAATTCTTCACGAATCGCCATCAGGCCGGGCATTTCGGTCTGGGCGATATTGAGTTCCTTGCGGCCCCAGGCGGCGAGGTTGATGTCGGCGATGACGTGGTCGGGTTGGTTGACAGGTTTAGTTACGGTGCGCATGGCTCACTCCAAAAGTTGATTTGAAAAGCACTGAACTGCGCGGAGAACTTTTTGGAAAAGGCTCACCCCACAGACCAGTGGGTGAGCGCGGTTGATGCGATGCTTTGGCCATCAGGCCCAAGCATGCGGTCCGAGCCTCGTTCAACATGTGTGAACTGCAACGCTCCTCGGAAGGCGATAATTCTACCTTTTCCAGACTTTCATCGTCTGCCGCTGCGCGCGCACGTCTCCAGAACGAGCGGCGCAAGCTGATCGCCTCCAGCCCAAATTCATGACCTACCAAGCCGAAACCCGTCGCCGCCGCACCTTTGCCATCATCTCCCACCCCGATGCGGGTAAAACCACGCTGACGGAAAAGCTGTTGCTGTTCTCGGGCGCGATCCAGATCGCAGGCTCGGTGAAAGCCCGCAAAGCGACGCGCCACGCCACCAGCGACTGGATGGAAATCGAGAAGCAGCGCGGCATCTCGGTGGCCTCTAGCGTGATGCAAATGGTCTACCGCGACCATGTGATCAACCTGCTCGACACCCCGGGCCACAAGGACTTCTCCGAGGACACCTACCGCGTGCTCACGGCGGTGGACTCGGCGCTGATGGTGATTGACGCGGCCAACGGCGTCGAGTCGCAGACCCGCCGCCTGATCGAGGTCTGCCGCCAGCGCAACACGCCGATCATCACCTTCATCAACAAGATGGACCGCGAAGTGCGCGACCCGCTGGACATTCTGGACGAGGTCGAGCGCGAGCTCGGCATGCCGTGCGTGCCCATGACCTGGCCGGTGGGCCAGGGCAAGACCTTCGGCGGCATCATCAACCTGCGCACCCATGTGATGACGGTGTTTGAGTCGGGCAGTCAGCGCCTGCCGCACGACTTTGACGCCATGCCCTTGTCCGACCCCGCTGCCCTGCAAGCCCGTTTTGGCAGCGAGTGGCTGACCGCGCTGGAAAGCATGGAACTGGCCACCGGCGCCTCCCCTGCGTTCGACCGCGAGGCTTTTCTGGAGGGCAAGCAAACCCCGGTGTTCTTCGGCTCGGGTGTAAACAACTTTGGTGTGATGGAGGTGCTCGATGCGCTGGTCGACCTGGCGCCCTCACCCGGTCCGCGCACCAGCTCGTTCGTGGTCAACAAACAGCCGGTCATCAAACAGGTGCAGCCCGAAGACGACGCTTTCTCAGGCGTGGTGTTCAAGGTGCAGGCCAATATGGATGCGAACCACCGCGACCGCATCGCCTTTGTGCGCATCGCCTCGGGCAAGTACACGCCCGGCTTGAAACTCAAAGTCATGCGCACCGGCAAGGAGCTGCGCCCCACCAGCGTGGTGACCTTCATGAGCCAGCGCCGCGAGGCGGTCGAGGAGGCCTACGCTGGCGACATCATCGGCTTCACCACGCACGGCGGCGTGCAACTGGGCGACACCATCACCGACGGTTCGGTGAACCTGCTGTTCACCGGTTTGCCGTTCTTTGCGCCCGAGATGTTCATGACCGTGGTGCTGAGGAACCCGCTGCGCACCAAACAGCTGCAGCAAGGGCTGGCGCAGCTCGGTGAAGAAGGCGCCATTCAGGTGTTCCGGCCCGAGATGGGCGGCAACATGCTGCTCGGGGCCATCGGCCAGTTGCAGTTTGAGGTGGTGCAGCACCGGCTCAAAGGTGAATACGACGCCGACATCCGCCTGGAGCCCAGCCAGTACACCGGCGCGCGCTGGATCACCGCTGACTCGCCCCAAGAACTGAAAGACTTTGTTTACGCCTACCCGCAGCGCATGGCGCGCGATGCAGCTGACACGCTGGCCTATTTGTGCACCAGCCCGTACGACGTGCGGCTGGCGCAGGAGCGTTTTCCCAAGATTCACTTTCACCCGCTGCGCGAGCACGCAGGGCTGGCGTTGCAGGCCGCAGGTTGAGTAGCCTGGTCAGCCAGAAAATTTATATGAAACAGGGCGGTAGCCCTTATATGACGGTCGTTAGCAGCTACTATTAACAGAGCAACCATGCGTTGTTGAGTGCCCTTCCAATCGTGCCCAAGGAGTCACCATGTTTTTTACCACCGACCTCGCCACCATCTCGCACGGCATTCAGCTCGCCGTCGCCCCGGTGTTTTTGCTGACCGCCGTATCCGGCATGATCGGCGCGGTGGCGGGGCGACTGGCGCGCATCATTGACCGCGCGCGCCTGCTGGAAGATCGAATAGAGGCGGCCCCGGCAGACAACCCCATGACGGTGCAATACGTCGAGCTGGCGCGCCTGCGTAAACGCGGCGCACTGGTTAACGCCTGCATTGCGCTTCTGACCTTTTGCTCCATCTTGATCGGCCTGACCATCGTGGTCTTGTTTCTCGGTGAAACGACCGAGCTGCAGATTTATCGCATCGCAACGTTTTGTTTTCTGTCGGGGGTTCTTTTTTTCCTGGTGGCGCTGTTGTGCTTTTTTGCCGAAACCCTGTTGGCGACGCGCATCCTCAAGTTCGGGCACCCCAGAGACCTATGAGCCCAACGCCCGGTCCGCAAAGCCCTTGAATAAAAGACTGTGAGCGGGCTCAGCGCAGCGCGCTTGAGGCCGGGGGGCGGGATAATCCTCCCCCTATGGCATTAATTACCTTTCTCAACGCGCAGCTGGCTTTCGGCCACGTGGCCTTACTCGATCACACCGACTTTGCACTGGAAACGGGCGAGCGCGTCGGCCTGATTGGACGCAACGGCACCGGCAAGACCTCCTTTCTGAAAATCCTCGCCGGGTTTGAAAAAGCCGATGACGGCGTGCTGCAATTGCAGCAAAACCTGCGCCTGGCCTATGTCGCGCAGGAGCCTCAGCTCGACCAGGACGCTACTGTTTTTGTAGCTGCTAGCGCCGGCATTGCGGGGGTTATCGCGCTAATTGATCAATATTGCGAGGGGGTGGGCGACCTTGACGCCCTGCAAAGCCAGATTGAAGCGCTGGGCGGCTGGAACTGGGAGCAGCGCGTCACGGAAACGCTGCACCGCCTGCATCTCAATGAGAACGACATCGTTGGCACGCTCTCGGGCGGCACCAAGAAACGGGTCGCACTGGCGCAAGCGCTGGTGGCAGAGCCCGACGTGCTGCTGCTGGACGAGCCCACCAACCACCTCGACCTGGACTCGATCGAATGGCTCGAAGACCTGCTGATCGGCTTCAAGGGCAGCGTCGTGGCCATCACCCATGACCGGAGTTTTCTGGACCGGGTGGCGACGCGCATCATCGAACTGGACCGCGGCATCCTGCGTTCCTATGACGGCAATTACGCCCGCTACCAGCTGCTCAAGGAAGATCAGCTGGCGCAGGAAGCGGTCATCAGCGCCAAGGCCGACCGACTGCTGGTGCAGGAAGAAATCTGGATCCGCAAAGGTGTGGAAGCGCGGCGCACCCGCAGCGAGAGCCGCATCGTGCGCCTGGAAAATCTGCGCGCCAGCCGCAAGGCGCACCGTGACGCCGTGGGCAAAGTCAAAATGGACGTGGCCTCCGGCGCCGTCAGTGGCAAGTTGGTGGCCGAGTTGACGCAGGTCAGCCTGTCCTTCGGCGACAAGGTCATCATCAAGGACTTTTCTGCCACCCTTTTGCGCGGCGACAAGATCGGCCTGCTCGGCCCCAATGGCGCGGGCAAGACGACCTTGCTCAAGCTCATTCTGGGTGAATTGGTGCCCGACAGCGGCAAGGTTCGCACGGGCACGAACCTGCAGGTCGCCTACTTTGACCAGATGCGCAACGCGCTCGATCTTGACGCCACGCTGGTGGACTTCATCAGCCCGGGCAGCGAATGGATCGAGATTGGCAACCAGCGCAAGCACGTCAAGAGCTACCTGGGCGACTTCCTGTTTTCACCGGCGCGCGCCAACTCTCCCGTGCGCTCGCTCTCAGGCGGCGAGCGCAACCGGCTACTGCTCGCGCGCCTGTTCGCCCGGCCCGCCAACGTGCTGGTGCTCGACGAGCCGACCAACGACCTGGACATCGAAACCCTGGAACTGCTGGAAGAACTGCTGCAAAACTACGCGGGCACGGTGTTTCTGGTCAGCCACGACCGCACCTTTCTGGACAACGTCGTGACCAGCACCATTGCCTATGACGGCGACGGGCTGTGGCGCGAGTACGAAGGCGGCGTGCAGGATTGGCTGATCCAGTCGAAACGCAGCAAGGAGATTCAGGCTGCAGCTAATTTGATAGCTGCTAACGCACAGCAGACGGGGGCTAGAGGCCAAAAGAGCATAAAGTCCAACGACAACACGAAAAACGTGACGGCGCAAAAACTCAGCAACAAGGCGCAGCGCGAGGTCGACACCTTGCAGGCCAGAATTGACGTGCTGGAGCAGGAGCAGGCCGCCCTGCGCGCCACGCTGACCGACACCACCCTCTACGCCAAAGACCCCGCCCGCGCGACCGAGCTGTACGCGCGCGACGCCGCGATTGACGAAGAGCTGCTGGCGGCCCTGGCGCGCTGGGAAGAACTCTCGGCGATCTGAACCAGCGCGCCTTCAGACCCTCAAAGCCCGCATGACCGACCACTACGCCACCTTAGGCCTGCGCAGCGATGCGACGTTGGCCGACATTAAAAAGGCCTTTCGCCAACAAGCCTCGCTGCACCACCCTGACCGCAATGCCGCCGCCAACGCCGCCGCGCGTTTTCGCGCCGTGCAAGAGGCGTATGAAGTGCTCTCTGATGCGGCCAAACGCCAGGCTTACGACGACAATCGACGCCGCAACCTGCTCGACAACCCGCTCGATACCGCACGCGAGATTTGGCAGCATTATTTTGACCCGTTGCTGCGCCATGCCCAAGACACAAAGAGTCCAAGACCATGAATATTTCACCATTTTTCCGCAACCTGCGCTCAGCCTATGAGTCCGAGCTGGACGACTTGAGGTTTGACTCCGAAGGCCACGACGTGCTGCGCCAGCGGCTGGCCCAAAGGCGCAAGGAACTGGCGTTCCTGCTGCAGATGATGGCGCTTAGCCCCGAGATGGTGGCGGTCGTCCTGCACCAGGGTTTGACGTTCAAATCGCCCGCGATGATGGAGCACCTGCTGAGCCTGGCGCCGGAAGATTTCCCCGACTGGGACGCTCTGGCCGAGGCGGTCCACCTGGCACCCTGGACGAACGAGCTGGTGCAGGCGATCCGCAAGGAGCCGATGGGCGACTGGTTCTTGACCGTCGCTGCCGCCCTGGAATACATGCACCACAAGCCCGCTTCGGCGCCCGCCCGCATCCACGACCCCGAGGATGAGGTCGAAGAAGACCTTGAGCCAGAAATGAACCCGCTGGACGCTGAAGAAGAAAATGTCGCCCGCAAGCGCGAAGAAGCCGGCGCCGACTGGATGGTCGAGCAGGGCTTCGACCGCAAAGACTAGAAGAAACCCTAAAAAAAAATGAACCACCTTGCCCTCATCACCAAAACCCAGAGCCTGATTGCATCAGGCGACATCGTCGGCGCCGAAGCCGCCCTGGTCGAGTTGGCCGACACCGAGGGCGATTCAGCGCTGATGCTGGTGTTGGAGCAACTGCCTGCCAAAGACATCCTGGCGGTGATCCGCGAATACGACAATTCCAAGGAGTCAGTCATCAATCTGTTGGTGACGCCCAAGCAGTTTGCCCACGCGGTGGTGATTGAAAAGCAGTACAAGGACCTGACCCGCAGCCACCTGCGCGGCATGGTCAATTCGATCATCTTCCGGGATGAGGCGGATCCCCTTGAGTTCTTGAACGCGATGGGCGACCTCGAAGGTGGCGCCGAGGCGCTGGCCGACTATTTTGAAGAAAAATGGAGCCGCATTGAAGCCTTTGCCCGCACCGGCAGCTTTGATGCCGTCGACGACGACGGCCAGATCCTGTCCGAGACGGCCCTGCTGGCCTCGGCCTATGTGCAGCCGCGCATCGAACAGGACGAAGTGGCCGACCACGACTGGATGGAGCTGGCCTGGCTCCTGCGCTACCAGTGCCCGGACCTGTTCATTGAAATGCTGCTGGTGCTGCGCGCCAAGGCACGTGCGTTTGAGGCCGGACTCGGCGAGGAAGAGGAAATGCCCGACGATGACGGCAAGGTCGAAACCGGCGACACCGACCGCGGCAAAGCGACACCGGCGGCGCTTGAGTCCGACGAAGAATCCGCGATCTAAGCACCACGAGAACCCAGCGCCTTACGTCACCATGCCACAGTCTGCCGGCGCTGCCGCGTCCCTCGCCCCACCGTCGTCCGTTTCGCTCTATGACACGCGCCCATTCTTTGAAAAGGCACTGCTGTTTGGCGTGCAACACGGCATCATCGACCAGCAGAAACTCGATGCCATTGGCAACGAGGCGCCCAAAGGCATGGTGCAAATTGCGCGCTACTTCGGCACCGAGTTCTTGCGCCCGGAGCTGGAAAAAGCCAAAGATCGCATCATCAATCTGGTCAGCCTCTACCTGGAGCACAGCAGCGGCGGCGACCTGCGACTGGCTGCCGAATCGCTGCGCGATCACTCGTTTCTATCTCGCTCCAAGGGCGGCTCCGACCTGCTCAAGGCTTTGCTGGCGATGCCGCAAAACAGCCACTTCGGCATGAACGAACGCACCGGTTTCAGCGATGACAAGATTCCGCTGCTCGCCAAATGGTCGCTGGCCAGCCTGAGCGACTACCAGGCCGAACTGGACAAGCGCAGCCAAGTGGCGCAGGTGATGGATGCGGCGATCTGGTTGGCGGGCGCGTTGGGCCTGGAGGCCGACGAACTGGAAGACGCTGGCCCCGACGCCGAGGCCGTGATCCGCACCGCGCTGTTGACGCTGGCCAGCGGAGGCCGCACGATGCCCGATTGGGTCGGGTTTGAAAAGATGGTGTTGGCGCTGCGCAAAAAGTATGACGGGGCGGCTGACGTGGCCAGCCTGTTCCCGATCAATGCGCCACCCAAGCTGCCCAGCCAGTTCGCGGCCGTGCTGCAAAAAGTGCAGCAGTCGGTGCGGGCTGATTTGCCCAGAATTCTGGACACCACGGTCCCCGTCAGAAAATTGTTTAACCAGACGCCGGCCTTCGTGGGTCGGTATTTCTGGCTCGAAGACAGTTTGAGCGAGGTTGATGACTATGACCGCTCGGCGTCACTGGCCTGGCACAAGATCATCGGTGGACACGACGACGAAGGCTCGCTGATCACCCTGTTTTTGTGCATTGCCAGCGCTAGCACGCCCAAGACGCTGTTGACCGAAAAAGGGGCGGTCACGCTGGTTCGCAAGATCCGAAAAACCGGCCTCAGCCCCGATCTGGCCAGCCAGTACATCCGAACCCATGCCCCCGCACAGCATCAGGACGACTATATTCAGATGTGGCTGACCTTCTGCGATGAAGCCCAGCCGACGCTGCAAAGTGATTACGACTACGAACTGAAAGACGCACTCGCGCTCTTACGGCGCGAATGCAATGTGAAGTAGCTTTTATTCCGGGAGCGAGCTAGCGCAGGTGTTCGCGCCGCCGCGCTTCAAAAACGTACTCTTCCAGGTCCGGGTCCATCGCATTGCGCGACGAGATGATGCCCACCGGGCGGCCGTTCTCCACCACCGGCACATGACGAAAACCGTTCTCTTGCATGATCAGCAGCGCGTGTCCGTAGGTCTTGCCCGGCTCCAGCGTTTTGGGCTCCACGGTCATGACCTCGGTGAGCTGCGTGGTGTTGGCATCGCGCCCCTTGGCAATCACGCGGAAAACCGCATCGCGCTCGGTAAAAATGCCAAGCAGGTGCTCCTCGGCGACCACCAGGACAGCGCCCACGTTCCTCTCAGCCATCAACCTAGCGGCGTTGCTGACGGTGGTTTCTGGCGGAGCAGTCAGAAATTTCTTCCGCTCCATGATGCTTTTAATAGGTTGATCGAACATGACGGCCTCCAAGATTGCATGCTAGCCGTCCTTTTGCACTCCTCTTTTGACCCAGATCAACCCTGACTGGAAGCCCGTCGTTAATGGGACAAAATTCCAGCTATGCACTCCAAGACCGCTGCAGGCACCAGCATTTTTTGCGTTAGGATGAAACCGTCTGCAGCTTCAAACTGCAGGTTTTAGATTCACCCACCAAGGACATTCATGGGCGACAGCAAGTTCCAACGCATCAATCTCGATGCTTGACCCCACGCCATTTGAGCCGCCGCGCGGGCACATCGACTGGTGGCGTGCGGCCACCATTGCTTGCCTGCTGATCATTGCTGTCGCCACCGCCACAGGCGTGAGCATGTTTGAACAGTTCAAGGCGCAGATTCATCACCTGCAAGCCCAGCTGCAACATACCGCGCAAATCAAATACATCGCAGTGCTGCTCGACAACCAGCAGGCGCCAGCCATGTTGATCACGCTGGACCCCCAAGAAGGCGCACTGCAAATTCAGCGTCTCAATAGCCTGACCGAAGGCCGTTCTGACAGCATGCAACTGTGGGCGCTGCCCGCCAACGGCCAGCCACGTGCACTCGGCGTTCTGCAAAGCACCGGCAAGACCGTGCGACTCCCGGCCAGCGACAATACGCTGGTTGACGTCGCCCAACTGGCCATCAGTGTAGAAAACAAAGACGATGCCAGGCCGCGCAACCAACCCAGCCTGCCTTATCTGTTCAAGGGTTCAGTTGTGCAAAAGGCGTTGTGAGCCAGCACGAACTCATATCACCATCCCACTCCCAAAGGATTTCCCCATGTCACTTTCCAGCGCAACACTGTCAGCCATTCAACAGGCTGGCGCCGCCGCCTACGCGGCCGATACCGAACTCAAAAATGCGGTCAAAGGCTACGCAGCGCGGGTGAACGCTGCCATGAGCGCCAACCCCTACGGCCTGGGCAATGACGCGCTGTTCGAGAACTGGAAGGTGGTCGCCCGACTCTCGCAAACGATCAGCGGGATCGAAGAGGAACTCAACAAGGTCTACCGCGTCGCGTCAGAACTGACCGCCGACGACCAGCCGAGCGTGCGAGACACACCCGCGCTTGCCGCGCCAAAGACGGCTTCAGTCGGGCCGGCCTTGCGCCGTCAACCTGACTTGACAACGATTGATGTGGTGGCGAAGCGAAAGAAAAAAACCGCAGCCTCTAAACCCCGAAAGCCCAAGACCCAAGCGAGCCCGCGCCCGATCACACCAACTGGCACAGCGACGAGCCCGGTGGAACGCGGCGGCAACGCCGCCACACTGCTGCAGCACCTGAAGACCCTGCTGGACTCCAAAAACTATACCGTGATCAATCAGACCGCCGTTGGGCATGCGACTGGCATTCCCCTCGGGTCCATGACGGCGGCCATCAAGAAACTGACTGAAAGCGGTGAAGTCGTTGCCGGGCCGAGCGGGGGCTTCAAGCTCTCAAATCTTCACGGCAAATGATTTTTGGGGGCCGATAGTCCCGTGAAGCCACAGGTTGAGTAGGGGGGACTGATCGACTGGAGCGGGTGAAGGGAAAGCGCAACCCTCCAGAGCAGCAACAGCGGGAACTGCCCCACGGGCGCGTTGCAATGAGGCAATCAGGGTATCGACTTCACCACCAAGGGTGTTTACAAGAGGCGCAAATTCTCGCTGAATGCCGAACAGATCAACCAGATCAGTTATCGCGCGGCAGCGGGGGAGTCCAAAGCCGCGATAGCACGGGAGTTTGGGATCAGCCGGGAAACCGTTTACTCGTACCTGCGTCAGGGTAGCTCCACAGTCGCCGCGGCAGCGACTGCAAATGCCGATTGAGGCGTCGTAGAGGTTTCGACATCTCGATGACGCAGGGTGGCTACTGGTTCCCTCGACCAGCAGACGGACTTGAAATTTATTAACATGAATGTTATATTTAACCGTGTCTTATCAGATTGAATACTTCAACGCCAACGCCAAAGCATCCCTCGATGCGTGGCCAGTCGGACTGAAGGCAAGGTATTTGGCCTTGTTGATGCGAATGACGGAACATGGCCCGGACCTCGGGATGCCGCACACCAGGGCGATGGGGAATGGGCTGTTCGAGGTGCGAGTGAAGGCGGGCGAAGGAATTGGCCGCGCGTTTTACTGCACGATGGTGGGCAAGCGCATTGTGGTGTTGCACGGCTTCATCAAAAAGACCGATAAAACACCCGCGAAGGAAATGGCGATCGCCCATGATCGCTTGAAGGAGCTGAAATCATGAAAACTGCTACACAACCGAACAATACTTACGCCCCGGTCGCGTTCGACCCCGGCGCGGAAGTGGCGCGTCTGAAGCAGACCAGCCCGGCATTCGCTCGCGCTTGGAATGCCCAGGCCGAAGAATTTGACGCACTCGACGCGCTCTTGGAGGCCCGCAAGCGGGCGGGGTTGACGCAAGCCCAGGTGGCTGATTTGATGGGAGTAAAGCAGTCGTCCCTCGCCCGGGTAGAGGCTTCTCTGGCGTCCCACAGCCATGCGCCTTCACTGACCACGCTTCGGAAATACGCGCAGGCCGTTGGCTGCAAGCTCGAACTCAGGATGGTGCCGCAATAGGGTGCGATACGACGGTCGATTGCCGCCGCTCAGTCGATGCGATGACCTCGCGTTTTCGGTAGACTTGGCGAAGCTGGGCAGGGACGACAATGCGAAGAACGTAGATGCCGGAAGGTCGGCGGAAAAGATTCTGCATGGCACACCTTTGTATGAGTGTGCTGTATCGGGGCAGGCGATTCTTGATTTATGCATTTAAATCAATAGCTTGGCGAGATGTGGAGCGGGTGAAGGGAATCGAACCCTCGTATGAAGCTTGGGAAGCTGCCGTTCTACCATTGAACTACACCCGCATGGTAAGTCATTGACTTTAAATGACTTTTTCTGGCTGAAACTACAGCGTAGCTCAGTGAAGTGGCGAATTCTACCCCTAAAATTTTAGCCCCATCCTAAGCACCGGCTGGCTGTGAAATGCTGCACCTTGGCGCCTAGCGCGCCTGGCTAGGGGCGCGCACCCCCGGTCACGACCACCTTGGAATCTCACCAGCTCAAACAGGAAATAGGCGGGACGGCTCGAATGCGACAGGTATCCGGGCAATAACGCCTTGACGCAGGCTCTCGTACACAGGTCTGGCGGTAGAAATGGCCAGTGCCGCTGCCGACTATTCTCCCAGAAACGCTTCGCGCCAACCTCGAACTTCACAGCCTTGGCGGGCATATCGCCCTTCGCCGCCGAACACTATCGTCGGGGTTAAGGCATCAAGACCCGCCAGCGCTTGCCACTTATGCACGCCTTGGGGCCAGTCTGATGCAAACGTGCTGCCCGATTTGATTTCAATGGCCTGCAGGCCTTGCGGGGTTTCAAACACCACGTCGACTTCGTTGCCCGTACTGTCGCGCCAGAAATAAAGCTCAGCGCTTTGCCCGGCGTTGTAACGCTGCTTGAGCAACTCCGACACCACCCAGGTCTCAAACAAAGCACCGCGTGCCGAGTGCGTCTGCAAAGTTGCCAGGTCACGAATGCCGAGCAGCCACGCCATCAACCCAACATCCAAAAAATACAGTTTGGGGGTTTTCACCAAGCGTTTGCCAAAATTGCGGTGATAGGGCGGCAGACGCGTCACCAAATAACTGGTTTCCAGCACGCTCAGCCAATGCCGTGCCGTGACGGCGGAGATGCCGCAGTCAGCCCCCAACGATGCCAAGTTGAGCAACTGGCCCGAGCGAGCAGCGCACATCCGCACAAAGCGTTGAAACTGCCCCAAATCCCGTACCGCTAACAACTGGCGCACATCGCGCTCCAAATAAGTCGCCACGTAGTTGGGAAACCAGTCGGCCGGGGCCAAGTCGCGGTCGTAAAGAGCGGGGTAACAGCCGGTCAAAAGCAAGGCATCCAAGGTCGCTGGCAAGTGGGCAGCGCCCAATTCAGCGGCACTGAGCGGCAACAATTCGACCCGGCCCACACGCCCTGCCAGCGATTGCGTCATGCCAGCCATGAGGTCAAACTGCGCCGACCCGGTGAGCACGAAATCGCCCATGCGCTGGCGCTCATCCACCCACCGCTGCAGCCACGACAGCAGGGCCGGGCAACGCTGCACCTCGTCCAAAATGGCCCCATCGGGGAAACGCGCCAAAAAACGACGTGGATCTGTCTGAGCAAACTCTCGCTCGTCCGGGTTTTCAAGTGACACGTAGGGCTTGTTGGCGAACAAGGTGCGCGCCAGTGTGGTTTTGCCCGACTGCCTAGGCCCGGCAAGTGCAACCACGGGGAAGCCCTTGGCGAGTCGCTCAAGCGTTGCTGAAGCAAGCCGTGGAATCATCTTTTACAAATCGAAAGTTTTTATTTTGATTTGTAATTTTAACAACGCGAAAGTAAAAAGGCGACCACTTTTCGGTGTGAGCGGCGAAAGGCAATGACACTGCTTGGGTTAACAGGGCCAGCACGCACGCCGTGTGGTACCTGTTTGGCCTGCGCCAGCATGGGAACACCACCAGCTTGCCGGCGCAAGTTTGGCTGCGTGGCAGGTTCGACTTTTTTCGAAAGAAATCAGCCTCCAGCCCTCGTATCCATTGATTAAACAGCTATTAAAATAGTAGTTTCTAATGCAAGAACTGGCGCTGCCCGTCCAGATTTTGTTCGCAGTGCGTGAGCCACGGCTCGGCCAGGTAGCGAATCTGGGCATCGTTGTGCAGGATGCGCTGCATGATGCGGGTCTTTTCGGTGCGCTGCTCAGGCAACAATTGCTCGTTGCTACCCCGCACACGCAATTGCTCGATCAACACGGCACAGGCACCCTCAAAGCGCACCACTTGCTCCCAGTCTTCGTCTTTGGCGGCGTTGAGCATTTTGAGGCTGCTGTCTTCGATGGCTTTGTAATAGTCAATCAGCATGAGGGGCATTTCTGTACTCCCGTTAGTGAGACGGCGGCAACTCAGAAGCCTGCTCACCAATCTGCTTCCAGCCATCGGCCAGCGGTTCGATCACACGAATCACATCGGCCAGGGCGGCATCGTCATTGCGCAGATTAGCTTCCGTGAGCCGAAGCGCACAGTAGCCATACAAACCATTGAGATTGGCGGCAATGTCGCCACCTTGCGTCAGGTTCAAGGCCGGCTTGAGCGCCTCGTCAATGATGCGCACGGCCTTGTTGATCTTCTCGCCCTTGGCCGCAATATCACCGCGCTTCAAAGCAGCGCGGGCAGCACCCACATTCTTGAGCAAGCCATCCAGCAGCATCGCGACCAATTGGTGCGGGCTGGCCTGGCTGACCGCCGTCTCCACGCTGACCCGTTGATAGGCAGAAGCTGAGCGAGAACTGACTGAAGTAAACATGCTGCGTTCCATTTTGTTTGTTACTTTATTTATCGGCATGTCAGCGCGTAACTCAAGCAAATTTGTACAGTGGAAAGAGGTTGTTTAGGCGGTGGACTTGTTCCAGGTCGCCACCTGCTGAGTCACATAAGCGTTAAGGGCGTTCAGTTGCGCCATCTGGGCGTCCAGGGCGCTGTACTGCTTGCGCAAACGGGTTTCGAACAGGGCTGCGCGGTCATTCACTTTGGTTTGTTCTTTGGTGTTGCTGTCAAGATTTTTTTGTAGCGCCGCCGCCTTATTTGTGACTGAACCACCGCTTGCCGCTACGCCACGCCCCAGATCCCTGAATTTCAAGGCAAAGCCGTTGGTCAACGGGTTGCTGTTGTTATTGGTAAAAAGCTGCTGCAAGGTCGTGCCGTTATTGGCAGCGGCGCTCAGCTTGGGGGTATTGATGGTCAGCGAGCCGTCCAGCTGGCGCTCAAGCCCCATATCTGACAAGCGCTGAGAACTGGCACCCAGGCTGGCAGAGCCGAGCATATTGCGCAATATGTTTTGCAGCCCCACGACCGAGGAATCGCCCTGGAACAGCCCCGCCGTCTTGGTGGCAGCGTCGTATCTCGTTAAATCAGTCAGCGACTTATTCAGCTTGTTGTAAGCGGTCACAAAGTCCGACACATTTTTGACAGCTGGCGTCACGTCTTCGCTGATCGCCATGGTGAGCGGTGACTTGAGCTCACCCGGGAGGCCATAGCTGGTGGTGGTTGTCGCAACCAACTTGATAGTGACACCCGGAATGTTGTCAGCCAGCGTGTTGGTAGCCGAGGTGACGGCCAGACCGTTAATGCGGGCCTTCGCGTCTTGGGCATACTGCACCGGAATACCCGCTGTAGCCATGCCAGAAGCCAAACCGGTTAACGGATCAACAGTCGCAGGATCGAACGCAAGCTGCGACAAACCCGCATTGTCATTGTTGGTTGCATCAGCGTCGGCAACCGTCATTCTGAAACCCGCCGCAGCACCCGTACTCTTGGACTGTAGCAGCAGGCGCTCATTGGTTCCGTCATTGAAGACAGATGCCACCACGCCAGCATTCGTGCCATTAATCTTGGCGGCAATCGTGGCAATGGTGTCGGTCGCCTCGACCGTCACATTCACACTGGCCGCCGCGCCGGGTGTAAATGCCGCACCACCCGCACTCCACGTGCCCAGTTGCAGCGTCAGCGTGCCCGCACCTGGCATGGTGCCGGGCGCCACAGCAGCTGATGAACCCGATTGCGATTGCGCCAGCTGATCGACATCCAGACTGAAGGAGGTGGCATTGGCCGTACCCGTCGCCGTGATGGTGGCGGCACTGGTGTTGGACGATGCAGCGTTGCGCGCACCCCATGTGCTCGCCACGGAGATTCGGCTGGCCACATCGGTCAGTGCGGCAAACTGCGACTGAATCTCGCCAAAGGCCGAAATCTGGGACTGCACATTGGTCGCCTTGAGGGCCAGCGTTTTAAGTGGCGACTTCTCCAGCGCGACCAATTGAGAAACAATGCTGTTGACGTCCAGCCCACTGCCAATGCCAGTTGATGAAATGGTAGCCATACAAACCTCCCGAACAAAGCGAACACACAAGATTATCGCCAGCAAGCACCAAGGACAAACACTGCATAAGGCCGGCAATCCACGCGCATTTGGCGTGTGCCGCAGCCTCGGCAAAAGGCCGACTCGTCCATCTATATCGGCAGACCCGCGAAAAAGTTAAGCACTCGCAGCCAACAGGCTTTCATAGGGAATATGCAATCCGGCGTGCAAGCGCTTCACCATTTGCAGACTGAGCCGACGCTTCCGGCTCAGCTCTTCGGAAACTCGACCACTTGAGTCAATGTAGGGCTCAGGTCCTTGGGGGTGAGCCCTTGCTGCTCCATTCTGAATTTGATGGCCTGAACCGGATCAGCAAGGCCTATCGGGAAATGCCTGTGTTCATAGGCTTCCATGAGCGTGACAAGAATTTCCATCTCGTCCGCCGCTGGCGTCCCCTCTTGCGCCTGAAATATCGGCTCCAGTCGCTTGAACGCAGCGCGCAAGTCGTCATCGGTTCGGACTGGCTCAATATTCATTGACTCTCTCCAGGTTAATTTGGTCATACCGCGCATGGGTTCCCAAAAACTTCACCCAGACTATCGCGGCTCGATATTGAGCCTCCACGACCAAGCGGTATTTGTTCCCCGCAATGTTGAACACCACCCTGTTGTTGCCACAAATGCTTGCGCTGCTGTACTGCGCCTTCATGTTCTGAGGGGTCAGCCTGTTTGCCTTCATCGCCTCGTCAAACCAGCTTTGCAAAGCACCTTTTGAATCGGCACATTGCGGCTGACACCAAAATTTGACCAAGGTACTCTTGGCCACAATCCGCATAAAGTAAATCTTCCATTTTGGGAAATTGTAAAAAATGGCCAATAAAAAAGCGACGACAGTCAGACTGTCGTCGCCTTCGGTTGCGAACCCCTTAACTTCTTAATCCGGGTTCAGCGCCTGCCCTGATTACCTTTAGCGCAACAGCGCCAGCACACCTTGTGGCAACTGGTTCGCCTGCGCCACCATGGCGGTACCAGCTTGTTGCAGAACCTGTGAACGGGACAGGTTGGCCGTTTCCGCCGCGAAGTCGGCATCCTGAATCCGGCTACGCGAGGCGGACAAGTTTTCCGACGTCGTTTGCAGGCTGGTCACCACCGAAGTGAAACGGTTTTGATAGGCACCGAGCGAAGCACGCGAAGCACTCACTGTGGACAGGGCGCCGTCAATCGTACCCAGCGCTGCGGTGGCTGCGCTGGCAGTCAGCACATTCATCGAAGAGATCTTGGTCGCTGTGGCAAGGGTTGTGCTTGCAGTGAAACCGGCACTGGCGGGCGCGGTGCCAGCAATGGTGATACCGGCGCTGCTGGTTGAATCAAGGGTGACAGTACCCACGGTGGTCGCG
>NZ_JAAFHA010000028.1 GCF_010365055.1 Rhodoferax sp.
GTGCTCGTCGAGACTGGCTGGTCACAAAGAGCTCATCCTATTTGCTCTTGGCCCAACCGTTTTTCAAACGGTGCACTTCGTACTTGAACCCGCGCAACAAAACGGCCTCTGGCCCGCGTCGAATATACACAGTTAGCTATCGAAATAATTATCAACTAAACCTGTTCCAGGATCGCAGCAGTGCTGGGCAATGACCTGGATTTTTACGCGATACCGTTGCAGGCTGACGCAAAGCATTCGACAGGGCGCGACAATACGTTTCATTATGTTTTCACCCTCACAAGCGGATGTCCGCCGATTTCTTTGTTCAATCTATGCCAAAGCCCAGGCCGGTCAGCCGATGGAGGCGATCGAAACACTGGCGAGCTTGTGGATGGATGAGCACCCCGAGTACCACGCCGAGTTCGCTGATGTAGACGCTGCCCTGGCTGGCATGCAGACGACTGAGGACGGCCAGACCAATCCGTTCCTGCATTTGTCGATGCACCTGTCCATCAGCGAGCAGTGCAGCATTGACCAGCCACGCGGCATTCGCCAGGCGGTGGAGCTGCTCACGCACCGGCTCGATTCCTTGCACCTGGCGCACCATGAGGTGATGGAGTGCCTGGGCCAGATGATCTGGGAGAGTCAGCGTGCGGGGTGTCCGCCCGATGGCGCGTCCTACATCGCCTGCGTGCAAGAGCGCGCCACGCGCGACTGATAGGGGGACGAAAAAAAGCCGCTTGGACTCAAGCGGCTTTTTGTGACGCGCCGTGTCGTCTTATTTGAACTTGGCTTGCGGCAAGGTCTTGAGCACACCCGGCAGCGAACTGACGTAGCCTGCCAGGTCTTTGAGTTCTGCATTGGAGAATTGCTTGGCCACGCCGCCCATGATGGGGTTGCTGCGGCCCCACAGCGCCTTGCCTTCGGCTTTGTAAGACTTGAGCGCCACAAACAGGTAGTCGGCCGGCTGGCCGGCAATTTTGGGGTAGCTGGGGTCAATCGGCTTGCTGAAGTTGTCGCCATGGCAAGACACGCAGGCGCCTTTTTGCAACAGCGCTGTGACCTGGGCCGAGCCTGCGGCAGCGGGGCCTGGTGCCGGCGTCGCTGGCGCCTTGTCATTCGCTTCATAATAGGCCGCGACATCGGCAATGTCCTGATCGCTCAGGCCAGCCGCAATGCCGCGCATGGTGGGGTGCTTGCGGTCGCCCTTTTTGTAGGCACTCAGCGCTGAGACCATGTACTTGGCGCCCTGGCCTGAGATCATGGGCACCTTGTACACCTCGGGAAAGCTGGCCTGGTAGCCCTTGATGCCGTGGCAGCCGATGCACATGGCGATTTTCTTTTCACCCGCTTTGGCGTCACCGGTGAGGTCCTGTGCGTTGGCAGCAGAAGCCGTGACACAAGCGAGCAGCACGGCAGACAGTGGCGACAGGAATTTATTCATTTTGCTGGGACAATCAACCAAAGTTTGAGATAGATCAGAGAATTATTATATCGGTCAACTTTCTTCTACGACACTGCTGCTTCCCCCAATCAAGTCACCACCATGAAATTTCACGGAACCCAAAATTACGTCGCCACCCCGGATCTGATGCTGTCGGTCAATGCCGCCATCACGCTCAAGCGGCCACTGCTGGTCAAGGGCGAGCCCGGCACCGGCAAAACCATGCTGGCCGAGGAGGTGGCAGGCGCCTTGAACATGCCGCTGCTGCAGTGGCACATCAAATCGACCACCAAGGCGCAACAGGGCCTGTATGAATATGACGCGGTCAGCCGCCTGCGCGATTCGCAGCTGTCCAGCATAGACGGCGGCGAGCGCGTCAAAGACATTCACAACTACATCCTCAAGGGCGTGCTGTGGCAGGCCTTTACCGCTGACGAGCCGGTGGCCCTGCTGATTGATGAAATCGACAAGGCCGACATCGAGTTTCCGAACGACTTGCTGCGCGAGATCGACCGCATGGAGTTCTATTGCTACGAAACCCGTGAGCTGATCAAAGCCAAAAACCGGCCGCTGGTGTTCATCACCTCGAACAACGAAAAAGAACTGCCAGACGCCTTCTTGCGCCGTTGCTTCTTTCACTACATCAAGTTTCCCGATGCCGACACCATGCGCAGCATTGTTGACGTGCACTTTCCCGGCCTGAAAAAAGAACTGCTGAGCGCAGCCATGAAAACGTTTTATGACGTGCGCAGCCTGCCGGGCCTCAAAAAGAAACCCTCCACCAGCGAGTTGCTGGACTGGCTCAAGCTGCTGCTGGCCGAAGACATTCCGCTTGACGTGCTGCAAACCCCGGCGGACAAGGTGGCAGTGCCGCCGCTGGTCGGCGCATTGCTGAAGAACGAGCAAGACGTGAGCTTGTTTGAAAAATTGGTGTTCATGCAGCGGCATAACCGCTGAAGCGCAGATTCAAAACCCGGAAATTGACCATGGCCTTCGTTGAACCTGTCACCCTGGCGGCACGCGGCATTGCATTGGTGCCACTGGCATTGCATCACGCGGACGGTTTGCGCGCCGCCGCCGCCGATGGTGAACTATGGAAAATTCGCGTCACCTCCGTGCCCGAGCCGGGGCAAACGCTGTCCTACATTGAGAATGCGTTGGCGATGCGTGAGGCGGGTAATCATTTTGCCTTCTGTGTGCTGGACAGCGCCACTGGCAAGGTGCTGGGTAGTACCCGCTACCACGACATCGTGCCGGCTATTGGGCGCGTCGAGATTGGCTGGACCTGGTACGCCAAAAGCAGCCAGCGCAGCCACGTCAATACTACTGCCAAGTTGGTCCTGCTGACGCACGCCTTTGAGACTTTGGGCTGCAACGTGGTGGGCTGGCGCACCGACAACTTCAACTTCGCCTCGCAAGCCGCCATCGAGCGCCTGGGGGCCAAAAAGGACGGCGTGCTGCGCGGCCATGCCTTGCGGCGCGACGGCACGATTCGCGACACGGTGATGTACAGCATGCGCGCCGGCGAATGGCCGGAGGCCAAGGCGCAATTGCTGTATTTGCTGGACAAGCCGCGCTGAATTGAATCGGACAAATTCGCCTGAAATGTATATACTCAAAAGATATACAAAGTGAGGCCATCATGCGCAACTCAACACCCCAATCCCAGTCGGCGTCATCCAGGCAGACCACCACCGTATTTACCTCTGGCAACAGCCAGGCGGTGCGTTTGCCAAAAGCATTTCGCTTTGACGCCAAGGTCGTAGAAATTGAGCGGCGCGGTGATGAAGTCATCCTGCGGGCTAAGCGGCAAACTGTCGGAGACATCCTCAAACACTTGCCGCAGCCGAGTACCAAAGAGTGCGAAGAGTGGAGCCGCGTTGAAGCTCTCATCGATGACCCTCAGCCACAGGAGCGCGATTGGGATGCACTGCTGGGACCAGCGCAACCTGAACCCGTGACAGTTAAACCAGCAGCAACACGGAGCACGCGCAAAAAGACGCTCAGCAAATGATGTACTTGCTTGACACCAACATCATCAGCTACTTCTTGCGGGGCGCCTCCCCCGCCCTGAATCAGCGCATTTTGGACAGTGCGCCAGAAGTGCTGGCGATCTCCATCATCAGCGCCGGTGAATTGCGTTACGGACTGAGCCGCTTGCACCCATCGCGCCGTGCCGCCCAGCTGACCCACCAGCTTGATGCGCTGCTGACGGCAGTGGCCGTACTGGCCCTGCCCCCTGACGCAGCCCAGCACTACGGCACCGCAAGATCACAGCTTGAAGCTGCAGGCACGCCCATCGGCGGCAATGACCTCTGGATCGCCGCCCATGCGCTCTCCCAAGACCTGATACTGGTGACCAACAATACCCGCGAGTTTGAACGGGTGCCCAGCCTCCGACTTGAAAACTGGCTCTGAACAACACCATGCTGATTGACTTTTTTTACACCCTGCGCGCGGCCAAACTGCCGGTCTCCGTGAAGGAATTCCTCACCCTGCTCGAAGCGCTTAAAGAGGGTGTCGTCGGCCCCAACGCGCCCGAGCCTGAGGCTGACGCCCAGGCCAGCGGCTACAAGATTGAGGATTTCTACTACCTGAGCCGCGCCACGCTGGTCAAGGACGAAAAGCACTACGACAAGTTTGATCGCGCCTTTGCCGCCTACTTCAAAGGTGTCGAGAGCATTGCCGACTTCACCAAAGAAGTGCCGCTCGACTGGCTGCGCCAGATGCTGGAACTCAACCTGAGTCCCGAAGAAAAGGCCGCCATTGAAAAGATGGGCTGGGACGAGTTGATGGAGACCTTGAAGAAGCGCTTTGAAGAACAGAAGGAGCGCCACGAAGGCGGCAGCAAGTGGATCGGCACCGGCGGTACCAGCCCGTTTGGTCATGGGGGCTACAACCCGCAAGGCATCCGCATTGGGGGCGCTGGCAAAAACAAGAGCGCGGTCAAGGTCTGGGAGCAGCGCGCCTACAAGGACTACGACGATACGCAAGAGCTGGGCACGCGCAACATCAAGGTGGCGCTGCGCCGCCTGCGCAAGTTTGCCCGCGAAGGCCACGAAGAAGAGCTGGACCTGGACAACACCATCAAGTCGACGGCCGCCAACGCGGGCTACCTGGATATCAAGATGGTGCCCGAGCGCCACAACAACGTCAAAGTGCTGTTGCTGATGGACGTCGGTGGCACCATGGACGAGCACATTGCCCGGGTGGAAGAGCTGTTCAGCGCCAGCAAGACCGAATTCAAGCACCTGGAGTTTTACTACTTTCACAACTGTGTCTATGATTTCATGTGGAAGAACAACCGGCGCCGCTTCAGCGAAAAGTTTGAGACCTGGGACATCATCCGCAAGTACAACAAGGACTACAAGCTGATTTTCGTTGGCGACGCCACCATGAGCCCCTATGAAATTCTGCAGCCCGGCGGTAGCGTGGAATACAACAACCAGGAGGCCGGGGTGGAATGGCTGGGGCGGCTGACCAGCGCCTTTCCCAAATTTGCCTGGATCAACCCCGAGCCGCAAGGCGTGTGGCAGTACCGCCAGAGCATCAGCGTCGTGCAGCAACTCATGAACCAGCGCATGTTCCCACTCACCCTCAAGGGCCTGGAAGACACCATGCGACTGTTGACCAAATGAAGCGGGCGCTGCTCAGTCTGCTTGCGACCATGATGCTCACGGGCATCCCCGCGTTGCTGTGGGCGCAAGCGCTGGAAGCCAGTCCAACCGTTGCGGCGTCAACGCCCGACGTGCCAGCTGCACCGGCGCAGCCGGCGTTTGAACTCACCATTGAGGGGCCCGATGAAATTCGCGCGCTGCTCGGGCGCCACCTTGAACTCTTGCGTTACCGGGAATTAACGGACCTGAGCGACAGCGAACTGACGCGCTTGCTGCTAGATGCCGAAAAAAATGTCCGGGAACTGGTCGCCACGCTGGGCTACTTCTCGCCAGAGATCGAGTTCAGGCAAAAAGCAGCCGAGAGCGACCGCGCGACGCGTTTGTTGACCTTGAACGTTGTGCCCGGCGAGCCGACCGTCGTGGGTGAAGTCGAGGTCGAGTTCAAGGGGCCGATCGCGACCGAACCGGCGGCCCACCAGCAACGCCAGCAGATTGAAGACAACTGGTCATTGCGACCTGGCATGCGCTTCAGCCAATCCCGCTGGGCCGCCGCCAAGCAGCAGGCGCTACGCCAACTCACCAGCCAACGCTACGCCACCGGACAACTCGGCGCCACCTTGGCCGACATTGATCCGGTCGCGCGCAGCGCACGTTTGAAGGTCACGCTGGACTCGGGGCCGTCTTACCAGCTCGGTGGCCTGGTGATCAGCGGACTGGAGCGTTATGACGCCGAACTGGTGACGCGGCTGGCGCGCCTGCCCGCTAACGCCAGCTACGACCAGGCGCAACTCGTGGCCGCGCAGCAGCGCCTGGCCGACAGCGGTTACTTCGACTCGGCCTTTCTCACGCTCGACACCTCGGGCGACCCCTCTAGCACACCGGTGTTGGTGCAGCTACGCGAGGCACGTCTGCAAAAGCTGGTGCTGGGCATTGGCGCCAGCACCGACGGCGGCGCCCGCCTGTCGGTCGAACACACGCACCACAAAGTGCCGGGCATCGGCTGGCGCGCTGTCAGCAAGCTGATGCTCGATCGCGAGACACGTTCGATCGGCACGGAGCTGACCTCGCGACCCGACGCGGACAACTGGCGCTGGGTCACGGCTGCCCAGCTGCAGAATCAAAATCTGGGCAGCTTTGACATCAACAGCCAAAGTCTGCGCGCTGGCCGCAGCCAGATGGGCGACCGGATAGACCGCAACTACTACCTGCAATATGACCGGGCTGACACCGCCACCAGCGAGGCCACGGCACCGGCCACGGCATCAGCGCTGAGCGCGAATTACGCCTTTACCTTGCGCAACTTTGACAGTCTGCCCTTTCCCAACAGCGGCTGGGGATGGGGCGCGGAGGTCGGCGGCGGCAGCACGCTGGGCGCTCAGCGGGACCTGTTTGGCCGCGTGTTGACGCGCGCTCTGGGCTATTGGCCATTGGGGCGCAGCGCCGATGGGGACACGAGCGCCGTGCGCGCCGGCCGCCTGGCGCTGCGCGCGCAGGCCGGTGCGGTACTCGCCAAGGACGGCGTCAACCTGCCGAGCACCCAACTGTTCCTGACCGGCGGCGACAACACGGTGCGCGGCTATGGCTACCGAGACCTCGGCGTTACGCTGCCCGATGGACAAATCACCCCGGGCCGCTACCTGGCGGTGGGCAGCGTGGAGTGGCAGCGCCCGATGGCACGCGACGGCCGTTTGAGCGAATGGGAAAGCACCGTTTTCATCGACGCCGGCGCCGTGGCCGACAAGCCGGCCGAGCTGCGCGCGAAGGTCGGTGTCGGGGTTGGGGCGCGCTGGAGGAGCCCGGTCGGGCCGCTGCAGATTGATCTGGCTTACGGCGTGGCGGTCAAGCGCTTTCGCCTGCACCTGAACGTGGGGTTCAGCTTCTGATGAAGGCCCTGCGCATCAGCCTCTATCTGCTCGCCGCCACGCTCTTGGGGGCGCTGACTCTCGCGGGTGCGTTGTGGGTGTGGAGCGGTACCGGCAGCTCGCTGGCGAGCTCGCTGGGGCAGTTGGCGCGCTACCTGCCCGCCGGGCAAAAGCTGCAGGCCAAGGATGTCAGCGGTTCATTGCGCGGCGGCGGCAGCATCGGCTGGCTGCGCTGGCAGCGGGGTGAGCTCAGCGTCGAACTGGTTGACGTGACGATTGCCTGGTCGCTGCGTCCGCTCTTGGGCGGTGAGTTGCGCCTGGGCCAGGTGGCGGCCCGGCGCCTGCGCATTGAAGACCGCCGCCCCGCCGCGGCGCCGGTTGCCGGCACACCGCCGAACAACCTGCGCCTGCCTTTGAAAGTGGATGTGCCGTTCAGCGTGGATACGGTGGAATTCTCCGGCTCGGGCGGCTTGGCGCTTGCCGCCACCGGGTTCACAGGGCATTATATTTTTGATAGCTACTCGCACAGACTGGACGCGGGCCAGGTGCATATTTCATCTGGAAACTACCAGATCAGCGCCAAGGTGCAGGCCGAGGCGCCGATGGCCTTGTCGGTTCAGGTGGACGGCAGCGTGGCAAGCCACGTGCCATCGCGCGAGCAGCCGGTCATGGTGCAGGCTCATGCCACCCTCACGGGGGCGCTGGCCGGGCCTGAGGCGGCGCTGGCACTGCAAGCCGAGCTGGTGCCGTCCTTGACGTCACCGCCCGGCGGGAGTGCGCAGACGATGCAAGCCAACATCAAAGCAAGCATCCAGCCCTGGCAGCCGCAACCGGTCGCCAGCCTGGAGGCGCGCTGGCAGGCGCTGGACCTGGCTGCGCTGTGGCCGCAAGCACCGCAGACGCGACTCGGCGGCAGCGCCAGCGTCACCCCGGCAGGCCCTGGCTGGCACGCCGGCCTGCAAGTCACTAACACGCTCAGCGGCCCGTGGGATCTGCAGCGCCTACCGCTGCAGCAGCTTGATGCGAAGGTCGAGTTCCTGCACGGGCAGTGGGCGGTCAAGTCGCTGCAGGCGAACGGCGCCGGTGGTCGCCTTGAAGGCCAAGGGGCGTTCACCGCTGCCACAAGCACCGCCAGTTCAGCCCAGTGGCAGGGCAGCGCGACCCTGCATGGCATCAATACCGCGGCACTGGACTCACGGTTGGCAGCCACCACGCTGGACGGCCATTTGAGCGCGCAGCAGGCGCCATCGGGCATCGCCTTCGAGGCGCGCCTGCAACCCGCCAAAGACAAGCGCGCCGACACCAGGACTGCTGTCCCCAAGAGGGCTTTGGCCGAGAACAATGCCACCCTCAAGCGCACGCTGGACGGCCTGCGGCTGCAGACCATCCATGCCCAAGGCGTGTGGGCCGCGCCGACGTTGACGCTGAGCACGCTGTCGGTGCAGACCGATGACGCGCAGCTACAAGGCAAGCTGACATTCCAGACTGTCAGCCGGGCGGCCGAGGGCCGGCTCACCCTGAGTGCGCCGGGCGTCCAAGCGGCGTTGGCCGGGCACATGGCCAGCGATCGCGGCCAAGGCGAGTTGAGCGCGCGCATCCTGGATGCGGCACTCGCGGCGCGCTGGCTGGCCCGCCTGCCAGGCACCCCCTTATTCTTGAGTCAGTCATCTGTGCAGGGCGCGCTTGATCTCACCGGTCGCTGGCAAGGCGGCTGGCAACAGCAAGGGCAAGGCTTGCAGATAGAGGCCAGCCTGCGTGCGCCCAAACTCGATCTGCAGGCTGCGGGCCAACCCAAGGAGCAGGCCCTGCATTTGCGCGACTGGCAGGCGGACCTGTCAGGCACGCTGCGCGCCCTGAGCCTGTCAACGCGAGGCCAGGTCGAGACCGGCACGCAGCGCCTGCAACTGCAGGCGCAAGCGAGTGGCGGACGGATCAACGAGGGTCTCTGGCAGGCGCGCCTGGACGCCGCCCAACTGAGCGCGCGGGACACGCGCAAACCCGGCGTTTGGACCGTGCAGTTGAGCGACAGCGTCAGCGTCAATTGGAAGCAAAGTGGCACCACCCGAACGCTGGACACCACGGCCGGCGCGGCACGCTTGACGGGCCCGGTGCCCGGCACGGCCACGCTGAATTGGCAACCGCTTCGCTGGTCGCAGCAAACGACCGGTACGACCGCGCGCACCGAATGGCGCACCCAGGGTCGCATCACAGACCTGCCGCTGGCCTGGCTGGACCTGCTCGGTCAAAGCCAGATGTCCAATCTCGGCCTGCGCGGCGATCTGCTGTTTGGCGGCCAGTGGGATGCCACCAGTGCCGAGACGCTGCGCGTGCGCGCCACGCTGGAGCGCACCAGTGGTGACCTGCTGTTGCAGACCGATGGCGCCGCCAGCAGCACCGTGCATGCGGGGGTGCGGGCCGCACGGCTGCTGGTCACGACCGAGGGCGATCGGCTTGCCGCCAGCCTGAACTGGGACAGCGAGCGCGCCGGTCAGGCCCGCGCCGAGTTCAGCACGCGCCTGCAACGCCAGGACGGCAGCTGGACCTGGCCCTCGGATGCCGCGCTGGCCGGCAGCCTCAAGGTTCAACTGCCGCCGGTGGGTGCCTGGTCGCTGCTGGCGCCGCCGGGTTGGCGACTACGTGGCACGTTGGAGGCTGACGCGATGCTGTCGGGCACGCGTGGTGCGCCGCTTTGGCGCGGCAACTTGTCGGCGCAAGACCTGGCGGTACGCTCGGTGGTCGATGGCATTGATTTCAGCCACGGGCGGCTGCGCGCCAGCCTGGAGGGTCAACAACTGAACATTGATGAATTCACCCTGCAGGGGGCGGGCGGCGCCAGCGGTGGCCTGCTCTCCATCAAAGGCTCAGTACGGTGGTTGCCAGCGGCCGGCCCGGATGCCAAGGCCGTCGCTCGCCTGCGCATGGAACTCGAGGCCACGCTGGCGGCCTTGCGTGTCAGCGCACGCGCTGATCGGCGTTTGGTGGTATCGGGCCAGTTGTCCGCCCGCCTGCTGGATGCCAAGCTGGCGATTCGCGGCAACCTCAAAGCCGACTCGGCCCTGTTTATCCTGCCGGAAGACACAGTGCCGAAGCTGGGCAGCGATGTGCTGGTGCGAGAGCCTGCGAAAGTGCAGGCAGGCACGCCGGCACCAACCGCGGCCGCAACCACATCAACGGCCACGGCAGACCAGCGCCTGGCGCCCGACGTGGCGATCACGCTTGACCTCGGCCCCGACTTTCAGGTGCGCGGGCGTGGCCTGGCCACCCGGCTGGCGGGCAGTCTGGAACTGCGAAGCGCCGGGCGCGACCTGACGCCAAGCCTTAGCGGCGCGCTGCGCACGGTACGTGGCACTTACCGGGCCTATGGCCAGCAGCTTGCCATTGAGCAAGGTGTGCTGCGCTTCTTCGGTCCCTATGACAACCCGGCGCTCGACATTCTGGCCATTCGGCCCAACTTGCAGCAGCGCGTGGGCGTGCAGATCAGCGGTACCGCGCTGTCCCCGGTGGTGCGCCTGTATGCCGAACCCGACCTGCCCGAGTCCGAAAAACTGGCTTGGCTGGTGCTCGGGCGCTCGGGCGCCAGCGGTGGCGCCGAGACGGCGATGCTGCAGCAGGCCGCACTGGCGCTGCTTGGCGGCAATGAGAAAGGCATCTCCAGCGGCTTGGCGCAGGCCCTGGGGTTGGACGAACTATCGATCAGCGGCGGCGCCAGCACCAATGGCAGCACAGGGGGTGCCACGGTGACGCTGGGCAAGCGCCTGTCACAGGATTTCTACGTCGCCTACGAGCGCAGCCTGGCGGGCACGTTGGGCACGCTTTATATCTTTTATGACCTGTCGCGCCGCTTCACCCTGCGTGCGCAGGCCGGCGAGCAAAGCGCCGTGGACCTGATCTTCACCCTCCGCTATGACTGAAGCTTGCGGGCCGCCGCCCCTTACAATGGCGCGCCTAGCCGCCGTAGTTCAATGGATAGAACGGGGACCTCCTAAGTCTCAAATATGGGTTCGATTCCCGTCGGAGGCACCAAGCGCCGCACATTGTTCACCGTGGCGGGTTTTTCTGTGGCCTCAAACGGTGTCACCGGATAACATGACCCACCAACACTCTTCGGCAGTGCCCGTCCATGAAAACCAATCCAAACGCGAATGTGCCGGAGCGCAGCAAGCCGGTCAAGGCTTTGACCAAAGTGCTGGGTGACACCAAGAAAGTCAAGGTCCTGGTGGATGAGGCCGCGCAGGATCTGTCTTCGGTCAACTCGGATTTGAAGCAGGGGCTGGAGGCGCGGAGCCGACCGCCCGGTATCGAAAAGGCGCTTGAAAAGAGCGAAACCGTTGAAGACAAAGTGCAGGAGGCGGCCGACAAGCTGTCGATCGTCAATGCGGCGCTGAAGGCCGAGGTCCATGAGCGACATGTGCTTGAGAGTAAGCTGGAGGCCGTCACGGAACGAGAAGAAGCCTCTCGCCACGCTGCCGTTCATGATTCCTTGACTGGCCTGCCAAACCGGGTGTTGTTCAATGACCGGCTGGAACACGGTCTGGCGCAGGCGAAACGGCACGGCTGGAACTTGGCCGTGATGTTCATCGACTTGGATGATTTCAAGAAGATCAACGACTCCTATGGCCACGACGCCGGTGACAGCGTCTTGAAAACAATTGCGACACGACTCACGGAAACAGTGCGCGACGATGACACAGTGAGTCGCCATGGGGGCGATGAATTCTTGTACCTGCTCACGGCGGTCACAAACGAGCAAGACCTCTCGGTGGTCGCAGAAAAAATCATTGCATCCATTCAGGCACCGTGTCAGTTCCAGGTTGGTGATCGCACTGTCAATCAAAGCATCAGCGCCAGTCTGGGAATTTCAATCTTCCCGAAAGACGGTGACACCGCGGAAGCCTTGATTCAGGGCGCGGACAAGGCCATGTATCGCGCGAAGAAAAGCAGCTGCCGCTATGCCTTTGCGCAGTGAGCGCGCACCGCACGGAACGGGAACTCCGGATGTCGGCAAAAACTTGACCTCTGTGCGTCAACACACAGAGGAAAGCAAGCCGTTCTTGTAAGCTGCAAACCGGCATCGCTGGATTGACCTGCGCGATGCAATCGCCCTAAACATTCATCACAAAAAAAGGCTCGCTATGAACATCACCCTCCACCTGATTCCCATCGTGTCGCTCATCGCTGGCATCCTGATTCTCATCATGCCGCGACTGCTGTCGACGATCGTGGCCATCTATCTGATCATGGTCGGTTTGGTCGGGCTGTTTGGAACGGGCAATTTCTTGCGTTGAGTGGGCCGCACTGACTCAACCGGAAGGCGCGCGCAGCGTCCGACTCAGCAGCATTACCGGGATCAATCCCACCAGCACCAGCGCCAGTGATGGCAGTGCGGCTTCGCCCAGGCGCTCGTCGCGCGCCAGTTGGTACGCCACCACGGCCAGCGTGTCGCTGTTGAAAGGGCGCAGAACCAAGGTGGCGGGCAGCTCTTTCATCACGTCCACAAACACCAGCAGGGCAGCCGCAGCCGTGGAGCGCTTGAGCAGCGGCCAATGCACCAGGCGCAGCAGGCCCAGGTCACCCGTGCCCAGGATGCGGGCCGAGTCGTCAAAACTGCTGGGGATTCTGGCGTAGCCGCTTTGCACTGACTGCAGTGCCACGGCGCAAAAACGCACCAGATAGGCCCAGATCAATCCGACTGACGTCGCCGTTAAAACATAGCCCACGCTGCTTTGTGGCGCCAGCGCCTGCAGCCAGCCTACCGGTAGCAGCAGCCCCACCACCAGCACCGCGCCGGGCACCGCGTAGCCCAGGCCTGCCAGTTGCACCGCCAGACGCGCGGGTACATCGGGCCGGCGGCGCAGGTTAAAGGCCAGGAACAGGGCGAGGCCGACGGCCAGCACTGCGCTGATGGCACCGAGCCGCAGGCTGTTCAGGGCCCAGCCGACGAACAGTGGCCAGGACAGGACTTGCCAGTCGGCCACCAGCGGGCGCAGCATGAACAACACCGGCAAGACAAAGCCGAGCAGTACCGGCACACTGCACAAGCCCCAGGCCAGCCAATTCTGGCGCCCCCGCAACTGCAGCGCTCGCGCGTCCAGGGCGTTGGCGCGGGCGCCTCGGGTGGTCACAAAGCGCAGGCGCTTTTGCGACCGGTGCTCCAGCCACAAAAGCAGGGCCACCAGCGCCAGCAACATGGTGGCTAATTGCGCTGCGGCAATGCGGTTGTCCATGGACAGCCAGGCCTTGTAAATGCCGGCGGTAAAGGTCTGGATGCCGAAGTAGCTCGAAACGCCAAAGTCCGCCAGCGTTTCCATCAAGGCCAGCGCCGCGCCAGCGGCGACAGCCGGGCGGGCCAGGGGCAAGGCCACTTCCAGGATGCGTCGGCGCATCGGTGCGCCCAACAGGCGCGCGGCTTCCATCAGATGCGTGGCGCTTTCGCCCAAGGCGCTACGCGCCAGCAAGTAAACATACGGGTACAGTGAAAAAATAAACACCCAGGCCGCGCCGCCCAGACTGCGAATCTCGGGCAGTACCCGTCCTTGCAGACCCAGGCTGCTGCGCAGAAAGGTTTGCAGGGGGCCGCTGTACTGCAAAAAGTCGGTGTAGGCATAGGCCACGACGTAGGCCGGCATGGCCAGGGGCAGCAGCAGGGCCCATTCAAAAACCCGGCGACCCGGGAAATCAAACAGCGTGACAGCCACGGCGGTAGACAAACCCACCAGAATCACGCCGACGCCCACCATGACACACAGACGCACGGTGGTCCAAACGTAGTTGGGGAGCACCGTGCCGCTCATCTCGCGCAGAATTTGCGCGGCCGCCAGGCCCGAGTCGCCCCATGGCAACCAGGAGGCCAAGACCGTCAGCACCGGCAGCATGAACGCCAGCGTCAGGGTCAGCAGCAGCAGTTGGCGCAGGCGTGGAATCAGCATGGAGGTGGTCAATGGGTGTTGTGCAAATGAGAATTGTATGCATTTAGAATGGCTGCCATGTTTCTGGAAATTTCACAACTTTGCGTCGCTTATGCGGGCGCCAGCGAGCCTGCGGTGCGGGAGGTGTCTTTTGGCCTGCATGCCGGCGACATCGGTGTGCTGATCGGGCCATCCGGCTGTGGCAAAACCACCTTGTTGCGGGCGGTGGCCGGGCTGGAACCGGTGGCAGCGGGCAGCATCAAGCTGGCCAGCCGCGTGGTGAGCAGCGCCAGTGTCAATGTGGCGCCGCAGCAGCGCGAAGTGGGCATGGTCTTTCAGGACTATGCCTTGTTCCCGCATTTGAATATCGGTCGCAATGTTGACTTTGGCATCCGCCATCTGCCGCCCAAGGTGCGTGCAGAGCGCGTGGACGAAGTGCTGCAACTTGTCGGCCTGGCGGGCTTCGAGGCGCGCTTTGCGCATGAGCTCTCGGGTGGCCAGCAGCAGCGGGTGGCACTGGCGCGGGCGCTGGCACCGAAGCCGCGCCTGCTGCTGCTCGATGAACCTTTCTCCAATCTGGATGTGGACTTGCGCGAGCGCCTGGCGCATGAGGTGCGCAGCATCCTGAAGACGGCCAACACCACGGCACTGTTTGTGACGCACGACCAACTGGAGGCTTTCGCCATTGGCGACAGCATCGGCGTCATGCACGAGGGCCATTTGCACCAGTGGGACGACGCCTACACGCTGTACCACCGTCCAGCGTCCCGCTTTGTGGCCGAATTCATCGGCCACGGGGTGTTCACGCCGGCCACGCTGCGCGAGGTGAACCAGCAAGTCGTCGTTCACACCGCGCTGGGCGATCTGACCGATAGGGCGGGCTGTCCGCTGCCGAGTGCTTTTGCAGATGGTGACTGCGATGTGCTGCTGCGCGCCGATGACATCGTGCATGACGACGATGCGCCGGTGCAGGCAGAGATCTTGCGCAAGTCGTTTCGCGGCGCCGACTTCTTGTACACCCTGCGCCTGGCCAGCGGTGACACCGTGATGGCCCTGGTGCCCAGCCATCACGACCACAAGGTCGGCGAGTGGATCGGCATTCGGGCCCAGGTGGACCACGTGGTCACGTTTCCAAGAAGTGAGGCCTTGACCGCCGTCAAGTCGCCCGGGTAGTCCGCTCCAGGGTCTGACGGATCAGCGCGAGCGTGGTTTGCTGGGTGAGGGTGGCCGGACGCAAGGAACTGGTGGCGATGCTGACTTTGGTGCGCAACACCGGTGCCGTGATGGTGCGCACGGAAAACGCCGAAGGGCGAATAGAGCTGGACACCGCATTGCGCGACAGCACGGCGCAGCCCGCGCCATCAGCCACCAGGTCAAGGATGGCGGAAACACCGTCAATTTCGAGCGCAATCTTCAGGCGCGAACCAATGTTGGCCATTTCGGACTCCACATGCATGCGGATGGCGTTGGGGCGACTCGGAATGACAAGCGGCAACTGCGCCACATCTTTCAGGGCAATGGGACCCGGTGGTGGATCTTCTGCCAGACCGGGTGGTCGGCGCTGCACCAGCAACAGGTCTTCCTCAAACCAGGGGGTAATTTCGGTTTCGGCGGATGGCTGGGCGTTGTACAGCACCGCAATGTCCAGACGCCCGGCCACCAGGGATTCCTGCATCGCCACGGACAGCCCCTCGCTGATGGAGATGGTGGCATCGGGCAGCTCGGCCCGAAAAGCCCGCGTCAAGGGCACCGTCAGTGCCCGTGCCAGGCTGGTCGGCAGTCCGACGGCGACCCGTCCGGCGAGCGAGCCGCGCACCCGTCCGAGTTCCTCGCGGGCGCGTTCGACTTGGTGCAGGATGCCGCGCCCATGGGCCAGCAGCAGCTTGCCCGCTTCGGTGGGTAGCGCCCCGCGGCCATTGCGGATCAACAGGTTTTGCCGCAGCTCAACCTCAAGCAAGCGCACCTGTCGGCTCAAGGCGGGCTGGGCGATGTTGAGCGCGAGCGCGGCGCGGGTGAAACTGCCCAGCTCCGCCACGCGCACAAAGTATTCCAGTTGTTTGAGGTCCATCAGCAGTATTCAAGCGCGATTGTTAAGCACACCACGATCACCCGGCTTCAGCTTGGATGATGGCGCTAGATAGTAAGGGTTAACCATAACCAATGCTCAATTATGCCAAGTTATTATATCTGATAGTGCTTGAATAGCCTTCTCCCAAGGCAGGCGCCAGCACAAAATCCCGCCATGCAAACAGCGATTCCCTGTTACTTCATGCGCGGCGGCACCTCGCGCGGGCCTTTCTTTCTGGCCTCAGATTTGCCCATTAACTTGCCCACGCGTGACCGCGTTCTGCTGGCGGTGATGGGTTCGCCTGATCGTCGGCAAATCGACGGTTTGGGTGGTGCGCACCCGCTCACCAGCAAGGTTGGCATCGTCAGCCAGAGCCGGACACCCGGCGTGGCACTGGATTTTTTGTTTGCCCAGCTCCAGCCGGAAAAGGACACCGTGGACACCACGCCCAATTGCGGCAACATGCTGGCCGCCGTGCTGCCCTTTGCCATCGAGCGCGGCCTGGTCGCGGTGCAAGGCGACACCACCACGGCGCGGGTGCTCACGCTCAACACCGGCATGCAGTGCGATATCACGGTGGTCACGCGCGGTGGCCAAGTGAACTACACCGGCGACGCACGCATTGATGGCGTGCCAGGCACGGCTGCGCCAGTCACCATCAACTTTCTGGACACCGCTGGTTCGGTGTGCTCGGGCTTGTTGCCCACGGGCCAGGTGCGCGACCGCATCACCGTGACCGGCGAGGATTTTGAAGCCTTTGCGCTGGATGTCACTTGCATTGACAACGGCATGCCGCTGGTGCTGTTCAAAGCCTCCGACGTCGGTCGCATCGGCTATGAAAGTGTGGCCGAACTCAACGCGGACGACGACCTGAAGCGCCGCCTGGAAGCCCTGCGCCTGCAGATTTCGCTCAAGATGGGCTTGGGCGATGTCAGCCAGAAGAACTACCCCAAGATGACCCTGATCGCGCCACCGCGCGCGGGTGGCAGCCTGTGCACGCGCAGCTTCATACCCCATGTCTGTCACGACGCCATTGGCGTGCTCGCTGCCGTCACGGTGGGCTCGGCCTGTGTGCTCAAAGGCTCGGTCTGCGACGGCGTGGCGGTCATGCCGGCGGGCCAGGAGCCCACGGTGTCGGTGGAGCACCCGACGGGGGAATTCAGCGTGACCCTGGGGCTCGATGCACAGGATGCGCAGAAGGTGACGAAAGCGGCCTTGCTGCGCACGGCCCGTCTGATCATGCGCGGTGAGGTCATGGTGCCCGCTGCGATCTGGTCTGGGCCCACGGCAGCGTCCAGAGGCTGATTCACCCGCCACGATTCCGTTTGGAAGCGATGACATCTATTTTTACAACAGGAGACAACATGAAAAGTTCAATGAAATCTTTGGCAGTACTCTCAACGCTGGCCTGCGCTGCGCTGGCAACATCGGCACAGACTGTGACCCTCAAGGTGCATCACTTTTTGCCGGCGGGCTCAGCCGCACAGACCATGTTCATTAAACCCTGGTGCGACAAGATTGCGCTGGAGTCGGGCGACAAGATGAAGTGCCAGATTTACCCGTCGATGCAGTTGGGTGGTACGCCGCCGCAGCTATTTGATCAGGTCAAGGACGGCGTGGTGGACGTGACCTGGGTGCTGCCCGGTTACATGGCCGGGCGCTTTCCTCTGGTCGAAGTCTTTGAGTTGCCTTTCATGATGCAAAGCCCGGAAGGCACCAGCAAAGCCCTGTGGGAATACGTCGAGAAGTATGACGCGGCCGAGTTCAAGGATGTCAAGCTGCTGGCGCTGCATGTGCATGGCGACGGCGTCTTTCACATGACCAACAAGCCGATCAAAACCATGGCCGACCTGAAGGGCCTGAAAGTGCGTGCCCCGACGCGCCAGACCAACAAGCTGCTGGCGGCGCTGGGTGCCACGCCGGTGGCGATGCCGGTGCCTGCGGTGAGTGAGGCGCTGGCCAAGTCGGTGATTGACGGTGCCCTGGTGCCGTATGAAGTGGTGCCGTCGGTGAAGATTCAGGAACTGGTCAAGTTCCATTCCGAGACCGACCCGGCCGAGCCCGCGATCTACACCTCCACCTTCATCTTTGCCATGAACAAGGCCAAGTACGAGAGCCTGCCGCCCGATCTGAAAAAAGTCATTGACGCCAACAGCGGCCAGGCCTTGTCAGGCCATATTGGCAAGGTTTTTTGGGAGGCTGATGGCATTGGCAAGAAACTGACCGAGAAAAACACCCACAACGTGATTCCTGCGTCCGAGCTGCAAAGCTGGAAAAAAGCCGGCGAGCAAATCACCAATGACTGGGTGGCTGACGTCACGGCCAAAGGCGCCAACGGCAAGCTGCTGCTGGAGAACGCGCGCGCCTTGATCGCCAAGTACGCCGTCAAGTAAGCAGTCTCATCGCTCGACCCGTGCGGCTCACGCCACACCGGTCGAGCCCCAAAAAATAGTTCAATGGTTTGATGCGCCCTCGAGTGGCTGCATCGAAGTAGGAGTCTTCATGCAAGAGCCCATTCCAGGCGCCGCGCCAGGCGCCATGTCACTGGCCTTTGGCCCAGTCGGGCAGGCGTTGTTCAAGATCTCCAAAGTGTCAGCCATCGTGGGTGGTCTGGTGTTTGTTGCCATCGTGGTCATGAGCATTGTCAGCATCGTGGGGCGCAAGCTCTGGGCCGCCCCGGTGCCAGGCGACGTGGAAATGCTGCAAATGGCCGCGGCGTTTGCGTCAGCCAGTTTCTTTGCCTATTGCCACCTCAACGGCGGTGATGTCAAGGTTGACTTCTTCACCGCCAAGGCCAGTGCGGCCACGGTGCATCGGCTCGATGCATTGGGTTCCCTGCTGGTGGGACTGTTTGGCGCGCTGATCACCTGGCGCGCCGGCGTTGGTGCCTGGGCCATCCGGGCAGCCGGAGAGACCAGCATGATCCTGGGCTGGCCGATCTGGATCGCCCAGATGCTCATGTTGCCCGGCTTCTTGCTGATGGCACTGGCCGGCTTTTACATGGTCGGCCTGCACTGGCGCCTGAGCCAAAGCCACAACGGAGTGACAGCATGAGTGGTATTGCAGCTGGCGGCCTTATTTTTGCCTGCCTGATGGGGTTGCTGGTGCTGCGGGTGCCGATTGGCATCGCCATGTTCACCATGGGCGCAGCGGGGTACTACTACCTGACCGGCGGCGAAGCGCTGCCGATCCTGAATTACCTGAAAAACCTGGCCTACGCCCGCTTGTCCAACTACGACATCGTGGTCATTCCCCTGTTCTTGCTGATGGGGCAGTTTGCCACCCACGGCGGCTTGAGCGCGGCACTGTTTCGTTTTGTCGAGGCTTTCATGGGCCACCTCAAGGGCGGCGTGGCCATGGCGTCCATCGGCGCCTGCGCCGGCTTTGGCGCCATTTGCGGCTCATCGCTGGCCACCGCAGCCACCATGGGCCAGGTGGCTTTGCCCGAGCTCAAGCGCTTCGGCTACTCGGGCTCTCTGGCCACGGGCGCACTGGCGGCCGGCGGCACGCTGGGCATCATGATTCCGCCCTCGGTGCCGCTGGTGATTTATGCCATCCTGACGCAGGAGTCGATCGGCAAGCTGTTCATGGCCGCGGTGCTGCCCGGCATCATTGCCATGCTGGGCTACATGCTGGTCATCAAGATCATCGTCACGCTCAACCCCGCTGCCGGTCCGGCCGGCCCGCGATCCAGCTGGGCCAAGCGCCTGAAAGCCCTGCTGCAGGTGGCCCCGGTGCTGCTGGTGTTTGTGGTGGTGATCGTCGGCATTTATGGTGGCTGGGCGAATCCGACCGAAGCCGCCGCCATTGGCGCTGCCGCCTGCGGGGTGCTGGCGGTGGTGTCGGGCGGCATGCGCACGCGCGGCTTGATCGACAGCGCCTTGGGCACGGCGCAGGCCACGGCCATGATCTTTCTGGTGCTGCTGGGGGCTGACATGCTCAACACCGCCCTGGCCCTGTCGCAAATGCCGGTGGAACTCGCGGCCTGGGTGCAGGCCAGCCAGCTCAGCCCGATGGTGGTGATGGTCGCGATTTTGCTGATTTACATCTTTTTGGGTTGCGTCATGGACAGCTTGGCGATGATCCTGCTGACCATTCCGATTTTCTACCCGGTGGTGATGGGCCTGGACTTTTTCGGCATGACCGACAGCGACAAGAGCATCTGGTTCGGCATTCTGGCGCTGATGGTGGTGGAGATTGGCCTGGTGCATCCGCCCGTGGGCATGAACGTGTTCATCATCAACCGGCTGGCGCGGGACGTGCCCTTGGTGGAGACCTTCAAGGGGGTGATGCCGTTTTTGCTGTCTGACTTCATTCGCATTGGCGTGCTGCTATTTTTCCCCTCCATCGCACTGGTGCTGGTGCATACCTTTCACGGGTGATTGTCATGACAACGTCCATTCGTACCCAGGTGGCCATCATTGGCGCGGGACCCAGCGGTTTGCTGCTGAGCCAGTTGCTGCACAAGGCCGGCATTGACGCGGTGATCGTGGAGCGGGTCTCGGGCGCGCATGTACTCTCACGCATCCGTGCCGGTGTGCTGGAGCAGGTGGCGATTGATTTGCTCGATGAAGCCGGTGTCGGCGCGCGCATGCACCGCGAGGGGCTGGTGCATGGCGGCTTTGGCATGCTGTACGCCGGCCGCCGCCACCGAATTGACATGAACACGCTCACGGGCGGCAAGAACGTGATGGTCTACGGCCAGACCGAAGTCACGCACGACCTGATGGACGCGCGCACCGCCGCGGGCTTGCCGACCTACTACGAGGCCAGCGACGTGCAGGTGCTGGACTTTGACACCCAGCGGCCGCGCGTCAGCTTCACGCACGCAGGCCAGTCATACGAATTGCAGTGCGACTTCATCGCCGGGTGCGACGGCTTTCACGGCGTGTGCCGGGCCAGTGTGCCGCGCCAGTCGATTGAAGAGTTTGAAAAGGTCTACCCCTTTGGCTGGCTTGGGCTTCTGTCAGACACACCACCGGTGCACGACGAGCTGATCTACGTGAACAGCCCGCGTGGTTTTGCCCTGTGCAGCCAGCGCAGCAAGACCCGCAGCCGCTACTACCTGCAGGTGCCCCTCACCGACCGCATTGAAGACTGGACCGACGCCGCCTTCTGGCAGGAGTTGCGCCTGCGCCTCGACGAGGAGGCCAACGCCAAGCTGATCACCGGGCCCTCCATCGAGAAAAGCATTGCGCCGCTGCGCAGTTTTGTCACCGAGCCGATGCGTTTTGGCCGCCTGTTTCTGGCGGGCGATGCCGCGCACATCGTGCCGCCCACCGGCGCCAAGGGGCTGAACCTGGCCGCCACCGATGTCAAATACTTGTGCAATGCGCTGGTGGACTATTACCAGGCGCATTCCGAGGCGGGCATTGACGGCTACTCGGCGCGCTGCCTGCGCCGCATCTGGAAGGCCGAGCGCTTTTCCTGGTGGATGACTTCGCTGATGCACCGCTTTCCGGACGACGGCCCCATCACCAGCCGCTTCCAGGAAGCCGAGCTCGATTACTTGCTCAATTCCCACGCGGGTTCCCTGTCGATTGCCGAAAACTATGTGGGCCTGCCGCTGGACTTTGCCGAGCCCGCGCAGTGAGCTTTTGCGCTGCCATTGGCTGATATTTATTTGATAGCTACTCACGCATATTACATAAGGGCTAGAGCCTTATTTCTTATATAGAAAGTGACCCATGATCATCGACTGCCACGGCCACTACACCACGGCCCCCAAGGCGCTGGAAACCTGGCGCAACCAGCAAATAGCCGGCATCAAAGACCCCGCCGTGATGCCCAAAGTATCTGACCTGAAGATCAGCGACGACGAATTGAAGGAAAGCATCGAGAGCAACCAGCTGCGTCTGATGAAAGAGCGTGGCCTGGACCTCACGCTGTTCAGCCCGCGCGCCAGCTTCATGGCGCACCACATTGGCGACTTCCAGGTGTCCAGCACCTGGGCGGCCATCTGCAATGAACTCTGCTACCGCGTCAGCCAGCTGTTCCCCGAGCACTTTGTGCCGGTGGCGATGCTGCCGCAAAGCCCGGGTGTCGATCCGGCGACCTGCCTCCCCGAGCTGGAAAAATGCGTCAAGGAATACGGCGCGGTCGGCATCAACCTGAACCCGGACCCGAGCGGCGGCCACTGGACCTCGCCACCGCTGAGCGACAAGGCCTGGTTCCCGATTTACGAGAAGATGGTGGAATACGACTTGCCCGCCATGATCCACGTGTCAACCAGCTGCAACAGCTGCTTTCACACCACCGGCGCGCATTACCTGAACGCCGACACCACCGCCTTCATGCAGTGCCTGACCAGCGATTTGTTCAAGGAATTCCCGACGCTCAAGTTCCTGATTCCGCACGGTGGCGGCGCCGTTCCGTATCACTGGGGGCGATTCCGTGGCTTGGCGCAAGAATTAAAGAAGCCGCTGCTGCAAGACCATCTGCTGAACAACATTTTCTTTGACACCTGCGTCTACCACCAGCCCGGTATTGACCTGCTCAACACCGTGATTCCCGTCAAGAACGTGCTGTTTGCCAGTGAAATGATCGGTGCCGTGCGTGGCATCGACCCCGAGACCGGCCACTATTTTGACGACACCAAGCTCTACATCGAAGCCTCAAAGATCCTCAGTGCGGCAGACCGTCAGCAGATTTACGAGGGCAACGCCCGGCGCGTGTTTCCGCGGCTGGACGCCCTGTTGAAAAGCAGGGCAGCCAGCTAGTGGGGTGGCTCCCGTCTGGCCGCATTTCTCAAAATTTTCAGGTAGGCATCCATGGTCATCACCCGCAATTCAACTTCTGACGAATCCAGCAACGCACCGATCACCAACTTCTCACATTGCCACGAAGGCATTCTGAGTCAGTTGAGCAAGATGGGCGAACTGCCCGCCTTGGCCTTAGCCGCCGAGCGCGCCAGAACTTGGGCGGAGAGCACCCGCAGCTTCTTTCGCGAGGTGGTTTACGAGCACCACCAGGAAGAAGAACGCGCACTGTTTGAAGCCGTGCTGGCCAGCGCCACGCCCGGCGATGAATTGGCGCGCGTCACGGCCATCACGGCCCGGCTCACGCGGGAGCACCGGCAAGTCGAAGCCCAGTTTGCCAAGCTGGAGCCTCAGTTGAAGAAGATGGCGAAGGGCCAGGCCTGCGCGCTGGACGCCGCCGCGATTGAACTGCTGGTGCGTGACTACCGCGCCCACGCGGCTTTTGAAGAAGCCGAGTTCTTGCCCTTGTGCGAAACCATCCTGAGCCGCAACAGCAACCACATGGCGGCGCTGGGCCTGAGCCTGCACATGCGGCATGTGTCGGTGGCAGCGTCGCCGACTTGACCCGCCTCTGCATCACTGAATCGACCCCCTGAACTGGAGACGCACCATGAACAACCTGGGCATTGTGAAAAGAAACATCAGCCGCGCCGACAAGGCGGCGGTAGAAAAACTCTCACGCTTCGGCGTGGCCACCATCCACGAGGCCATGGGCCGCGTCGGCCTCATGAAGCCCTACCTGCGACCGATCTATAACGAGGCCAGGATGTGCGGCACGGTGGTCACCGTGTTGCTGCAGCCCGGCGACAACTGGATGATGCACGTGGCCGCCGAGCAGTTGCAGCCCGGTGACGTGGTGGTGGCGGCCTGCACCACCGACAATGCCGACGGTTTTTTTGGTGATCTGCTGGCCACGTCGTTCAAGGCGCGCGGCGCGGTCGGCCTGGTCATTGACGGCGGTGTGCGCGACGTGAAGGACCTCACCGAGATGAACTTTCCCGTCTTCAGCAAAGCCATCCACGCCAAAGGCACCATCAAGGCCACGCTGGGTTCGGTGAATATCCCGGTGGTGTGTGCGGGCGCCCAGGTCAACCCCGGTGATGTGGTGATTGCCGACATCGACGGTGTCGTGGTGGTGCCTGCCGCCGTTGCCCAGAAGGTGGCCGATGCCGCAGAAGCACGCGAAGCCAATGAAGGCGCCAAACGCGCCATTTTTGCCTCGGGCGTGCTCGGCCTGGACTATTACAAGATGCGTGAGGGCCTGGAGAAAGCCGGACTTCGCTACATAGATTGAAGCACGCAGCGCAATCCGCACAAGGGCTGGAGCACCCAATCATCATGAATAACCCAAGAACCTGGAAAGTGGGCCTGGTCGGCTACGGCGAAGTCGGCCGCATCCTGGCCGAAGACCTGCGTGCGCAAGGCGTGGTCGTGAGTGCCTATGACCTCAAGCTGGACAGTGCCGCCACTGCCGGCCCGCTGCAGGCGCATGCGGCGCAGCACGGCGTGCAATTGGCCGCATCCAGCGCCGAACTGGCCGCGGGCGCTGACTTCATCGTCAGCGCGGTCACCGCCAGCCAGACGGTGCCGGTGGCGCAAGCCTGTGCGCCAGCCATTCAAAAAGGCGCGTTCTTTCTGGACGTCAACTCGGCCTCACCCGGCGCCAAGCAGCGCGCAGCCAGCCTGATCGACAGTGCCGGGGGCCGCTATGTGGAAGGCGCGGTCATGACCAGCGTGCCGCCGTACCGCATCAAGGTGCCGCTGCTGCTGGGCGGCGCGTTTGCGCTTGAGCTGGCGCCGCTCATCAACAGCCTGGGTTTTGCGGCCAAAGTGGCGAGCCACAAGTTGGGTGTGGCATCGGCCACCAAGATGTGCCGCAGTGTGATGATCAAGGGGCTGGAGGCCATGGTGATCGAGAGCTTCACAACGGCCCGCCATTACGGCGTGGAAGACGCGGTGGTCGCCAGTCTGTACGAGACCTTTCCGGGCATTGACTGGGAAAAGCAGGCCGCCTACTTCTTCCAGCGCGTGATCGAACACGGCCGCCGCCGCAGTGAAGAAGTGCGTGAAGTGACCGAGACCGTGCGTGATGCGGGACTGACGCCCTGGAGCACATCCGGCACCGCCGAGAGGCAAGCCTGGGTCGCCGACGGCGCCGATGCTGGCTGGTTTGGTGAAAAGAGAAGCCCCGAATTTGCCCGCAGCGCCGACTGGCGCATCGAAGCCGACCGCATGCTGGCCCAGGTCAGCAAGAAAGACTAAACAGTGAGCAGCTCCATGGACATACCCATGAACAAGCCCGCAACGGGCGACTTCACCCCAAGCGAAGCCTTCACCAAAACCCCCGGCTGGCTGGACTGGTACGCCGGCCCGTCCAAACCCAGCTTCAAACTGCCTGCAGGCGCGGTGGATGCGCATTGCCACGTGTTCGGCCCAGGGCTTGAGTTCCCCTTTGCCCCCGAGCGCAAATACACGCCGTGCGATGCGTCCAAAGCCCAGTTGTTTGCGCTGCGCGACCACCTGGGCTTTGAGAAGAACGTGATCGTGCAAGCCACCTGCCACGGCGCCGACAACCGCGCGCTGGTCGATGCGCTGCTTCATTCCAAGGGCAAGGCCCGCGGTGTGGCGACGGTGAAACGCGGCGTCACTGACCAGGAGCTGCAAGCCATGAGTGATGCCGGTGTGCGCGGCGTGCGCTTCAACTTTGTCAAACGCCTGGTGGACTTCACGCCCAAGGACGAGCTGATGGAAATCGCCGCGCGCATCAAGCCGCTGGGCTGGCATGTGGTGATCTATTTTGAAGCCGTGGATTTGCCCGAGCTATGGGACTTTTTCACGGCCTTGCCGACCACCGTGGTGGTGGACCACATGGGCCGCCCGGACGTGTCGCTGCCGGTGGACGGGCCGCAGTTTGCGCTGTTCCAGAAGTTCATGCGCCAGCACCCCAACGTCTGGAGCAAGGTGAGCTGCCCGGAGCGCCTGAGCGTCGCCGGTCCGAAGGCCTTGCGCGGCGAGAAGGACTTGGAAGGTGGCGCCTACCGCGACGTAATTCCGTTTGCCCGCGCGATCGTCGAAGAGTTCCCAGATCGCGTGCTGTGGGGCACCGACTGGCCGCACCCGAACCTGAAGGACCACATGCCCGACGACGGCCTGCTGGTCGATTTCATCCCGCACATTGCGCCCACACCCGAGCTGCAGCGCCAGCTGCTGGTCGACAACCCGAATCGTTTGTACTGGAATTCATAGCGTCTCACGCTTATTGGATAAGGGCTAGAGCCTGATTTCTTATATATTTCTTAACCTGAACCCTACGCTGAATGGAGCCACCATGGCACTTGAGAAACCCTACCTTGACGTCCCCGGCACCCTCATTTTTGATGCCGAGCAAAGCCGCAAGGGCTACCACCTGAACCAGTTTTGCGTCTCGCTGATGCAAGCCGCCAACCGCGAACGCTTCAAGCGCGACGAGCGCGCCTACCTGGACGAATGGCCGATGACCGAAGACCAGAAGCTGGCGGTGCTGGCACGCGACCTGAACCGCTGCATGGCGCTGGGCGGCAACATCTACTTCTTGGCCCGCATCGGTGCCACCGACGGGCTGAGCTTTCAGCAAATGGCCGGTTCCATGACCGGCATGTCGGAGTCCGAGTACCGCGACATGATGATCCAAGGTGGCCGCTCGATTGAAGGCAACCGCTTTACTGGCGAAGACGGCGACGCCCAAGCCCAGCATCAACCTCAAGGCCGCGCTGGCCAGAAAGTGCAGGCCTGAGATGGCACGTATCACCGCATCCGTTTACACCTCGCATGTGCCCGCCATTGGCGCGGCGCTGGATTTGGGCAAAGACAAGGAGCCCTACTGGCAGCCGGTCTTCGCCGGTTACGACTTTTCCAAGCAGTGGATGAAAGACAACAAGCCCGACGTGATCTTTCTGGTCTACAACGACCACGCCACGGCCTTTAGCCTGGACATGATCCCGACGTTTGCCATTGGCACGGCGGCGAGTTTTCCGATTGCCGATGAAGGCTGGGGCCCGCGCCCGGTGCCGCCGGTGGTGGGCCACCCGGAGCTGGCCGCGCACATTGCGCAGTCGGTCATTCAGCAGGACTTTGACCTGACCATCGTCAACAAGATGCCGGTGGACCATGGCTTGAGCGTGCCGCTCTCGCTGATGTGCGGTCAACCGCCCGTCGATGCGTTTCACTGGCCCTGCCCGGTGATTCCGTTTGCCGTCAACGTGGTGCAGTACCCGGTGCCGTCAGGGCAGCGTTGCTTCCAGTTGGGGCAGGCCATTCGCCGTGCGGTCGAGAGTTACGACGACGACCTGAACGTGCACATCTGGGGCACCGGCGGCATGAGCCATCAGCTGCAGGGGCCACGCGCCGGTTTGATCAACCGTGCCTGGGACAACGCCTGGCTCGATCAGATGATTGCCGATCCGGTGGCGTGTGCCAAAGTACCGCACATTGACTATGTGCGCGAGGCGGGCAGCGAAGGCATTGAGCTGGTGATGTGGCTGATCGCCCGAGGCGCTATGAAAGACATAGCCGACAAAGCAAGCAGCGTGCGGGTCAGACACCGTTTTTATCATGTACCCGCATCCAACACGGCGGTGGGACACCTTATCTTGGAGAACTCATAAATGACGAAAACCATCAAAGTCGCCCTGGCGGGCGCCGGTGCTTTTGGCATCAAACACCTGGACGGCATCAAGCATATTGAGGGCGTTGAAGTCGTCTCGCTGGTCAGCCGCGATCTGGAGAAGACAAAAGAAGTCGCCGCCCACTATGGCATCAGGCACGTCAGCACCGAGCTGGCTGACAGTCTGGCATTGCCCGAAGTGGACGCTGTCATTCTGTGCACCCCGACCCAAATGCACGCGGCGCAAAGCATTGCCTGCATGAACGCCGGCAAGCACGTGCAAGTGGAGATTCCACTGGCCGACACCTTGCGCGGTGCCCTGGAAGTGGCGGCCACGCAGGAGCAGACCGGCCTGGTGGCCATGTGCGGCCACACCCGGCGCTTCAACCCCAGCCACCAGTATGTGCACCAGCAAATTGCGGCGGGCCGGTTCAACATCCAGCAGATGGATGTGCAGACCTACTTTTTCCGCCGCAGCAACATGAACGCGCTGGGCCAGCCGCGCTCTTGGACCGACCACCTGCTGTGGCACCATGCCGCGCACACGGTGGATTTGTTTGCCTACCAGTGCGGTAGCCCCATCGTGAAAGCCAACGCCATTCAGGGCCCGATTCACCGCACGTTGGGCATCGCCATGGACATGAGCATCCAGCTCAAGGCCGCCAATGGCGCGATTTGCACGCTGAGTCTGAGCTTCAACAACGATGGCCCGCTGGGCACCTTTTTCAGGTACATCGGCGACAGCGCCACCTACATTGCCCGCTACGACGACCTGTTCAACGGCAAAGAGGAAAAGATTGACGTGTCCAACGTGGCCGTCAGCATGAACGGCATCGAGCTGCAAGACCGGGAGTTTTTTACGGCTATTCGCGAAGGTCGGCAGCCCAATAGCAGTATCGCCAGCGTGCTGCCGTGCTACCAGGTGTTGCATGAACTGGAGCAGCAGCTGAAATCTTGAGGCGGCACAATGGGATCGACAGCCCACTTCTGACTTCACCCATGCACACACGAAAACTAGGCCCGTTCACTGTCTCAGCCATTGGCTTGGGCTGCATGAACCTCAGCCAGGGTTATGGCGCGCCCATCTCGGCGCAGCAGGGTGAGCGGGTGCTGCTAGCGGCGCTCGATGCGGGCGTCACCCTGTTTGACACCGCGGCCCTGTATGGCTTTGGTGCCAACGAAACCCTGTTGGGACAAGCGCTCAAAGGCCACCGTCAGAAATTCACGCTGGCCAGCAAATGTGGCCTGCTGGGGATTGACCAGCACGGCGACGGCAAGCTGGTGCGTGTGATCGACGGCCGCCCCGAGACCCTGCGCCAAACCTGTGAAGACAGCCTGCGCCGCCTGCAAACCGATGTGATTGACCTGTATTACCTGCACCGGCTGGACCCAGGCGTGCCGATTGAGGACAGCGTGGGCGCCTTGAGCGATCTGGTGCGCCGGGGGCATATCCGCGCCATTGGCCTGTCCGAAATGTCGGCGGCCACCTTGCGCCGTGCCCATGCCGTGCACCCGATTGCCGCCATGCAAACCGAATACTCATTGTGGACGCGCAACCCCGAGATCGCCGTGCTGCAGGCCTGCCGGGAACTGGGCGTGAGTTTTGTGGCCTTTAGTCCGGTGGGTCGCGGTTCTCTGGGGGGTGAGCCTTTGAGCCCGGCCACGTTTGACGCCAATGACTTTCGCCGCAGCATGCCGCGCTTTGAGCCCGCCAACTGGTCGGCCAACCTGTCACTGCTGCCCGCCTACCACGCCATCGCCGCTGAGGTGGGTTGCTCCCCGGCCCAATTGGCACTGGCCTGGCTCTTGCACCAGGGCGAGTACATCATTCCCATTCCTGGTACCACCCGGCTTGAACATCTGGCAGACAACCTGGGTGCGGTGACTGTCAGCTTGAGCGCTGCGACATTGAAGAGACTCGATGCCTTGATCAATCAAAGCACCGTGGCCGGCAGCCGCTACAACGCCCAAGGCAACAGGGACGCCGAGACCGAAGTGTTCTGAGCCTTCGGCTCGGCCATGGCCTCTTGCTTGGCAGCGCCTACGCTGCGGTCCAACTTTCCCCCATCACCTGCGCCTGCTGCAACACCAGCTCCACCGCCGGGTCCTGCAAATCCGGCGGGTACTTGTACTTGCGCAGGATGCGCTTGACCATCAAGCGCGGCATCAGGGTCTCGCGCAGGGTGGCTAGGTTGCTGCCCTGGGCGTCACGGGCACGCGCATGTCGTCCAGATAATCCTGCTGAATGTTCACCGTGCACTTCGTGCCCAGCGACGTGTAGTGCTGGGTCAGCCAAGCGCGCGCATTGGCTTGGCCCAGGTCGCGCAACGAGTGGATCAGGCTCGCACTGGTCGATGTTTTGGTGGAAGCCGAAAACTCCTCCAGCGCTTCGCCGCCGTCGATGCGGTGCATCAACACGTCTTTGTAATGCGTCGGATCGAGTTTGCCTTCGGCCAGCAAGCGCTTGACGAAATCTATGGCGCGCATCTCGGCGATCAGTCCGGCGTTAAAAGTGATCTCGTTCACGCGGTCCAGGATTTGGGCACTGCTGGTGGGTAACTTGTCGCGCTTGATCGGATTGATCTGCACCAGCACGATATCGCGGCTGCTGCACTCATAGATCAGGGGATGCATGGCCGGGTTGCCCGAGTAGCCGCCATCCCAAAAGTGGTCACCGTCAATTTCAACGGCCTTGAACGCCATCGGCAGGCAAGCCGAGGCCATGACCGCGTCGGCGCTCAAGCGCTTGCCCGAGAACACCTCGGCCTTGCCGGTTGAGACGCGCGTGGCGACCACAAAGACCTTGAGCGTTTGCAGGCGGGCCAGGCCGTCAAAATCAATCTGGCTCTGCAAAAACTTGCGCAAAGGGTTGAGGTCAAAGGGGTTGTTCTGGTAGGGCGACATGGCGTTGGACCAGAAGCTGGTCATGGCATTGGCCCACACGGCCGCGGACGAGTTGTCGCCACCCATCCGGCCAAACAACAGGTCAAAGGGCGCCCGCTGCGCCTCCGACAGCGCGCCCATTTGAACAATGCCGTTCCAGAAACTGGCCAGTGCCTCGCGCGCCGCCTCGCGTGGGTCGGCCTTCACGTTGCCATTGGCCTGGGCAAAGCCATGCGCCAGCGCCACTGCGTTCATCGCGCCAGCGCTGGTGCCGCTGATGCCTTCCAGGGCAATGCGGCCATCTTCGAGCAGCGCGTCGAGCACGCCCCAGGTGAAGGCGCCATGCGATCCGCCGCCCTGGAGCGCGAGGTTAACCCGGGGCAAGTCCTTGTTGGATTGATTGTTGGTGCGTTTGTTTCGGGTCAGGGTCATGGGGGGAGGTTAACAAAAAATCGACGCTGTCAGCTCGCTTAACCGGTTAGCTCGGAGTCGGTGCCTGAGTGTTGGCATATTGGAATTGTGGCGGGGTCATAGGCCACGCTAGATGCAGAAGGCCGACTCGTGGTTTAAATTTTCTCAACGTTAACGTAGCCTTAATCTAGCCACGCAATGATGCGTGCTCCATTTGATATAGGAGCACTAATGCTGCGTTTGTTGTGGTCGGTCGTGTTGTTAGCAATGTCGTGGGCACTGCCGGCGCACGCCCAACAAGATTTTTTGCAGCCAGAACAGGCTTTTCGTCTGAGCGTCAGCAAGCAAGCCGATGGTCAGCTGCGCCTGAACTGGGACATCAGCCCAGGCTATTACCTCTATCGCCAGCAGATGAAGGTCGAAGTGGACCCCGTCGGCAGTGCGCTCAAGGTGGAATGGCCAGCTGGCACCCGCAAGACCGATGAGACCTACGGCGAAAGCGAGGTCTACCACGACAAGGTCACGGTACTCCTCACGGCGCCTGATGCCCAGGCACTGACGATTGGCTGGCAGGGTTGTGCCGATGCGGGTCTTTGCTACCCGCCGCAAACCCGGCGCGTGAATTTGGCCGATGTCGCCGCAGCGCAGTCCGCCAGCCCGGCCGTGGCGGCTGCCAGCGTGAGTCGGACGGCGTCGGGCGCACTCGGCGCGGATCAGGACCTGGCCGACCGTCTGTCACGCCTGAACCTGGGCTGGATGCTGCTGGTGTTCTTCGGACTGGGCTTGCTGATGACGTTCACACCCTGTGTCTTGCCGATGGTGCCGATTCTCTCCAGCCTGGTCGCGGGTAGCGGCGCGAGTGCCAAGCGCGGCTTTGTGCTGTCGTTGGCCTTCGTGCTGCCGATGGCGCTTGTTTATGCCGGAGTCGGCGCAGCGGCGGCGCTGGCGGGCGCCAATCTGCAAGCCGTGTTGCAGAACCCCTGGGTGCTCGGCAGCTTCGGTCTGCTATTTGTCGTACTGGCACTGTCCATGTTTGGTTTTTATGAGCTGCAACTGCCGGCCGTGCTGCGCAACCGTGTGAACGACGCCAGCCAGGGCCAGCGCGGCGGCACCATGACAGGCGCCGCGACGATGGGCGTGCTGTCGGCGCTGCTGGTCGGCCCCTGCATGACCGCGCCACTGGCCGGCGCCCTGCTTTACATCGGCAATACCGGTGATGTGTTGACCGGCGCCCTGGTCCTTTTCGCCATGGGGCTCGGCATGGGGGTGCCCCTGTTGTTGGTCGGAACCCTCGGGGCCCGGCTGCTGCCGCGCCCTGGCGACTGGATGAACCGGGTCAAGGCATTGTTCGGATTTATCCTGCTGGGAACCGGCATCTTTTTTGTGGCGCGTGTCTTGCCTGCGGCATTGACGCTGGGCCTGTGGGGCGCCTGGTTGCTGGCCATCGCGCTCAGTTTGCTGTCATTGGTGCACAAGCTCGGCACCGACAGGGGGCGCTTGGTCTCGCGCTTTCTGGCCTTGCTGCTGGGCCTGTGGGGTGGCTCCATGGTGATTGGTGCAGCCGGCGGCGCCCATGACCCCCTGCAGCCGCTGAACATTGGCGCCAGTGCCAGCCCGCTCGCGTCGCCCTCCGTCAAGAATAGTTTCATGAGCCGCTTCGGACCGGTCAAGACAGCGCAAGCGCTTGAAGTGCTGGTTGCCGAGGCGGGCCAGCGCGGCCAGTGGACGCTGGTGGATTTCTACGCCGACTGGTGCGTGTCGTGCGCTGTGATCGAACGCGAGGTGTTTGGCGACCCGCGCGTGCAGCAAGCCTTGCGCGACATGCAGTTGCTGCGCCCGGACGTCACGGCCAACAATGCCGATGACCAGGCCCTGATGCGCACCCACCAGATTCTCGGCCCGCCCACCATGCTGCTGATCGGCCCCGATGGGAAAGAGCGCCGTTCCGAGCGCATCATCGGCGAACTCAGTGCGGACGAATTTCTCGCCCGCCTGGCGCGTGCGAGATAGAAAGGTTAAACATGCTGACATTGAATATCGGCCCGCTGGCATTGCCGATCACCCTTTTTCTGATGCTGGTGGCTTTGCTGGTTGCGGCGGGCGTAGGCCGCCTGGTCGGAGGCAGTCAGCGCACCAGCGTCGGCAATATCGCAATCGATATGCTGGTCGCCGCTGTGCTGGTGGCGCGCATCGCTTTTGTTTCCATCTGGTTTGACACTTACCGCAACGCACCCTGGTCCATGCTCGATATCCGTGACGGCGGGTTTACACCCTGGGCCGGGATGATGGCGGCTCTGCTGGTGGCGTTCTGGCGGGCCTGGCGCCGCCCGGCGTTGCGCCGACCACTGGCCTTCGGCCTGGCGGCTGGGGCGGTCGCCTGGGGCGGGCTGTTTGGTGCGATACGCATGATGGAAAATACGACTGTGCCCCAAGCATCTGTGACGACGCTTGGCGGTGATCCGACGAACCTTGCCGCGTTGGCGCAGGGCAAGCCCATGGTTGTCAATTTGTGGGCCAGTTGGTGCCCCCCTTGCCGGCGTGAAATGCCGGTGCTCGCCGCCGCGCAAAAGCAGGAAACCGGCGTGCGCTTTGTCTTTGTCAACCAGGGCGAGGATGCAGCGAAGGTCCAGCGCTATCTCACTGGCGCCGGACTTGATCTCGCCAACGTGGTGATCGACCCCGGCACCGCCCTTGGCCGCGAAGTTGGCTCCGGGGCGTTGCCAACCACCCTTTTCTACGACGCCAGCGGACGGCTGGTTGATACCCATCTGGGCCCCCTATCGGCCGCCTCGCTGGCTAGCAAATTAGACCAGTTCCGTTCGCCCTCAAATCTATCAAATTAGGAGTAAATCACCCATGCTTAAGAAATCACTCGCTGTGTCTGCAGTCTTGTTTACATGGCTCGGCCTCACCCTGGCGGCGCAGGCGAAAGAGTGGCCCGCACCGATCAAGGCGCTCGAAGCGCAGGGCGTTGAGGTGATCGGGACTTTTGCCGCGCCAGGCGGACTGACCGGCTATGCAGGCATCGTCGACCAACAGCCGCTGTCCATCTATCTCACCGCCGACGGCAAACAGGCCATAGTCGGCCCGATGATGGACGCCAAAGGGGCCAACCTGAGCCAGGAACCGTTGGACAAACTGGTCAGCAAACCCATGACCGGGAAGATCTGGAAGCAGCTTGAGAGCAGCACCTGGATTGCCGATGGCAGCAAGAATGCCCCGCGCGTCATCTACACTTTCACCGACCCGAATTGCCCTTACTGCAACAAGTTCTGGAATGATGCCCGGCCCTGGGTCAGTGCGGGCAAAGTGCAGTTGCGCCACGTCATCGTGGCCATCCTGAGGGACACCAGCGCGGGCAAGGCGGCGGCTCTGCTCTCGGCACCGGATGCGCAATCCGCCCTGACCCAGCACGAACAACAGCACGCCAGTGGTGGCGTCAAGCCCCTGAGCCAGGTGTCGGAAAAAGTACGTGCCCAACTCGACGCCAACCACAAGTTGATGCAGCAACTCGGCGCCTCGGCCACTCCCACGATCTTCTACAAGGATGCCAGCGGCAATCTGCAAAAGATGCAGGGCGCGCCACCGGCAGAGATGCTGGTCAAAATCATGGGTCCGCGCTGAGGCTGCCCGGTGGCCCCGCAAGCGGCTGATCCGACTGCGGACATTCAAATGCAATGATCACCTCCAGCTGCGGCTTGGTCTGTAGCACCGTTGCCGCCATACACATACGATCGTCCCTTGTGCGATCACACACAGGAAAGCCCTGATCTCGATACTTTCTGGAGATTTAGACATTAGCTGGAACTTATTTAGTCCAGCGCGACCCAATGGTTGCGTTGGCCATTGCGCATTGCGCACTGCCCCGCCGCATTATTTGATGCGTTTGTTCGTGCGCAACTTCGCGTACCGTTCGGTGAGCCTCGTCTGCACATGATGCGGGAACTTCAAGACCGACTATGCGTGTTTTACTGATTGAAGACGATGAACTGATTGCTCACGGCATCCTGGTCGGATTGCGCGCGCACGGCCTGACCGTCGATGGTGTGACTACGGCGGCGCAGGCGCAGGCCACGTTGTCAGCCGTGCATTGTGATGTGGTGATACTCGATCTGGGGTTGCCCGACGAGGATGGCATGAGCTTGCTGCGGCGCTTGCGGGCTGGCGGCATGGCACTACCCGTGCTGGTGTTGACCGCGCGCGACGCCGTGCAAGACCGCGTGGCCGGGTTGCGTGCCGGCGCCGATGACTATCTTCTCAAGCCCTTCGATCTGGACGAACTGGTGGCCCGACTGCATGCCTTGCTGCGCCGCGCCGCGGGCCGCAGCGTGGATCTCATCGAGCACGGCCCGTTGCGCGTTGATCCGGCAAGGGGTGAAGTCTTTCTGCACGGACGGGCCATCGATTTGTCACGACGCGAACTGGCGCTGCTGATTGCCCTGCTGCAGGCGCGTGGCCGCATTCTGAGCCCGGACCAGCTCAAAGACAGTCTCTACGATTTCAGTGAGGAAATCGAAAGCAATGCACTCAGTGTGCATATCCACCATCTGCGCCGCAAACTGGGGGCCGACATCATCGAGACGGTCCGTGGCGTAGGCTACCGGTTCAGCGGGGCGAGCGCATGACGCTGCGACTGCGCTTGCTGCTGATGATCGGCGTCTCGATGCTGCTGCTTTGGGGTGGGGTCGCGATCTGGATGCTGCACGGCCTGGAGCAGGAAATGCAGCGCACCCTGGATCAGCGCCTTGAAATGTCAGCCCATATGGTGGCCGGACTGATGTCGCAGAACCCGGCTGCGTGGAACGGTCGCAGCGGCAAAGCCGGCGTTTCCACCTTGAGCATGCCGGACACGGTGAAAGGCCTGGCGTGTCAGGTCTCGCTGCGCGGCGAGGTGATTGCCAGCACCCCGGGCGCGGCACCGCAGGCCATTGATCACGTCGGCCCCGGGTTTGTCAATCGCGAAATCAGGGGTGAACACTGGCGCAGCTACACCCTGGATAAACTGGGTTTGCGCGTCACCACGTCCGATCGTCTGAGCGAGCGCAGCACCCTGCTGCGCAATGTCATGGTGGCCGCTGTCGTGCCCTTTGTCGTCGCCCTGCTGGGCAGTCTGATGGTGCTGTGGTTCGGTGTTGGCAGTGGGTTGCGGCCACTGGAACGCCTGCGCCAGGTCCTGGCCCGCCGTACGCCAGATTCCTTGACCCCGATTGAAAACGCGCCCATGGCGCGCGACTTGCAGCCTTTGGTCAACACCCTGAATCATCTGTTGGCGCGGGTGAGCGAGACATTCAGCCGCGAGCGGCGCTTTACCAGCGATGCGGCCCATGAGTTGCGCACACCACTCACCGCCATCAAGATCCATCTTCAGGTCGCCCGCATCACGCACGGCAAGGAGGCCGAAGTGGCCATGGACTACGCCGAAGAGGGCGTGGCGCGGCTGCAGCACTCGCTCTCACAGTTGTTGACGCTGTCACAAGTGGAAGGCACTGTTTCCTGGGAGGATGGGCGCATCGCAGAGGCCAACGAAGTCGCCCTCCTTGCCATGCGCGATGCGGCGCCCGAGGCGCCGGAGCGCATCGAGCTCGACAGCGACGCCAGTGGTGCCGAACTGGCACTGCCCCAAGCGCTGGCTGTTACCGCACTACGTAATTTGTTGGAAAACGCCTTGCGTCATTCCCCCGCAAACAACAGCATCAGGCTTGAGGTCCGCCGCAGGCCGGACACGGTTCGTTTCAGCGTCTGTGATCGAGGACCGGGGCTCAGTGACGAGGCGCTGGTGCTGGCCAAGCAACGTTTCTGGCGGCGCGGTTCGGGTCGAGGCAGCGGACTGGGCTTGTCCATCGTTGCAGCCATTGCCGAGCGCTTCGGCGGCTCGTTCGAGCTGCTGCAGCGACCCGAGGGCGGGCTGGAGGCAAAATTGACGCTGCCAAGAAAGAAGCAGCTTGACGCGAACTAGCAAGAATCGCTTTCCTTTTCTGCCGACCGGATCGCACTGAAAGCCCACATCAATATTTTTTTTCAAGGATTTGTGCAATGAATATCTCCCGATCACTTCTGGCCGTTCTTGGTGCGTGTTTGATTTTTGGACATGCCGCGAATGCCGCTGACCCGGCGCCGGCCCCAGTAAATGGCGCAGCGCAAGCACCCAAGCCCCCCGACAACGAGGCAGCATTGATTGAGCGCGGCAAGTATGTGGCGCACTTGGGCGATTGCGTAGCCTGCCACACGGCAACCAAAGGGCCAGCAATGGCCGGCGGCCTTGAACTCAAGACGCCAATGGGCACAATTTATTCGACCAATATCACGCCGGACGCCACGAGCGGCATCGGCAATTATTCGTTTGCGCAATTTGACCGCGCCATGCGCAAAGGCGTGGCCGCGGACGGGCACAACTTGTACCCGGCCATGCCCTATCCCTCCTACGCCAAGATGAGCGAAGACGACATGCGCGCCTTGTACACTTTTCTGATGAAAGGCTTGGCGCCGGTCAGTCAGGCTAACAAGCCGGCAGAGATGCGCTGGCCTTTCAGCATGCGTTGGGGCTTGTCGTTCTGGAACTGGGCGTTTCTGGAGGATGCGCCCTTCAAGCCGGATGCGAGCAAGGATGCCGTCTGGAACCGGGGCGCCTATCTGGTACAAGGCTTGGGACATTGTGGTTCCTGCCATACGCCGCGCGGCATTGCTTTCCAGGAGAAGGCCATGAGTGATGCCGGTTCCGATGGCAAGCACTATCTCGCGGGCGAAACGGTTGAATCGTGGCGCGCGCTCAGCCTGCGCAATTTGTGGACGGTAGAGGACACCGCCCTGCTGCTGAAAACGGGACAGAATAGTTTTGCCACGGTTTCCGGCAATATGGCGGAGGTGATTCATAACAGCACCCAGCACTTCACGGATGCCGACCTGACGGCCATCGCCACCTACTTGAAGTCGCTGCCGCCGGGCGAGGACGATCTGCCTATGCCTGCGGCGCCGGTGCGCGCTGCGGCAGCGACGGTCCCCGCCAATCTGTTCACCACGCGCGGCGGATTGGGCTATGTGCAATTCTGTGTCGATTGCCATCGCCAGGATGGTGCCGGGGTCAAGGGGATATTCCCAGCGATGCAGCGCAACCCCTCCATCACGGCCGCCGACCCGGCCACGCTAATGCATATCGCTCTGACCGGCTGGAAAACGGCCGAGACCGCCGCGCATCCACGCATCTACACCATGCCGGCCTTTGCCCGGCTGTCAGATCAGGAACTCGCCGAAATCCTGAGTTTTGTGCGCGGCAGTTGGGGCAATAGCGCCGAACCGGTTGCCGCGTCTCAGGTAAAAAAGATGCGTGCGCAACTCGATCCCAAGACCACGGATTCGTCCAGTTTTGAAACGCCGCGTCTGGCGGACATGCTTGCCAGCCCCACTGCCGTGCAGCTTGTTCGCGGCATGCGTCTGCATCTTGAGACCAAGGCCCTGTTGCCGCAGAACGTCGGCAATGCCTTGAATTGCACCAGCTGTCATCTGAACGCCGGCACGGTGGCTGATGGTTCGCCCTTTGTCGGCATATCGGCCTTCTTCCCCAGTTATGCGCCGCGCGCAGGCCGGGTCATCACGCTCGAAGACCGCATCAACGGCTGCTTCCTGCGCTCGATGAACGGCAAACCGCTGCCTTCCGATTCGGCGGACATGAAAGCCATGGTGGCCTATTTTGACTGGATGAAGAAGGAAACGAAACCGCAGGACAAGGTCGCCGGGCGCGGCGTCGGCAAGGTGGATATGGCGATCAAGCCCAACCTGGAAAATGGCAAGCAGGTGTACGCGACGCAGTGCGCGGTGTGCCACGGCAAGGACGGCGAAGGCCTGAAGCAGGCTGACGGCAGCTTCATCTACCCGCCGCTTTGGGGCGATGAGTCATTCAACATCGGCGCCGGCATGGCGCGTACCTATACCGCGGCGGCTTTTGTCAAGCGCAACATGCCGATCGGGTTCCATGAGAAATTCCCGTTGGGACAAGGGGGGCTTTCGGATCAGGAGTCCGTCGATGTCGCGGAGTATTTCACGCACCAACCACGCCCGGATTTCCCGAACAAGGTGAAGGATTGGCCCAAGGATAAAAAGCCGGCGGATTCGCGTTACTGAGACATGGTGCGGCGCCAGTCCGATGGTGGATAAATTTTCTCTGATGTCCGCGCAACGTTGCGGGGCCGACCGTTGCCAGGCGGTTCTGGCTGTTGCTTATTCGCAGCCCGTGTCACAGGATCGCCGTCCGCGCTCTTGCGGTTGTGACCGGAAAGTCGAAGGTCCCGGAACTGAGCTGCCAAGCCGGGCGTGATGCCAGCCAGAGAATGTTTGCCAAAAAAACTTGACGAGCGGGGGGGGCACGCATGGTTGCACGAAACTGGGTTTCTGGAAGCCTTGTCGGTGTGACATCGGCCAAGTAGCACTCGATGGCGTTCTCAAATGTGAAACGTTCTGAAGGCCCTCTGTGCACGAATAGCCCATGGACCATTTCATCTTCGACGCGACGTGCCCAATCCTGTGCGTCCTTCTTCAGATTTCGGCTGGTATAGACCCGTCAGCCGCGTGCCGAGGCTGACGCTCTGCCAATGCTCGGCGGCACTGGCGCCGCGTGCTGGTCCGGCATATTTATATAAAATAATTCACGTTTATACGATCAATGTCGTATAAATAGGTATAAACATTAGATATCGAGGGCGTATGGACAAAATCAAAAATCCTTTTTCACCCGGCGCGGGCTCACCGCCCCCTGAGCTGGCCGGTCGCGATGGCATTCTGGAGCAGGCGCGGGTGCTATTGGGCCGGGTGAAGGCCGGTCGTCCTGAAAAAAGTCTGCTGTTGACCGGCTTGCGTGGTGTAGGCAAAACCGTATTGCTCAACGAGATCGAGCGTATTGCCCAGCGTGACGGCTACCGCACGATTTTGGTGGAGGCCCATGAGGGCAAGCCCCTTGCCGTCTTGCTGGCGCCACACCTGCGTCGTTTGCTGTTTGACCTTGACCGCCTGGCAGGCGCGGGCAACAAGGTGCGCCGTGGAATTTCAGTTTTGAAGAGCTTCATCGGTGCCGTCATGATCAAGGTCGGCGAACTGGACATCGGGCTCGATATTGAGCCTGAAAAAGGCGCTGCCGACAGTGGGGACCTAGAGGTGGACCTGCCGACCCTGTTCACCGCTGTGGGCGAAGCGGCGCAGGAGCGCGGGACGGCCGTGGCCCTCCTGATTGACGAGATTCAGTATTTCAAGTCGGCAGAGTTGAGTGCGCTGATCATGGCCATGCACAAGATGCAACAGCGCCAACTTCCTTTGGTACTGGTTGGCGCGGGCTTGCCCATCCTGCCGGGATTGGCGGGCGAGTCGAAGTCTTACGCAGAACGGCTGTTCAGCTTCCCTGATGTGGGGCCGCTGCCCGAGGTCGATGCCACCCGCGCGTTGCAAGAGCCAGTACAGGTGGCCGGCGAGGCATTTGATCCCGAGGCGCTGCACGAGATTTTTCGGATGACACGTGGCTACCCCTACTTTTTGCAGGAATGGGGCTATCAGGCTTGGAACCACGCGATCCGCTCTCCCATCAGCCTGGAGACCGTGATGGAAAGCAGTGCCACCGTATCTCACCGGTTGGACGAGAATTTTTTCCGGGTGCGGTTTGACCGGTTGACACCGCGCGAGAAAAAATTCTTGCGTGCCATGGCAGAACTGGGCTCGGGTCCGCATCGCACAGGCGATATTGCCGACAAGTTGAACGCCAAAATCAACACCCTTGGCCCGGTGCGCGCCAGTCTGATCAAGAAGGGCATGGTGGAATGGCACTTACTTTGGCTTCCAGTCGTGGCCATGTTTCTTGATTTTCCGACGAGCGATGGCACGCGGAACCTTTAACCACGGGTAAGGTTT
>NZ_JAAFHA010000143.1 GCF_010365055.1 Rhodoferax sp.
CTGACGCAGCGCGGTGCGCGCACCGCCCACGCCGCGGTAGTGGCCCGGCAACTGGGAAAAGTCTGTCTGGTGGGCTGTGAAAGCCTGCGCATCGACTTGAGCGCTCGCACCGTCCAAATAGGAAAAATGACTCTCCACGAAGGGGATGTCATCACCCTGGACGGCAACGATGGCGCGATCTACCCCGGCGTGGTCGCCGCAGTCATGGTGCCCGATGAAGCGCTGCTGGAACGCCTGCGGGCCTTGCGCGCATCACCGGGCACGACCCCGCAGCGCAAACACGGCCGTTGATTCACGACATCAGAAGAACCATTTGTTCATATCAACGGTTGAGCGTCGTCCGATGCCATCGGCACTCTGCGCGAGCCAGTCCGTCGCACGCTCGCGGCCCTGCCCGCACAACAGCGCTAGAAACGGACCGTGCGCCAGAAGCTTGGTCTCAGTGCGCTGCAGGCTCACCAGCTCACTGGCATCAATCATGTGAAACCGCATCTTCTGCAAGCGTCGCTCCAGCCTGCCCCAAGTCAGAAATGTCGGGCTGGAAAATTCAACCGCGTCAACAAACATTCGCATCTCGCGCATGAAGTTGGCACTGAACGCGAGTTCGGCGATGCGCGACTCGATCTCCTGCACCGTGTTCGGTGTGCCTTCGCGCCTCAGCGGGCTCAGCAGCACCAACAACACATCACGCGAATCGCAGTCATAAAAAAGCGGGAATACCGCGGGGTTGGCCGCGTAGCCACCGTCCCAATACGGCTCGCCATCGATTTCCACAGAATGATGGATTTTGGGCAGACAGGCGGAGGCGAGCATCACGTCGACGTTGAGTTCGTTCTCGCGAAACACACGCAGCTTGCCAGTATTGGCCTGCGTGGTGCCGACAAACAACCTGAACGGGCTGCGCGTGCGCAACTGCTCAAAGTCGACCAGACGAACGAGCAGATCGCGCAAGGGGTTCAGATCAAAAGGGTTGAGCTGCGCTGGTGAGAAGTAGCCGGCCCAGTTCGCAAGCAATTTGCTCGCAGGCGACAGGCTGATCGCCTCGCCCTCACCCTGGGTCATCAAGCCCCAGGGCATCTGCTTGCCCACTTCGGTCCAGAAATCCGACAAACCCTGGCGAGCGCCGTCGCGCCCGCCCTTCATCCAGCCGTCGGCAAAGACCACCGCGTTCATGGCTCCGGCGCTGCTGCCGCTCAGGCCCTCGAACTCAACGCGCGAATCCTCCAGCAGCGCGTCCAGAACGCCCCAGGTGAAGGCGCCGTGCGCACCACCGCCCTGAAGCGCAAGGTTGAGCGGGCTGGGCGACGGCTGCACCAAGCGCTTGAGCCAGGCGAGGCCTGACTGCGTGGTGATGCCTGGGCGAACGGGTGTTGCTGCGCTGTCAATCAAATGAACTCCTTCATAGTGTGAGAACCGCCCTACCTGTGCGAATCAGTATAGGAATTTTCTGTGTCACCGTGCACACACCGGCCAAACAGCCCAGGGCCTTTCGTCAAACGATAGATCGTGCACAAGGTTGCACAAAGTCACGTCTGCGTTGTAGATCAATACCAGTCCTGTAACGCCTGTGCATGGTGTTGCGCCCGGGCCTCATGGCCTGGAAGCCAAAGTGGATGACCGCACGCCGCACGCGACAGAAAGTCCAACAACGACTGGTGCTGGCGCAGCACACGCTGCTGGCGATGCTCAATCAAGGGGTTAAAAATGCCATGCCGCGAAAACAGTTGGCGTGGATTTTTCTTCACCCACAGCCAGGAACCCATCTCTAGCGTGAGCGGCAGAAAAATGTTTTTGGCTTCCGCACATGACTGTTGGTACAAATGGTCCCACACATCCCCGTGCGCGAGGTACTGCAAACTTTGCGGCTCAAAGATGTAGCGGTGGTGGCTGTGCGACTGCACAAAAATGCATTTGAGGGCGTGCATCTCGGCCAAGTGCCTGATTGGCACCCGCGTATGAGCGTAGGGGAACCAGATGCGGTCGCTGGTGCCAAAGCCCGAATGGCAATCCAGGCTCAGGCTGAACCTGCGGGACAACAGTTCGGTTTTCACGACATCAAAGATGGCCTGATTCTCAATTTCCATGGCCTGGTCCTTGAGGCCGCGGTACCACGGCAAGCCAGGGCTATAGCGCTGCCCGCCGACCAAAAAAGGCACCGCCTCTTGCGCCTCGACCGGCGCGTTTCTCATCAAGTCCACACCGTTGGGGTTGGCCCGGGTGCCAAGCGCCATGCCGCCCGGGTTGACGATCGGCATAAAGACCAGGCGAACCGATTCAAGTTGCCGGTGCAAGGTGCTGTCCCATTGCAGACGCATGACCAAACTTTGCAGATACGAAATCACCACGCCCGTGCCAATGCGTTCCAGGCCATGAACACCACCAAAATAACCCACTGCTGGCACGTCGAGCGCTGGATTACCCAATGCAATGACATGCACCGGATAGGAGCCGCCGCCCGGCAAACTGACGTTACAGACCACGCGTGTGTCGAGCCAAGCTGCGCCCAATTCGATGATGCGCTCCAACGCAAGCAATTCTGGCAGCCTGGTTTGCGTCACGGTTGCCGATGGGATAAGAGTTGCAGGACGATCGTCATGAACGGTGAGCTTAGCGTCGGAACCTTCGCGCCTGCAACACTTGCGTTGATATGCGTCGTTATTTGACACTGACACAGGGCTGTCATAAGGCCGGTGTAATTTGGCGCCTGCCAACTTCAAAGCGCCTGACAGCGTCTACCCTATGTTTAACAAAAGAACTTTCTTTCGCGTCATGGCCATCCCAGCCTGCATTGCCTATGGCGTGCTCGAATTTTTGGCTTTGCAACGTTCACGTTTATTGAGTCGCCGCACCTATTCCTGAGCGCAACCGCCTGATCCAGAGAACGGCGCTGACTGACAGGGTGGAAATTAACGTCAAAGTCACCATGAACACGGCCAAGTCTGACCTCTTCGCAGCTCTTGCGGGCGAAAGAGCCATCAATGTCTTCAAGTTGTCATTTTTTTCCATTAAATTAGCGCCATGTTGGTGGCGGGACGGACATTCCCGGCAGACAACGCATCAGTATTGATTGACGTGATGCTACCAACGCCATATACCGAGTCACCGATCAGCAGATGTTGGCCTCCGATGCCATCACCAGGTCATCACGGGGTTGCCAGGGTCAAAGTGAATGCTCCAGACGCATAATTCAGGTTCCAAGCTGGTACAACGAATCAAGACAGCCATTGAGCAAGCAGCTTGTCTCTTATGAAACCAGATCGTCTCCGCCAAGGACCACAAGAAATTGAGCTCAAGCTGGCCTTGCCAGGCGCTGATCCGTCGCAACTGGCAAAGCAGCTGGCTCAGATAACGCTGCTGACGCGGCGCAGTGCAACTCGTGTGCACTTGCACAACGTTTACTACGACACACCCGAGCAAGCATTGCGGCAGGCGCGCATCGCATTGCGAATACGGCGAGTTGGAAGCGATGCAAAGCCGCAATGGCTACAAACCCTCAAAATGGGGGGGCTTGGTGACTCGGCACTGAGCCAGCGTGGCGAATGGGAGGTGCCCGTGCCGGATGCCAGACTCGACTTGCAGGCTCTCCAAGCGACCCCGTGGAACAATTTCGACCCTGATGGCAGTGTGTTTCAGGCGCTGGCACCGAGTTTCTCAACGGTCTTCGACCGAACCCTCTGGGTCGTTCGAAAACGCGACGGCAGTGTGGTTGAGATCGCGCTGGACCTTGGGCAGATCGAAGCGAATCAGACCCAATCACCCATTTGCGAGTTGGAGCTTGAGTTGCTCGCGGGCTCACCCCCCGCTCTGTTTGCCATCGCCCGACAAATTGCCAGGACGACTGCGGTATTGCCCGCCAACATCAGCAAGGCCGAGCGTGGCTACCTGCTCATTGAGGGCTGTCTGGACAAGCCGCTGCGCGCCCAGCCACCCAGCCTGACACCCAAGCTGCCACTGCCCGAGGCAAGCCGGCGTGTATTGCGTGAAATGTTCTGCCAGTTCACGTCCAACCTGGGCCTGCTTTGCAGCTCCGACAACCCCGAGGTGGTGCACCAGGCGCGGGTGGGTTGGCGACGTTTTAAAAGTGCTTTGCGACTTTTCAAGATTGCCGTCACGGGCACAGAGATGCCGTCATGGCAGGCGCTGCAGCCGCTGTTGAATCTGTTAAGCGAAGTGCGCAATTTCGACGTTGCTTGCACCGAAACCCTGCCCCCAATCGGCGTCGCCTATGTGGCCGGGGACAGCCGACGGGAACAGGCGTGGCACCGGATGGAGCGGACCCTGGCACAGGCCCGCACTCACCAACGCGAGCTTGCGCGCGAGGCGCTCCGCCAGCCGGCGGTCGGCGCCAGTTTGCTTGAAATCACGCAGTGGCTTGAAGGCTTGTCAACCGCGAGGGCGCAGGACGAGGTCTCGCCCGAATTCAAGCAGCCCCTGCAACCTTGGGCCAGGCGCCGAATCAAGCGCCTGCATGATCAGCTTCAACTCGCCCTGCGCGACACTGGTGACCCGGACAGCCAGCACCATGCGCGCATCATTGCCAAGCGAATGCGCTACAGCATCGAGGCTATGCAACCGCTGCTGCCCAAGAAGCGCTCGCAACGATGGCACGAACAGGCGACCGAGCTTCAGTCGAGTATTGGCGCAGCGCGAGATGTCAGCCTGGCCATTACCCTGGTGGCGAAGTTGGAATTAGAAACCGGCGTGCTTGACTTCTTGCACGGCGTGGCAGTTGGCAGACAAAGTGAGGTCTTGCAACGCTGAAGCGCAAACCGAATTTCCGGAAAATGTGAATTTCTTGGGAGATCGCACAATTGCCCACCGAGTTGAGTCGCGCCGTCAATCGGCTCACGAATCAAACAAGTTCACCCCAAATTGCCGTAGTCAGACTTGCGTCAGGCCACTGGTTTCTGCGCTCAACTGTCTGTGGCGCGTGCCCGCAGCGCCTCTACCGCCAGACGCAAGTCGGCGCTCCACACACGCCGCCCACGCCCCTGGGCGGATTGCTGCTCGCCAAACATCAGGGTGGCGCACAACGGCGGCGCATTCAACATGCGCCAAATGGAACCAATGAGCGTGTCGCTATTGATGTAGCACGGTGTCAAGCTGTGCGTGTCGCTGACGACCTCCGAAAACCGCAGCGCTACGGGCTGCACCGGTGCGTTGGTGGCAATAGCAGCTTGCACCAAGTTGGAATGAAATGGCAGCACGTGCAAGCCATCACTGCTGGTGCCTTCTGGAAACACCGCAATCACGTCGCCAGCGTGCAGGCAACTGGCCATTCGATGCACGACGCGCGAAGCATCACGCCGGGACTCTCGTTCAATGAACAAGGTGCCAGCCGCGGTGGCCAGTGTCCCGATCAGGGGCCAGCGCCCGACATCGGCTTTGGCGACAAAGCGGCAATGACAAGTCGCATAAATCACGTAAATGTCGAGCCAAGAGATGTGGTTGCACACCAGCAGCAGGGGGCCCTGAGTCGGCGGTCTCCCTGTAACAACTAAATTAATAGCTAGAAGTTCAAGCAGGGCAAGGGCCCAGGCCCTGATTCGTTCTGCTTTTTGTGAGGTCGTCAATCCTGGAAACACCAGGACAACCGTCCACCAGCCGCGCACCAGATGCCACAGCACACCTGCCATCTTCCAACTGGCACGCGCCCGCAGAGCAATCGGCTTCATCTGGCCCGAACCACACTGGCTCGCCGCGCAGACGTGCAAAGCGCAGGCCTGCATGGCAAGACGCCGATGACGATCATTGGAACCCTGGCATCGGCATAAAGCCCACGCTCATAATGTTGGCAAGCCACTGAGGCAACCCACCGCGGCGCTATTCCTGTTGTTCCAGTTGGCGTTGATCAGTGGCTCCACCCCCGCCTTGATGACGTTGTGAATGCTGCCCCAGTCACCGGTGTGCTGAAAGTTGCTCAAGATGTCGGAGAAGCCATTGAGGCTATCCACCATCTCCAGCCCGGTGGCCTCGCCGCCGGCCGGAACCGAGAGAATGCGCGACAAGTTCTTGCTGTCCACGTTGTAAGCCCACAAGAAGTTGTTGACGTGTTGACCCGAGTCTTCTCCGATGAACAGCGTGCGCAGCTCTTCCGAGAATTTGATGTTGTCCACGTTGGAGATTTTGTCCACGTGGGCGCTGTTGCCAACGCCGTCGGGCGTGCTCAGGTCTTTTTCCTTGTCAGCGATGAACATGAACAGGCCGGTGTTGGCACCGTCATCTCCCATCAGCACGGTGCGGTTGATGGGATTGCCGTTGATGTCATAGAAGGCGCCGGCGATCACGCTGACGCTGCCGTTCTTGAGCACGTCACCGGTCTTGAACAGGGTGTTGTAGGTCAGTGCCTGGGTCTTCGTGCTGGCATCGGAATAGGTGATCTTGACGCTGGCGCTGGTATACGTTGTGGCGCGTTGCACATCGGTCATGGCGGCGGGCATGGTAGTGCAACATTCGTTCTGTAATTTCCCCGACCACTGAAACTGACCCTGTTTGGAAGTTTCTGGTTTTGGGATTTTTTAATCAGGCC
>NZ_JAAFHA010000144.1 GCF_010365055.1 Rhodoferax sp.
ATGTTGGCCTCGCTGGGGTAGGCGTGCACGCCGGGCAACTTGGCCAACTCATCAAAAAGAAGAGCACGTTGGGTCCGCAGATCAAGGGCCTGGGCTGCAAACACCTCTTGATGTTCGAGCGCAAACAGGGCGCACTCGCAATTGAGCACGCTCACGTTATAGGGCGGGCGCACCTTGTCGATCTCGGCGATCAACTCGCGTCGGCCCATCAGGTAGCCCAGGCGGATACCCGCCAGGCCAAATTTGGAGAGCGTGCGCAGCAGCAGCACATGGCTGTGGCGCGCCAGCCGGTCAATGTAGCTCTTGCTGGCAAACGGCTGGTAGGCTTCGTCGATGATCACCAGACCGCCTTGCGCGCCCGCCGCGTCGATGATCTTCTCGATCACCGCGTCATCCCACAGATTGGCGGTCGGGTTGTTCGGGTAAGCCACGTAGGTGATGGCGGGTTGGTGCTGTGCCATGGCATCGAGCATGGCCACTTCGTCCAACTCGAAATCTTCGGTCAGCGCCACGCCATGAAAATCCAGCCCCTGCAACTGCGCGCTCATGGCGTACATCACAAAGCCCGGCACCGGGGCCAACACGCTGGCCTTCTTGAAACCGTTGGCGCTGCTGGGCGGCACGGCGCAGGCCATCGCCAGCAGGCTGATGAGCTCGTCGGAGCCGTTGCCAAGCATGATGTCAAAACCGTCGGGCATGGCGGCGTAGGCAGCCAACGAGTGGCGCAGATCATTTGCCCGGCCATCTGGGTAGCGGTTCAGTGCCAATGCGCCGAGCCGTTGCCCCAGTTCTTGCTGCAAGGCGGGTGGCAGCCGATGCGGGTTCTCCATGGCATCGAGCTTGACCATGCCGCTTGAGTCCTGGATGGCGTAGGCGTGCATGGCCAGCACGTCGGGGCGGATGCGGGCAGTGAAGCGTGATGGCACAGCAGTCATGGGTTGGATCTAAAAATTAATGGCCGCTGCATGTCGCTTGCCGCACCGCGCCAAAATTAACGGCTGCCTGAGCGGGTTGGGGCAGGTTCTTGGCGATGGGATTCAGCGAAGAAGGGCAATCAGTGTTCACCGCAGCCGCATCTCTGCCGCCCGCGCATGGGCTTGCAGGCCTTCACCATGCGCCAGCACCGAGGCGATTTCCCCCAGTACCTGGGCGCCGGCTTCGCTGACTTCGATCAGGCTGCTGCGCTTCTGAAAGTCATAGACGCCCAGCGGCGATGAAAAGCGGGCCGTGCCGCTGGTGGGCAGCACGTGGTTCGGGCCGGCGCAGTAGTCGCCCAGCGATTCGCTGGTGAAGGCGCCGAGGAAGATGGCGCCGGCGTGCTTGAGCAGCGGCTCCCAGCGGTGCGGGTCACGGCTGGATACTTCCAGGTGCTCGGGCGCGATGGCGTTGCTGATGGCGCAGGCTTCGTCCATGTCGCGGGTATGAATCAAGGCGCCACGGCCGTTGAGTGACTTGGCGATGATCTCGCGCCGTGGCATGTCAGGCAGCAGACGGTTGATGCTCTGATGCACCAACTCGATATAAGCCAGGTCGGGACACAGCAAAATGCTTTGCGCCAGCTCATCGTGTTCGGCTTGGCTGAACAAATCCATCGCCACCCAGTCCGGTGGCGTGCTGCCGTCGGCCAAGACCAGGATCTCGCTCGGGCCGGCAATCATGTCGATGCCCACCACGCCAAAGACGCGCCGTTTGGCGGCCGCCACGTAGGCATTGCCGGGGCCGGTGATTTTGTCGACTTTGGGGATTGTTTGTGTGCCATAGGCCAGCGCCGCCACGGCTTGGGCGCCGCCCACCGTGAAAGCGCGGGTCACGCCGGCCACGTAGGCGGCAGCCAGCACCAGCGCGTTCTTTTCACCTTTGGGCGTGGGCACCACCATGATGATCTCGCCCACGCCCGCCACGTGGGCCGGAATGGCGTTCATCAACACGCTCGATGGATAGGCCGCTTTGCCGCCGGGCACATAGATGCCGACGCGGTCCAGCGGCGTGACCTTTTGGCCAAGAAGCGTGCCGTCGGCGTCAACGTAGCTCCAGCTCTCGCCACAGGCTTTCTTTTGCGCTTCATGGTAGCTGCGCACGCGAGCGGCGGCGGCTTGCAGGGCGTCGCGCTGAACTGCGGGAATGGACTCGAAAGCGGCTTTGAGTTCGGCCTGCGTCAGCTCCAGCTCCGCCAGGGTGACCGCATTCAAGGCGTCAAAGCGTTGGGTGTACTCCAGCACCGCCGCATCGCCGCGATGCTGCACATCGGCCAGGATGTCGGCCACGCGCTGCTCGATGGCGGCATCGGCCGCCGCCGACCAATGCAGGCGCGCTTTGAAATCAGCATCAAATGTGCTGCTTGCGGTTGACAGACGGGCAGGCGTAGCTGTAAATGGCATGGCGATTTCACCCCCTAAATTACTGGCCAATGGCGGATGCAAAAGCGTCGATGATCTTGCGAATCGGGGCCTGCTTGAGCTTGAGCGCGGCCTGGTTCACCACCAGCCGGGAGCTGATGTCCATGATGTGCTCGACTTCCACCAGATGATTGGCCTTGAGCGTGTTGCCGGTGGAGACCAGATCCACAATCGCGTCCGACAAACCCACCAGTGGCGCCAACTCCATGCTGCCGTAGAGCTTGATCAAGTCCACGTGCACGCCCTTGGCCGCAAAAAATTCGCGCGAGATCGCCACATATTTGGTCGCCACCCGCAGGCGTGAGCCTTGTTTGACCGCCGAGGCGTAGTCGAAATCGGCGCGCACGGCCACACTGATGCGGCACTTGGCAATCTTCAGATCCAGCGGCTGGTACAGGCCATGGCTGCCATGCTCGAGCAGCGTGTCTTTGCCGGTGATGCCCAAATCGGCGCCGCCGTATTGCACGTAGGTCGGCACATCGGAGGCGCGCACCACCAGCACGCGCACGTTAGGCTGGTTGGTGGTCAGGATGAGCTTGCGCGATTTTTCGGGGTCTTCCAGCACCTCGATGCCCGCAGCTCTGAGCAGGGGAATGGTTTCCTCAAAAATGCGGCCTTTGGACAATGCAATAGTGATCATTCTGGTCTGTAGCCCTTATGCAATATACGCACAGCGCTATCAAATAAATCTTGGTATAAAAATGCGCTTTCGTCGTGAATCACTTCACGCGCTCAATAGCAGCGCCCAGGCCACGCAGCTTGGCTTCCATCTGGTCGTAACCGCGGTCCAGGTGGTAGATGCGCTCCACCACTGTTTCGCCGTCGGCGACCAGGCCCGCTATGACCAGGCTGGCAGAAGCGCGCAGGTCGGTTGCCATGACGGTGGCGCCGGAGAGCTTTTCCACACCTTCCACCACCGCCACCTTGCTGTCGATCTGGATATTGGCTCCCAGGCGAACCATCTCATTGACGTGCATGAAGCGGTTCTCAAAAATGGTCTCGGTGACCACGGCCGTGCCAATTGAGATGCAGTTCAGCGCCATGAACTGTGCCTGCATGTCGGTGGGAAAGCCGGGGTACTCGGTGGTGCGAAAGCTCTGGCTTTTGAGTCGGCCCTGCGAATGAATGCGAATGCCGCCGTCGACCTTTTTGACGGTAGCGCCCGCATCGCGCAGTTTCTCGACCACGGCCTCCAGATGATCAATGCGGCCATGCTTGAGCAGCACCTCGCCACCAGTCGCGGCCACCGCGCACATAAACGTGCCGGTCTCGATGCGATCTGCCACCACCTGATGGCTGCAGCCGTGCAGCGACTCGACCCCCTCAATGCGGATGCGGCTGCTGCCATGGCCTTCAATGTTGGCCCCCATCTTGATCAACATCTCGGCCAGATCGGCAATCTCGGGTTCCTGCGCGGCGTTCTCCAGAATGGTGACACCCTCGGCCAGGGTGGCGGCCATCATCAAATTTTCGGTGCCGGTGACCGTGACCATGTCGGTGGCAATGCGCGCACCTTTCAGGCGCGTCCAGCCTTTTGGCAATTTGGCGATAATGTAGCCGTGCTCGACGACAATCTCGGCGCCCATGGCGCTCAAGCCCTTGATGTGCTGGTCCACCGGGCGCGAGCCAATGGCACAACCGCCCGGCAAGGACACGGTCGCCTCGCCAAAACGCGCCAGCAGCGGGCCCAGCGCCAACACCGAGGCGCGCATGGTCTTGACCAGTTCATAGGGCGCCTCGGGCGAACTCAGGGCGCTGGCATTGACGGTGACCGAGCCGTCAGCGCCACAGTCGGCCGTCACCCCCATGTTGCGAATCAGCTTGAGCATGGTGGCCACGTCCTGCAGACCCGGCACATTGCTCAGAGTGACAGGGTCGGCGGTTAGCAGGCAGGCGCACAGCTCGGGCAGGGTCGCGTTTTTGGCGCCGGAAATCAGCACCTCGCCGTTCAGTTGCCGGCCACCGCGAATCAGTAATTTATCCATTGAATCAATTCGTAAAAATGAGGAGGCGCGCTGCTACAGTGAGTCAAGGCGCAGCACTTAGTCGGGTGATGCTGCCCATTCGGCAGGCGTGAATGCCTTGATCGACAAGGCGTGCACTTCGTTGTTGTGTATTTTGTCGCCCAAGCTGGCGTAGACCCGCTGATGGCGTTTGATGGCACGCAGACCTTCAAATTCAGGCGACACGATGGTGGTGTACCAATGCTGGCCATCACCGGTGAGTTCAATGTGCTCGCAGACCAGGTTGGCGGCAATGATGTTTTTGATTTCGTCGGCAGTCATGTCAACACCTCTAGATTAAAAAGTCAGGATCGAAGTTTGTAGCCCGAGCGCAACAGCAGCAAGGCCACTGTGCTCACGATGGCCAGCGCCACAGCAACCACACCCAGGCTCAGCCAGGGCGAGACATCGCTGGCGCCAAAACAACCGTAGCGAAAGCCATCAATCATGTAGAAAAATGGATTCAGATGGCTCACGGTCTGCCAGAACGGCGGCAATGAATGAATCGAATAAAAAACACCACTCAGAAAGGTCATGGGCATGACCACAAAATTCTGAAACGCTGCCAGCTGGTCAAATTTGTCGGCCCACAAACCGGCGATCAACCCCAGCGTGCCCATCAGCGCGGCGCCCAGCACGGCAAAGGTGAGCAGCCACAGCGGTGCCACAAAATACAGATCGGTAAAAAAGGCCGACACGGCGAACACCCCGACGCCGACCACCAGCCCGCGCACGACCGCCGCGCCCACATAGGCCACAAACCAATTCAGGTAAGACAAGGGCGTGAGCAGCAAGAACACCAGGTTGCCCATGACCTTGCTCATGATCAGGGACGACGAGCTGTTGGCAAACGCGTTTTGCAGCAGGCTCATCATAGCCAGACCGGGCACCAGAAAGGCGGTGTACTTGATGGTGTCGTATACCTTGACATGCGATTCGAGCGCGTGGCCAAAGATCAGCAAGTAGAGCATGGCGGTCAATACTGGCCCGGCCACGGTTTGAAACGCGACACGCCAGAAGCGCGACACTTCCTTGTAAAAAAGCATCTTCCAGCCGGTCATGTCGCCAGTGCCCCTTTGGATTGGAGCTTGGCCACTGCGCCCGGGCTGCTGGCCTCGTCGCCATTGGCGGCCATCACCGCCAAAAAAACGTCTTCGAGATCAGCCCGGCGAATTTCCACGTCCTGCGCGGTCAAGCCGGCTTCACGCACCGCCGCCAGGTAGCGCTCGATGGCCTGCGCATCTTGCGCCGGGAACTGCACCACGCGCCCGGTCACGCGGGCCTGGGCCGCCAGCGTGTGGGGTAGCTCGCCATCAATCTTGAAGCGCAGCAGGTTGCTGGTGCCGGACTTGAGCAGCGCGCTGGTACTGTCGAGCGCCACGACGTGACCGGATTTCAGCATGGCGATGCGGCCACACAAGGCCTCGGCCTCTTCCAGGTAGTGTGTGGTCAACAGGACGGTATGCCCCTGTTTATTCAGCTTGCTGATGAAGTGCCACAGGGTCTGGCGCAACTCGACGTCCACGCCCGCGGTCGGCTCGTCCAGCACAATCACCGGTGGCTTGTGCACCAGTGCTTGCGCGACCAACACGCGCCGCTTCATGCCGCCCGAGAGCTCGCGCATATTGGCGTTGGCCTTGTCGGCGAGGCCCAGGCTGTCCAGCAACTCATCAATCCAGGCATCGTTGTGCGTGATGCCGAAGTAGCCGGATTGGAAACGCAGCGCCTCGCGCACGTTGAAAAACGGATCAAAGACCAGCTCTTGCGGCACCACGCCCAGCTTGCGCCGCGCCTGTGCGTAATCGAGCTGCACATCGTGCCCCAGCACCGTGACGCGGCCGGCGGTGGCGCGGCTCAAGCCGGCCAGAATGCTGATCAGGGTGGTTTTGCCCGCGCCGTTGGGGCCCAAGAGGCCAAAAAACTCACCCTCTTCGACATCCAGGCTGACACGGTCGAGCGCCAGAAAAGTGCTGCCTTGGGGTCCGCGCGGAGAAGGGTAGGCTTTGGAGACTGATTGAAAAGAGATGGCGGGCATGGGAGGCCGCTAGTTTAGCGGGGCGGGCGGGCTCAAAGGCGTGGCCGCCAGCAGTTCGAGCACACCATACACCCCGG
>NZ_JAAFHA010000145.1 GCF_010365055.1 Rhodoferax sp.
CCGTGGCAGGCGCCGGGCAGCGCGCCTGCCACAGCGGCCAGCGCCGCCTCAAGCGCCGCACGCTAAGGAGCCACCTTCATGGCCAAGTTTTTTATTGACCGACCCATCTTTGCGTGGGTCATTGCCTTGTTCATCATCGTGATGGGCTCGGTTGCCATCACCCAGCTGCCGATTGCCCAGTACCCGCCGGTGGCACCGCCCTCGATCGTGATCTCGGCCAGCTACCCCGGTGCCTCGGCCCAGACGCTGGAAGACAGCGTGCTGTCGATCGTCGAGCAGGAGATGAACGGCTCGCCCGGCCTGCTGTACATGGAATCGGTGGCGCAAGCCAACGGCAGCGGCTCCATCACGCTGAGCTTTCAGCCCGGCACCAACCCCGACCTGGCGCAGGTGGACGTGCAAAACCGCCTAAGCCGCGCCTCGCCGCGCCTTCCCTCGGCGGTGACGCAACAAGGTGTGCGGGTGGACAAGGCGCGCAGCAACTTCTTGCTGTTCACCATTCTCTCGTCCGATGACCCAGCGATGGACCCGGTGGCTCTGGGCGACTACGCCTCGCGCAGCATTCTGCCCGAACTGCAGCGCATCAACGGGGTCGGTCAGGCGCAACTGTTTGGCACCGAACGCGCCATGCGCATCTGGATCGACCCGGCCAAGCTGCAGGGCTTCAACCTGTCAGCCACCGACGTCACCGCCGCCATTCGCGCCCAAAATGCGCAGGTGTCCGCCGGTGAGATCGGCAGCTTGCCCAATGTGGCGGGCCAGGGCATTGCCGCCACCGTGGTGGTGAGCGGCCAACTGACAAGCGTGGCGGAGTTTGGCAATGTGGTGCTGCGTGCCAACCTTGACGGATCGAGCGTGCGCTTGAAAGACGTGGCACGCATCGAACTTGGCGCCCAGGCCTATGCCACCTCCGCACGACTCAACGGCAAACCCTCCACCGGCATCGGCGTGCAGCTCTCGCCCAGCGGTAACGCGCTGGCCACGGCCAAAGCGGTGCGCACGCGCATGCACGAGCTGGAAAAGTTCTTTCCCAAGGGCGTGAGCTGGGCCATTCCCTACGACAGCTCCCGCTTCATTGAAACCTCGCTGCGCCAGGTGGCAGAGACACTGTTAGAGGCCATCGCCCTGGTGTTTCTGGTGATGTTCTTGTTCTTGCAGGACTGGCGCTACACCCTCATCCCGACGCTGGTGGTGCCGGTGGCGCTCTTGGGCACTTTTGCCACGCTGCTGGCGTTTGGCTTCTCGATCAACGTGCTGACCATGTTTGCCATGGTGCTGGTGATCGGCATTGTGGTGGACGACGCTATTGTGGTGGTGGAGAACGTCGAGCGCATCATGAGCGAAGAAGGCTTGTCGCCTGTGCTGGCCACGCGCAAGGCGATGGGGCAGATTTCGGGCGCCATCATTGGTGTGACCGTGGTGCTGATCTCGGTGTTTGTGCCGCTGGGGTTTTTCAGCGGATCCATTGGCAACATTTACCGCCAGTTTGCGGCCGTGATGGGTGTGTCAATCGCATTCTCGGCTTTTCTGGCTTTGTCCTTGACCCCGGCCTTGTGCGCCACACTGCTCAAACCCGTTGAGGCGGGCCACCACCATGCCAAGACCGGCTTTTTTGGCTGGTTCAACCGGGGCTTTGCCAAGACCGCCAAGGGCTATGAGAAGGGCGTGGCCAAACTGCTGCCGCGTGCCGCGCGCTACCTGGTGATCTACCTGGCCATCGTGGCCGGCGCAGCCTGGACCTACCAGCGCCTGCCGACCTCCTTTCTGCCCAATGAAGACCAGGGCACCATGCTGGTCAATGTGCAGTTGCCGCCCGGCGCCACGCGCGATCGCACGCTGGCGGTGATGGAGCAGGTGGAAGGCTTTGTGCTTAAGCAGCCCGAGGTGCAAGGCATGGTCAGCGTGCTGGGTTTCAGCTTTTCTGGCCAGGGCCAAAACGCAGCGCTGGCCTTCGTCACGCTCAAAGACTGGTCTGAACGCAAGGGGGAAGGTAGTTCGGCGCAGGCCGTGGCGGGGCGCGCCTTTGGCGCTCTGTCGGGCATTCGCGATGCGTTCATTTTTCCCTTGAGTCCACCGCCCATTCCTGAGCTGGGTTCGTCATCGGGCTTTAGCTTCCGGCTGCAAGACCGCGCCGGTCTGGGCCACGAAGCCCTGCTGGCGGCGCGCAACCAGTTGGTTGGCCTGGCGTCCAAAAGCAAAGTGCTCACCCAGGTGCGCCCTGACGGCCTGGAAGACGCGCCGCAATTGCAGCTCGACATTGACCGCGACAAGGCCAGCGCCCTGGGCGTGAGCTTTGATGCCATCAACGCCACCATTTCTACCGCACTGGGCTCCAGCTATGCCAACGACTTTCCCAACGCCGGGCGCTTGCAACGCGTGATGGTGCAAGCCGATGCACCGGCGCGCATGCAACCCGATGATTTGCTCAAACTCAATGTGAAGGGCAACGCGGGCCAGATGGTGCCACTCTCCGCCTTTGCCAGCACGCGCTGGGTGACGGGGGCCATGCAGACCGTGCGCTACAACGGCTACCCCGCGATGCGCATCGGCGGCAGCGCTGCGCCCGGCTACAGCACCGGGGCCGCGCTGGCAGAGATGGAGCAACTTGCCAGCCAATTGCCGGCCGGTTTCGGCTTTGAATGGACCGGCACCTCGCGTGAAGAAAAGCTCGCGGGTTCCCAGGCCATGATCCTGTACGGCTTTGCCATTTTGTCGGTGTTCTTGTGTCTGGCCGCTCTTTATGAGAGCTGGACCATTCCGCTGGCTGTCGTCATGGTGGTGCCGCTCGGTGTGCTGGGCGTGATTCTGGCGACGTTACTGCGCTTGTATGCCAACGACGTCTACTTTCAGGTCGGCCTGATCACGATCATTGGCCTGTCCGCCAAGAACGCGATTTTGATCATCGAATTTGCAAAGGACCTGCAGGCGCAGGGCAAGAGCGTGATCGCCTCGGCCCTGGAGGCGGCACACCTGCGCTTTCGCCCGATCGTGATGACCTCGCTGGCCTTTACCTTGGGCGTGCTGCCGCTCGCTCTGTCCAGCGGCGCGGGCTCGGCCAGCCAGCGCGCCATCGGCACCGGCGTGATCGGCGGCATTCTGACCGGCACCACGCTGGCGGTGCTGTTTGTGCCGATCTTTTTTGTGGTGGTGCGCACGCTGTTCAAGGACAGCGCACGCCAGCAGCAAGTGCATGCCGAGCAGGCAGCGCACATGGGAGTGCATTCGCATGAATAAAAAATATATGTCATTTAGACCTCTAGCCCGCATCGGTATTGCACAAACAGCTACTTTGTTGATAGCAGGTTGTTCACTCATGCCGACCTACGAGCGCCCGCCGGCACCGGTGGCCCCCCAGTGGCCCGGCACCGCCGCCACGGCGGACAACGCGAGCGCTGCCGCAGAACTGGCCTGGCAGGACTTTTTCACCGACGCCACGCTCAGAGAGCTGATTGACACGGCGCTGCGCAACAACCGCGACCAGCGCATTGCACTGTTACGCGTGGAGCAGGCGCGCGCGCAGCTGGGCATCCGGCGCGCCGACCTCTTTCCCACCCTGGCCGCCACAGCCACGGGTTCCCGCACGCCCAGCAGTTCCGGCGGCATCAACAGCAGCTACGCGGCCGGGCTGACCGTGACGGCCTACGAGCTTGATTTCTTTGGCCGCGTCGCCAGCCTCAAGGAGCAGGCGCTGGCCCAGTACCTGGCCACCACCGAGGCCAGCCAGACCGCGCAGATCAGCCTGATCGCCACCGTGGCACAGAGCTGGCTCAACCTGCTGGCCGACGAAGAATTGCTCGCCGCGTCACACCAGACGCTGGCCACGCGCCAGGACTCGCTCAAGCTGGTCAGCTTGCGCCTGCAATATGGCGCCAGCTCCGAGCTGGATCAGAACCTGGCCGAGTCGCTCCTGCAAGGCGCGCGCGTCACGCTGGCGCAGCAGACGCAAAAGCGCGCGCTCGACGAGAACGCGCTGGTGCTGCTGCTGGGCCAAGCCCTGCCCGAGGCGGCGCGGCAACGTCTGCAAGCCAGGCCGGTTGATACGCAACAAGCGCCAAGCCAGCCCGCTGCGCTGCCCGGCGGACTCACGCAACTGCAGTTTGCCGAGCTGCCGGCCGGCCTGCCCTCGGACCTGCTCACCCGCCGCCCCGACATTCGCCAGGCCGAGCAGCTGCTGATCGCCAGCAACGCCAACATCGGTGCCGCCCGGGCCGCGTTTTTTCCGCGCATTGCCCTGACCGCCGGTGCCGGGTCCGCCAGCAGCGAACTCGCCGGTTTGTTCAAGAACGGTTCCTGGGGCTTTACGCTGGCGCCGAGCCTGGTACTGCCGATTTTTGACGCCGGACGCAACCAGGCCAACCTGGACGCGGCCAAAGCCGGGCGCGACATTGCCGTGGCGCAATATGAACAGGCGATTCAAAGCGCATTTCGCGAAGTGGCGGATGCACTGGCCGGGCGCGACACGCTCGCCAGCCAATTGCAAGCAAGCCAGGCGCAACTGCAGGCCGAAGCCGGGCGCGCGCGCCTGACCCAACTGCGCTATGACAACGGCGCTGCCAGTCAACTCGAATCGCTCGACGCCCAGCGCTCCCTGTTTGCCGCCCAGCAGGCGCTGGTGCAAACCCGCCTGGCCTACCTGCAAAACCAGATCGCGCTGTACAAGACGCTGGGCGGCGGGGTCGTGGCGCGACCATCAGCCCAGTCAGCCCAATGACCTAGTCGTTCGCGCCGCTTGCTTCGCGCCAGTTTCTGCTATTAATTAAGTAGTCGCTCATGCACAGTTGGCGCGGGCTAGAGGCTAGATTATTGTAAATTTCCAGCAGAGTGTGCGGCGCCTTCGGCGCCTGATGCCCCAATGAAGATGGGTGTGACACGCTCATTTGATGGACTGAATTTCACGGTTGCTGAACAGCACATGGCGGGGTCAACTACTTCGAGATTTTTCAAGATTTTCTCCTGAAAAATTGACCAGCTTCGTGCCAATTTTTAGACAAATTCACGACTTTGACAACCCGCAGCATCAGCGCCGGTGCATGACCAATTGCACGAGTTAAAGGCATTGGCTGCGATTAACGGAGTTTCAATGGAAGCATGGATGCAAGCACACCGTCCCTGAGCACAACGTGGTGAACTATTGCGGCAGCCGCATGCAGGCCGGCGAACCACATGATGGCATCTCCCAAGAACGAATGCACGTCCCCCCAATCAACTAACTTTGCAATGCTTGATTCGGCAATCACGGGCATTTTGTCAAGGCGGATGCCTCCCAGCACGGTCAGCGGGTGGCCCTCAGTTCCCAATGCCAAGAGCGCCGTTATCGGTAGTGCCAACATCAGCGCCCAAAGTGCAAGGTGCATCAGTTTGCCCATGACCTGCATCCAGCTGGCCATCTGAAATTCCGGCGCAGTTGGGCGCAGTGCCACCCAGATGAGCCGCAACACGGTCAACGTGAAAACCAGTAGGCCCAAAGACTCGTGCCAAACGATGTCGCTTTGCGTTGCCGGGTCTACGCCCTGATGCATCAGACGGCCAAAACCACCTGGCCCGAGAATGAAGGCAACGGTCACGACAACGGCCGTGACCCAATGAAACGCTTGGCTGAGGAAATCGAATCGGGTGGAGCTACGTTGGTTCATAGAGATACAAGAAAATTGAAGGGTTTATGGGACGCGTTTACTCGCGCAATCTGACGGCGAGACCATGGGACGGAATTGGCTGATTTGACACGGCTCAGACCCAGCGCAATTGATTGTGATGATAAATTTTTCAACGAACGGTGTCTATGTGCCAACGTTCAGTGACGACCAGCGGGCTCAGCGCCCACAAGCGGTCACTCAGGGCAGATTTGTGGCAGACTGTGATGATGAATTCAGGTACTGACGGCGTCCGTGCTGAACTGGCAGGTAGGGGCGTCAACGCCAGCCGCAAGCGCAACCCGCACGTCCTGCACCAAAAAAACTGCGCAGAGTAATTCGGCGTCTCGGGTTTGGCGTCACCAACGAACGCGACAAACCTGCGTTGCAACAGGCCAGGTTCCGGTCGCACCGCTTGCGTTTTGTCATAATAAAAACTTCCTATTGTGCCTAAAATATTTCGTCTTTTAGAGGTGTCATTGTGCTTAGCTCTAGGCAAACATGGCCCAACTGAAAGATACGATGCAGCCCGCCTCCGAATGGTTCAAAGCGGCCGCCGATGCGAGCTTGGACGGGCTATTCATCGTGAAGGGGGTGCGGGACCAAGCTGGCCAACTGATTGATTTTGAGTGTGTCGACATCAATGGCCACGCCCTATATCCGCTGAGGATGACCAGAGAAAAGGTCATTGGCCAGAAGCTTAGGGGGCTGCTTCCCATCCACCGCGAAGGTTTCTTCGACAAGTAAGCTCAAGTGCTGGCCACAGGCACTCCACTGGAGGAAGAATTCCCGATTGTCACCACGCAGGCAAAAGCGAGGTGGCTGCGGCACCAAGTAGTGCGCGTAGGCGACGGCATCGTTATCTTCGC
>NZ_JAAFHA010000029.1 GCF_010365055.1 Rhodoferax sp.
GGGGAGGGGGGGTGTGAGTGGGGGGAAAGAAGTTAAGAATGCCAACCTCGTCAATCCCACAACTGCGACGACGGGCAGAGGATCTACTGTGGCGCCATGACGAAACGAGGCTCCAGACAGTTTCGGGCGTCCTCACATCCGCCCCAGCGCCTGCACCTTCCATGCCAGCCACAGTTTGCGCAGCGGCGTCAGGCTGATGCGCTGGTGCAGCACCTGAAACTTGTCACGCTCGATTTCACTCAGCAACGCGCGGTAGATGCTGGCCATCATCAGGCCTGGCTTTTGCGTGCGGCGGTCGGCCGCGGGTAGCAGCGCCAGCGCCTCGTCGTACAGACCTTGGGCGCGTTGGGCCTGGAACTGCATCAGTGCGGTGAAGCGGTCGGAGTAGCTGCGTTTGAGGATTTCATGCGCCTTGACGTCAAAGCGCTGCAATTCGTTGACCGGCAGGTAGATGCGCCCGCGCCCGGCGTCTTCGCCGACGTCGCGGATGATATTGGTGAGCTGCAGCGCCTGACCCAGCTTGTGCGCGTACAGCGTGGTCTGCGGCTGGGTCTGACCAAAGATCTGGGCTGCGACTTCGCCCACCACGCCCGCCACCAAGTGGCAATAACGCTGCAGGCCGGGGTAGTCGAGGTAGCGGGTTTGCGTCAGGTCCATCTGGCAGCCGTCGATCACCGACTGCAGGTGGCGCTGTTCGATCTTGAACTCGGCGGCCAGCGGCATCAACGCCTGGAGGGCCGGGTGGCTCGGCTGCCCGGCAAAGGCCTGGCCGACCTCGGCCTGCCACCAGGCCAGCTTGCTGCTGGCGACGCTGGGGTCGACCATCTCGTCCACCACATCGTCGATCTCGCGGCAAAAGGCATAAAACGCGGTGATGGCGGCGCGTTTTTGTGGGGGTAAGAAAAGAAAGGCGTAATAGAAGCTGCTGCCCGAAGCGGCGGCTTTTTGCTGGACGTAGTCTTGTGGCGTCATGGCGCTATTGTCACATCCACAGGGCGCGCCACAGCAGCACGGGCGCATCCCACCAGCGCAGGTGTGCGCGCTGGGTCAGGGTGGCAAAGTGCAGCGCCTCGATCTTGTCCAGAATGCGAAGGCCGCCTTGCACCACCAGGCGCAACTCCCAACCGGCCCGGCCCGGAATCAGATGCACCAGTACAGAGCCTTTTAGCATTCTGGCTCTCGCTGCTGCTGCGTAAGCAGATATCAAATTTGATATTGCAGGGCTTTGATGGCAGGCGTGCAGATCGGCCAGCGCAACGCCAAAACGCGCGCAGTCGTCTGCTGGAAAGTAGTTGCGCCCGCGCGGCAGGTCGCGGCTCGGGTCTTGCCAGAAGTTGATCAGCTGCAAGGCTGTGCAGATGTCGTCGCTCATCGCCAGCGCCTGCGCACCGGTCACGCCGTAGAGATGCAGCAGCAGACGGCCAATCGGGTTGGCAGAGCGGCGGCAATAGTCCAGCAACTCGGTCTGGGTGGCGTAGCCGCTGCCATCGCGGGTTTTCTCAACGTCTTGCACAAAGGCGTCTAGCAGGTCGTGTAACAGCGGCGCGGGCAGTTTCCAGGTCTGGATGGTTTGCCGCAACGGTCCGAACACTGATGACCAGCGCGCGCGGCTGTCAAGGTTGGTGGCGCGCCTACTGTTCATCAGTGGGGCGGCCGCGTCGGCCGGATGACTGGCCATGACAAGTTGCTGGCGGTAGTCCTGTAGGTCCTGCAGGCGCTGCGTTGGCCCGGCGTCGCCCTCATCGGCCAGGTCATCGGCGGTGCGGGCAAAGTGGTAGATCGCAGCAATGGGCGCGCGCAAATGGGCGGGACATAAAAAAGAGGCAACTGGAAAGTTCTCGTAGTGCTCGATCGGCGTGGGCGCGGTCTGGTTGGCGGGTGCGGCGTGCTGCATGGTGTGCTGATTTTGCCCGCAAGTGGCATGGGCAATTTGACCGTTGAACGCGGCAATACTCGATTTTCAGTTCTTTGACCCAGACCACAAGCCGGTCCTGCGCTCACTCATCGTCCGGCTTCAAGAGTGTCGGGAAAATTGACAGCGTCAGGCCCATGGTCAGCGCACCAGTGAAACAAATTGTGCTTTTTCACGGCTTTGAGTCATCAGTTGTCAGGGTTTGTACCTGGTTCTTGCCTTGGGGCATGAATCTTGCCTTGTGAAATTCACCAGATTCTGAATATTTTTGCGCGAGTCACATCTTGTCGTGCCCAGGGCTGGTCAAGCGCTTCCCTTCAATCCTCGGTATCTATTCAGGAGCAACAATGATCAAGTTCATTCGACAATTATTAGGTGGCGCGGCGCTCGTCGGTGCCGCTCTGCTGCCGCAAGCGCACGCGGCTTTGGTTTCTACCGTGATTGACTTCGAGGGTGAGGCGCTCGTCGGCTTGTATATTCCAGGCGATCCGGATTTCGGCTCTTTCAAGCAGTCGGGTTTCGTGATGGCGCCCGATTTTGACTTTGGCACCGTTGACACGGTGCTGGGGCTCAGTCCTCTGGTCGCCCCGACTGGAAACAACACGCAGTTCTATTTCAACTCGAACGATGGGGGTCTGCTGCTGGCGCGGGAAGACGGTCGCAGCTTCAATCTGGACGGCTTCTCGGCGGCCTTTGTGCCACAGGCCGGTGTCGCGCAAAACATCGTGATCGTGGCCTACGGTTGGTTCGCGGATGCGACCCAGGGCGGGATGTATTTTGGGCTTGGCGACACGACCGACGGGGCGACCCACCCCTTTGGCCTTTACAACGACCCCGCGGACTTCAGCAACTTCACCGATCTGCTTCAGCTTGAATTCTTTGCGTGTGTGCTGGATACGGCTGTTTGCGGCACCGCCAGCCGCAACAACGCCCAGTTTGCGATTGACGACATCCGGCTGAGCACCGTGCCCGAACCCACCAGCCTGGCCCTGATGGCGCTGGGCCTGCTGGGACTGGGCTGGCGCAACCGGCGCCACACGATCTGACACCCCGAACCGAGTAGAACCAGGAGTTTTCCATGCAATTTCCTCGCATCACCCTTGGGCTCGGTCTGTTTGCGCTGGTCTTGACGGCCAGTGCCCAGACCGGTGCCAGCAAAGCCTACATCGTCGAGCTGGCGGACGCGCCCGCCGCCACCTACACCGGCACCATTTCGGGCCTGGCCGCGACGCGGCCCGCGCCCGGTGCCAAACTTGATGCAAACGCACCCAGCGTTCGCACTTACCTGAGCTTCCTCAACCTGCAACAAAGCAAGGTCTTGGCCAGTGTGGGCAGCGTGCCGGTGCTGCATCGCTATTCGATTGCCTTCAATGGTTTTTCGGCGCAGTTGACCGAGGCGCAAGTGGCTGCACTCAGGAGTTCGGCCCGCGTCAGGTCCGTCACCGAGGCCGAGTTGCGCAAGCTCGACACCACCCGCACGCCGGCCTTTCTGGGGCTGAGCACACCGGGCGGCCTGTGGTCGCAACTGGACGCCGGCGCGAATCCGGTCAAGGGTGAAGATGTCATCGTCGGCGTGATTGACAGCGGCGTCTGGCCCGAGAACGCCTCATTCGGCGACAAAGTCGATGCCTTCGGCGCACCCGTTGCCTACAACCAGGCGGGCACGCAGGTCTATGGTTCGCCGCCTGCCAAATGGGTCGGCATTTGCCAGACTGACGCTGGCTTCACCTCGGCCATGTGCAACAACAAATTGATTGGTGCGCGTTACTACCGCGCTGGTTTCGATGCGGGTGGGGGCACGATGAGCCCGATGGAGTACAGCTCGCCGCGCGACGGTGGTGGCCATGGCACGCACACGGCATCGACCGCCGGTGGCAACGCCAACGTCGCGGCCAGCATCGATGGGGTCGGCGCCGGCGCCATCTCCGGCATGGCGCCGCGCGCCCGCGTCGCCGCCTACAAAGTGTGCTGGGAAGCCACGGTTGCCGCCTATACCGGCTGCTATACCAACGACACACTCAAAGCGATTGACGATGCCGTGAAAGACGGCGTGGACGTCATCAATTTCTCGGTCTCGGGCACGCAAACGAACTTCGTCGATCCGGTCGAAATCGCTTACCTGAATGCCACGGCAGCGGGTGTATTTGTGGCGGCTTCGGCGGGCAACAGCGGTCCGGCCAACCAGGTCGCCCACATGAGCCCCTGGCTGACCACCGTGGCGGCTTCCACGCACGACCGCTACACCGTGGCACCGGTGGCGCTGGGTTCTGGCGCCACCTTCAGCGGGCCGTCCTACCAGCAGACCGGCACACCGGTCACGCCCTTGATTCGCTCGATCGACGCCGGTGTTCTGCCCTATGCCAGCCTCACGCCGTCCGAGAAGGCAGCGCTTGAGCGCTGCTACCTGCCCGCGGACGGCGGTACTGCCAATGCGGCACTCGACCCGGCCAAGGCCGGTGGCAAGATGGTGATCTGTTACCGCGGCGGCAATGTGCTGATCAACAAGGCCGCAACGGTCAAGGCTGCTGGCGGCGTGGCCATGCTGCTCCAGAATGTGCCGGCCATTGGCGGCACGCCGGCGTCGAGCAATACCACGGTGCTGCAGCCTTACACCATCCCGACGGTCCACCTGGACAATTCGTCGTACCCCGCGATCGACAGCTATGTACTGGCCCAAGGCGCCGCGGCCACCGCCAGCTTTGGCCCAGCGGTGCAGCAGGCGGGTGTCGTAGCGCCGGTCATGGCGAGCTTCTCGTCGCGCGGCCCCAACAAGGCCAATGGCAACATCCTGAAGCCGGACATCACCGGTCCGGGCGTGGACATCATTGCCGGCTACCTGGACTCGTCGCTGACGCAGGCGCAACATGACGCGTTGCTGTCGGGTGGCTTCACCCCGCAGGCCAATTCAGCGTCGCTCCAGGGGACGTCCATGTCGAGCCCTCACATTGCCGGGGTGGCCGCGCTGTTCAAGCAGCTCTACCCCGCGTGGTCGCCCGCGGCCATCAAATCAGCGCTGATGACCACCACCACTGATGTGAAGCTTGCCAGCGGCGCGACCGACCCTGACCGTTGGGGCTATGGCGCGGGCCATGTCAACCCGAATGGTGCCGCCAATCCGGGCTTGGTCTATGACGCGAGCCCGGCGGACTATGGTCGATTCCTGTGCGGGCTGGGCTTGGCACCACCGGCGGGAATGGGTCCGTGCCTCGCCGTGGGGGCAATTCAGCCGTGGAACCTGAACCAGGCCGCGTTGACCGCGTCTGACGTGCCGGGTACTTTGAGCTTCACCCGCCGGGTCACGAACACCACCAATGCCACCAATACCTACGTCTCCAGCACGAGCCTGCCGGGTTGGACGGTGCTGGTATCGCCCGCCAGCCTGACGCTGGCACCGGGTGCGAGCGCCAGCTTTGACGTGACGGTCACGTCGGCGTCCGCCGTCGTCGGTGCCTGGAGCTTTGGCCGCTTGGTGTGGAACGACGGCATACACCAGGTGCGCAGCCCGCTGAGTGTGCGTGGTGTTGCCTTTGTCGCCCCGGCTCAGGTGTCTGATACGCGAGCGTCCGGCCGAGGCACCAAGGTCTACAGCATCACCTCCAATTACACCGGGTCGTTGTCCTTGCTGGCCACTGGTTTAGTGCCTGCCACTCGCACGCCAGGAAGCGTCATCCAGGGCGGGCAGCAGTGTTTTGCCTTGCCTGTCGCTGCGGGCGCCCAGTTTGCGCGCTTCCAGCTGTTCAACGCGGACACCTTAGGCGGTAGCACGACTGATCTGGATCTTGATGTCTACACGTCTGCGGGCACCCCGGTGGGCTCCAGCGGTGCCGGTGGCTCAGATGAAGTCGTGACGCTCAATGTGCCTGCGGCTGATACCTACTCTGCCTGCGTTTACGGCTACGCCACCCCTGGCGCTGGCGCGGCAAGCTTCACGCTGTCGAGTTGGGTGGTCGGGCCTGCCGTTGGCGCTCAGACGCTCAGGGCCAGCGGGCCGAGCACTGTCTACACCGGCGGTTCAGCTTCGGTTGGCCTGGCCTGGTCGGTGGTTGCTGGAAAACGCTACATGGGCAATGTCCAGTACCGCGACAGTGCCAGCACGGTCTTGGGTTCGACCATCGTGTTTGTGGACAACCACTGACACCCGTTACCGAGACAAAAAGGGGCCGCATGCGCGGCCCCTTTTTTCTGGTGCTTGATGTTCGTTTCAGTCTACGGCTCCTTGGGGTCGCAACACGCATCTTTGGGCTTGACACATTGCACCGGGATCGGGCAGGTACTGGCAATTTGACATCACACCGCTGCGCGCATGGCGTTGGCGCTGCAGGGCGGCCAGCTGCTCGGCCCAGGCATTGAGTTGGACGGCCTGGCTCATGGCAGCCGACCATGGCAGCCACGACACCGGGCCCCCACAGGCCTTTTCACCCAGGGGCAACGTGCGGCATTGTGCGTCGGTGCTGCAGTGTGCGTCGCCAATTTCCGTGGTGATGCGGGTCAGCAGGACCGCCTCGGCCGCCGGACCGGTTGCCAGCGCCGTCGTTTGGGCGCCCGAGCTCCCGCGAGGCGTCGGCGAATCACAGCTTGTTGCGCACAGCAGGCCGGCCAGGACCCAGCTCAGGTGGAGAAACGATCGGCGTGGCGGGGGGCCCATGTCAAGGGGAGAGCACAGCGCAATGAACGAACTGTCCCTGGCATCCACCGACAGGGCACGGACGATGGTGTCACTGACTTTCATGGGGTCCCGCCTTCTCGCATGAAGGTTTGCTTTCGTTCCTGCGTGTAGGCCCACCAGGGGCGAGGTTCTTCGCCCGCCATGAACCGGGTCAGCGATATAAAAACGTCGATGACGCAGGGATCCTGACGCGACCCGGTCCTTTTGCAAAGCTTTTCATACATGTCGAAGGGGCACTGGCCGACAAGTTGGCTGGGTTCGTGAATGCCGAGAAGCCGCAAGTCTTGCGCACAGGCCTTCCCGACATTCGGAAGGTCGGTCAGCACCCTGACGCGACTGCGATCAACTTTGCTGGGGTTCATTGCTGCTGATGGTTAGACTGGGGCTGCCGTGGCATCGGGGCTCAGCGTGTGCGTTCGTCGCCAGCTTCACGGCTGGGGTACTCGGTCGAAAGTTTTTGCAACGATGCTTCTGTCCTCGTCGTCGGCGATGACCTGCATGGCAGCCGCCGCGTCTGCGTAAGCCTGCCGGTGCAATTCGTGTTCGCCTGCTGCGTACGCGGCATGGGCGTAGATGGCGTGCGTGAAGGCCAGTTCCCAGTCAGGCGTTTGCTTCTCGCTGAGAAAGTAGCTTTGCATTTCCTGCGCAAGGCGCAGCGCAGACTTGCCATGCCCCAAGAGCGCGTGGACTTCGGCCAGAAGCATCGTTGCGCGCATGCGGTGTTGCACCGCTCCGACAGCGCTCCAGTGCCAGGCAGAGGCATGGGCGGCGTCGAGCATTTCCTGGTCTTGGGCGGGGGTGCGCGTGAGGACAGCCAGATCCCAGGCGCGATTGTTGGCGGCGGCGGCAAATTGCTTGTGCCAGCCCTGCAGGTCGGACGCTTCGGGTGCTTGCTGCATGATTTCTCCAGACCTCTGAGGTTGGGTGGCCCTGGCTCATCGGGCCGCTCGACGGGCTGGTCAATGTCCTTGCCATTGCGCCAGCAGTCGCCAGCAGTCGCCAGCAGTCGCCAGCAGTCGCCAGCACTATAGCCCAGCGACGCGAGCGACTCAATGGTATTTTGTGGCTTGTTCTCGGTACAGCCTTGACAAGATTCGCCATTTCTTTTAAATTAATAACCAGTTGGTCATTAATTAACTGGTCAATCGACCACGACACCCTTCGCGACCCTTCACTCCATTTGCACCATGTTCATTCATTCAATTCAAACCCGGGCTGCGCTCATCGCGGCGGTGCTTTTGTTGGCCGCCTGTTCCAAGCGAGCGCCCCCGCAGGAGCCGATCCGTGCCGTGAAAGTCGTCACCGTGGGGTTGGCGCCCTTGACCGCCGGCACCGAGTTTGCGGGCGAGGTGCGCGCTCGGGTCGAATCGCGCCTGGGTTTCAGGGTCGGCGGCAAGATCGTGCGGCGTCAGGTGGAGCCGGGCCAGCGCGTCAAGGCGGGCCAGGTGTTGGCGCAACTCGATCCGCAGGACTACGCGCTGGCGGCGCAAGCCGCGCGAGCGCAAGTGGCGGCAGCGCAAAGCAGCCACGATCTGGCCGCAGCCGATTTCAAGCGCTACCAGGACTTGCGCGCGCGCAACTTCATCAGCGCGGCTGAACTGGAACGGCGCGAGGCCAGTCTGAAGGGGGCCGCAGCGCAATTGGCGCAGGCACAGGCGCAATCCAGCGCGCAGGGGAACCAAACGTCCTACACCACCCTGGTGGCGGATGCCGCGGGTGTCGTGACCGCCGTGGACGGCGAGCCAGGGCAGGTGGTGGCGGCGGGCGCGCCGGTGGTTCGCTTGGCGCAGGATGGTCCCCGCGATGTGGTGTTTGCGGTGCCGGAGGACCAGGTCGCGCAGATCAGGACCGGCACCTTGGTCGAGGTGCGCGCCTGGAACAACGCCACCCGCACCAAGGGCGCTGTGCGCGAAGTGGCGGCCAGTGCCGACCCCGTGACGCGCACCTTTGGCGTGAAGGTGGCGCTGGGCGCCCAAGACACCTCGGCCCTGGGCTCGACCGTGACGGTGCTGTTGCCAGGTTCGGGTCGGGATGCGGCGCCGGTGATGAAGTTGCCCACCAGTGCCTTGCGCCAGGACGGCAAGGCCACCGCGGTGTGGGTCCTCGACAAGCCCAGCATGACGGTGCGGCTGCAGCCGGTGCAAATTGCCTCGGTGGACGGCAACGACGTGGTGCTGGCGGGTGGCCTGCAGCCCGGCATGCAGGTGGTGGTGGCCGGTGTGCATGTGTTGGCGCCGGGCCAAAAAGTGACAATATTTAAGCAAAATGAGGCTCTAGCCCCCGTAGATACTGCGCAACCAGCTACAAATTCGATAGTTGATTCCACCCGGCCGGGTGTGGCGCCAACGATCGCAACACCCGCGCTAGCCGCCTCGGCCACCCCGGCCCCCGCGGGCAAGTGAGGCGCGCATGAAACACCACCAATCCAAAAAGAGTTTCAATCTGTCGCGCTGGGCGCTGGAGCACGCCGCGCTCACGCGCTTTTTGATGCTGGTGCTGCTGCTGCTGGGGGTGTCGGCTTACTTTCAGCTGGGTCAGGACGAAGACCCGCCGTTCACCTTTCGTGCCATGGTGGTGCGCAGCTACTGGCCCGGCGCCACCGCCCAGCAGGTGGCGGAGCAGGTCACTGACAAGATTGAGCGCACGCTGCAGGAAGTGCCCTACGCGGACAAGATACGCAGCTACTCCAAGCCGGGCGAGTCGCAGATCATTTTTCAGATCAAGGATTCAAGCAAGGCCAGCGAGGTGGCCAATGTCTGGTATGCCGTGCGCAAAAAGGTCGGCGACATGCGGGGCACGCTGCCCCAGGGTGTCATCGGCCCATTCTTCAACGATGACTTTGGCGATGTGTATGGCGTGATCTACGCGCTGCAGGCAGACGGCTTCAGTTATGCCGAGCTCAAGACGTTTGCCGACGATGCGCGTCAGCAGCTGTTGCGGGTGCCCGATGTGGCCAAGGTCGAGCTGTTTGGCGCGCAGGACGAAAAGCTGTACCTCGAGATTTCGCAGAAACGGCTGGCCCAGCTCGGCCTGGATTTGAACGCGGTGCTGGCGCAATTGGGCCAGCAAAACGCCATCGAGTCGGCGGGCAGCGTGCAGACGCCGCTGGACGTGGTGCAACTGCGCGTGGCCGGGCAGTTCAGGGCGATTGAAGAACTGCGGGCCATGCCGATTCGCGGCAGTTCGGGCGCACAACTGCGCCTGGGTGACCTGGCCAACATCACGCGCGGCTATGCCGACCCACCGGTCATCAAGGTGCGGCATCAGGGCCAGGAAGCGATTGCGCTGGGGGTCGCCATGACCAAGGGCGGTGACATCATCGCTTTGGGCAAAGCCCTCAAGGCCACGACACAGCGGCTGCAAAAGTCCCTGCCAGTCGGCGTCAAACTGGTGCAGATCCAGGACCAGCCGACGGCGGTGGCCAAGTCGGTAAGCGAGTTTGTCATGGTGCTGATCGAGGCCGTGACGATCGTGCTGGCGGTCAGCTTCCTGAGCCTGGGTTTGCACAAGCGGCCCGGTCACCATCCGCTGCTGAAACGCTGGACGCTCGACATGCGCCCCGGCCTGGTGGTGGGTATCACCATTCCGCTGGTGCTGGCGATGACTTTCCTGGCGATGCAGTACTGGGGCATTGGCTTGCACAAGATTTCACTGGGCTCGCTGATCATTGCGCTCGGGCTGCTGGTGGACGACGCCATCATTGCCGTGGAGATGATGGTGACCAAGATGGAGCAGGGCTACGACAAGGTGCGCGCTGCCACCTTTGCCTATGAAATCACCGCCATGCCGATGCTCACCGGCACGCTGATCACCGCCGCCGGCTTCCTGCCAATCGGTCTGGCCAAGTCCACCGTGGGGGAATACACCTTTGCCATTTTTGCGGTCACGGTGATTGCGCTGCTGCTGAGCTGGATCGTGTCGGTCTATTTCGTGCCCTACCTCGGTACGCTGCTGCTCAAGGCACCGCCTCACGTGGTACGCGCAAACCGCGCTTTAGCGGGCCAGCCGGTCACTGATCCTGCGCACGACCCTTACGACACGCCGTTCTACAACGCCTTCCGGCGCACTGTGAATGCCTGTGTGCAGCACCGCTGGCTCACGCTGGGCGTGACGCTGCTGGTGTTCGTGCTCGGCGTGCTGGGCATGGGCCAAGTGCAGCAGCAGTTCTTTCCCGATTCGAGCCGGCCAGAAATCATTGTTGATGTCTGGTCGCCTGAAGGCAGCTCATTTGCCGCCAATGAGGCCGTCGCCAAGCGCGTTGAAGCGCGCCTGCTGGCCGAACCCGGCGTGGCATCTGTCACGCAGTGGGTCGGCTCGGGCGTGCCGCGCTTCTACCTGCCGCTCGATCAGGTGTTCCCGCAGACCAATGTGTCGCAGTTCATCGTCGTGCCTGCCGACCTGACGCTGCGTGAGTCATTGCGGGTCAAGTTGCCTGCTGTGCTGGCCGCTGAGTTCCCAGAGGTGCGTGGCCGCGTCAAATTGTTGCCCAACGGACCGCCGGTGCCCTACCCGGTGCAGTTTCGCGTGGTCGGGCTGGATCCGCTGCTGCTGCGCGAGCGCGCCGACGAGGTGAGTGCCGTCATGCGCGCCAACCCGAACACGCGCGGCGTCAACGACAACTGGAACGAATCCGTCAAGGTGATGCGCTTGGAGGTGGACCAGACCAAGGCGCGCGCGCTGGGCGTGAGCAGCCAGTCCATCGCGCAGGCGTCCCGCGCCGTCTTCAGCGGCGCCACGGTCGGCCAGTTCCGGGACGGCGATAAGTTGATTGATATCGTGCTGCGCCAACCGCTGGCTGAGCGCAACGCCATCTCCGATATCGCCAACGCCTATGTGCCCACGGCGGCTGGCAAGTGGATTCCCATGGCCCAGATTGCCAAACCGGTGTTTGCCTGGGAGCCGGGCGTGATGTGGCGCGAGAACCGCGACTACGCCATCACCGTGCAGGGCGACATCGTGGAGGGCCTGCAAGGCGCCACGGTCACGGCACAATTGCTGCCGGCACTCAAGACGCTGGAGGCGCAGTGGGCGCAGGCTGACCATGCAGGCTACCGCATCGAGGTCGCCGGCGCGGTGGAGGAGAGCAGCAAGGGCTCGGCCTCGATCGTTGTCGGCATTCCCATCATGTTGTTCATCACGTTCACGCTCTTGATGCTGCAGCTGCACAGCTTCAGCCGCGCCATGCTGGTGTTCCTGACCGGGCCGCTCGGTATTGCGGGGGTGGCGGCGGCGCTGCTGCTGCTCAACCGCCCCTTTGGCTTCGTGGCGCTGCTGGGTGTGATCGCGCTGATGGGCATGATTCAGCGCAATTCGGTCATCCTGATCGACCAGATTGAGCAAGACCGCGCCCGCGGTGTGCCCGCCTGGGAGGCGATTGTGGAGTCCGCGGTGCGCCGCCTGCGACCGATTGTGCTGACCGCCGCCGCTGCCGTGCTGGCCATGATTCCGCTGTCGCGCTCGGTGTTCTGGGGTCCGATGGCGGTGGCGATCATGGGCGGACTGGTGGTTGCCACGGTTTTGACCTTGCTGGCGCTGCCGGCGATGTACGCAGCCTGGTTCCGGGTCAAGCGGGAGGCCAACGCGGCAAGTTAGAATTCCCGGTTGACCGATTTCCCGGGGCTGGTCTTGCAGACCGGCCTCTTTGTTTTTTTGCGCGGGTGGCGAAATTGGTAGACGCACCAGGTTTAGGTCCTGACGTCCGCAAGGATGTGCGGGTTCGAGTCCCGCCCCGCGCACCACTTGAGATTTGCGGGACAGTCCGGCGTTGCATCGCGAACCGGTCTGCCCCCTCATTGTTTGATATTTAGGAGAATTACCATGGCCATGAACGTTGAAACGCTGGAAAAGCTGGAACGCAAAATGACGTTGACCTTACCCGTCGGGGTTGTTGAGTCTGAAGTGCAAACACGTCTGAAAAAGCTCGCACGCACCATCAAGATGGACGGTTTCCGTCCGGGCAAGGTGCCCATGAATGTCGTGTCACAACGGTATGGTTACTCGGTGCACTATGAAGTCATGAACGACAAGGTCGGCGAGGCCTTCTTTAACGCCGCCAACGAAGCCAAGTTGCGGGTGGCGGGCCAGCCCCGCATCTCTGAGTCAGCGGCGTCACCGGAAGGTGAAATGGCGTTTGACGCTCTGTTCGAGGTCTATCCAGACGTCAAGATCGCTGATCTGAGCACCGCCGAGGTTGAAAAAATATCCGCTGAAGTCACCGATAGCGCCATTGACAAGACAGTTGACATCCTGCGCAAGCAGCGTCGCACCTTTTCTCAGCGCCCGCAGGACGCTGCCGCACAGGACGGCGACCGCGTGACGGTTGATTTTGAAGGCAAAATTGACGGCGAGGTGTTCGCTGGCGGCAAGGCGGAAGACTTCCAGTTCATCGTGGGCGACGGTCAGATGCTCAAAGAGTTTGAAGAGGCCACCCGCGGCATGAAATCGGGCGAAAGCAAGACCTTTCAGCTGGCATTTCCGGCTGACTATCACGGTAAGGACGTGGCCGGCAAGACCGCTGACTTTATGGTCACCGTCAAGAAAATTGAAGCTGCGCATCTGCCAGAAGTGAACGAGGCGCTGGCCAAGTCACTGGGCATTGCCGACGCGACCGTCGAGGGTTTGCGTGCCGACATCAAGAAGAACCTGGCACGCGAAGTCAAGGCGCGCCTGCTGGCCCGCAATAAACAAGCGGTGATGGATGCACTGGTGGGCAAGGCCGAGCTGGATCTGCCTAACGCCAGCGTCCAGGCAGAAGTTGAGCGCCTGAAGGACGGTGCGCGCGCTGATCTCAAGCAACGCGGAATCAAGGATGCGGACAAGGCGCCCCTGCCTGATGACATCTTCCGTCCCCAAGCCGAACGCCGGGTTCGTCTGGGTCTGGTGGTGGCGGAGTTGGTGCGCGCCAATAACCTGCAAGCCACGACGGAGCAAATCAAGGCGCATATCGAAGAATTGGCAGCCAGTTACGAAAAGCCGGCTGAGGTGATGCGCTGGTACTACAGCGACAACAACCGTTTGGCCGAAGTTGAGTCCATCGTGATTGAGAACAATGTGACCAACTTTGTCTTGTCACAGGCAAAGATCAGCGAGAAGACCCTGTCCTTTGACGAATTGATGGCTCAAAACTGATCAAGCGCCGCCATTGACTGGCTGCAATGGGGCTTGGGCCGGGCTTGTAGTCTGGCCTGCAGGCCCCATTTCTTTTGTGGCAAATATTTTTCGCTACAGTACAGTTTATTTTTGGAGTCAAGATGAGTCTGACGAACGTGATGATGGGGTCAATGGAAACGCAAGCTCTGGGTATGGTACCCATGGTGATCGAGCAATCAGGTCGTGGCGAGCGGTCTTACGACATTTACTCACGCTTGCTCAAGGAGCGTGTCATTTTTCTGGTCGGTCCGGTCAACGACTATGTGGCCAACCTTGTGGTGGCGCAGTTGTTGTTTCTGGAGAGTGACAACCCGGACAAGGATATTTCGTTCTATATCAACTCGCCGGGCGGCTCGGTCAGCGCCGGCATGGCCATTTTCGACACCATGAACTTTGTCAAGCCCGATGTATCTACTTTATGCACTGGCATGGCGGCCAGCATGGGTGCGTTCTTACTGGCGGCCGGGGCCAAAGGCAAACGGTTCTCACTGCCCAACTCCAAGGTCATGATTCACCAGCCCTCGGGTGGCAGTCAGGGTCAGGCGACCGAAATCGAAATTCAGGCGCGCGAGATTTTGAAAACTCGCGAGCAGTTGAACAGAATTCTGGCTGAGCGTACCGGTCAGCCGTTGGAGCGCATTGAGCGCGACACCGAGCGCGACTATTACATGTCGGCGGATGAGTGCAAAGAATATGGCCTGATTGACCAGGTCATCGCGAAAAGGGCATAGTTCACATGGCTGAAAAAAAAGGCTCCTCCAGCGAAAAAACGCTTTATTGTTCTTTTTGCGGCAAAAGCCAGCATGAAGTCAAGAAGCTGATCGCGGGCCCGTCGGTATTTGTTTGCGACGAGTGCATTGATCTGTGCAATGAGATCATTCGCGATGAATTGCCGCCCAGCACCGAAGTACGCAGTGGCGGTGATGAGCTGCCAACGCCGCTGGAGATCAAGAACAATCTCGACAATTACGTGATTGGGCAGGAACCTGCCAAACGCACGCTGGCGGTGGCGGTTTACAACCACTACAAGCGCTTGCGGCACCAGGAAAAGGCCAAAAAGGACGACGTTGAATTGGCCAAAAGCAATATCTTGCTGATCGGCCCGACCGGGTCCGGCAAAACGCTGTTGGCGCAGACACTGGCCCGTATGCTCGATGTGCCTTTTGTGATGGCCGATGCGACTACCCTGACTGAAGCCGGTTATGTGGGCGAGGACGTTGAAAACATTGTGCTCAAGCTCCTGCAAAGCTGCAATTACGAAGTGGAGCGCGCCCAGCGCGGCATTGTCTACATTGACGAAATCGACAAGATTTCCCGCAAGTCAGACAATCCTTCGATCACCCGTGATGTCTCGGGTGAAGGCGTGCAGCAGGCGCTGCTTAAACTGATTGAAGGGACCATGGCCAGCGTGCCACCGCAAGGCGGACGCAAGCACCCGAATCAGGATTTTGTGCAGGTCGACACCACCAACATCCTGTTCATTTGCGGCGGCGCATTTTCTGGCCTGGAAAAAGTGATCGACAACCGCACACAATCGTCGGGCATGGGCTTTGGGGCCACGGTCAAGAGCAAAGAGCAGCGCAGTCTGACCGAGGTGTTCAAGGAAGTTGAACCTGAGGACTTGATCAAATTTGGGCTGATTCCTGAACTGGTGGGTCGGATGCCGGTGGTGGCAACGCTGGCCGAACTCAGTGAAGACGCACTCGTACAAATCTTGACCGAGCCCAAGAACGCGCTGGTCAAGCAGTACAGCAAGCTGCTGGCGATGGAGGGCGTTGATCTTGAAATTCGTCCGTCTGCCTTGAAAGCTATCGCCAAGAAGGCACTGGCCCGCAAGACGGGGGCGCGTGGCCTGCGCTCGATCCTTGAACAATCGTTGATCGACACCATGTTCGATTTACCCAATACGTCTAACGTTGACAAGGTCGTCGTGGACGAGTCGACGATTGATGAGAACAAGCCGCCTCTGTTGGTCTACCGCGAGGTTGCCAAGAAGGCCTGATTTGCTTGGTGTTTGCGCGCGTTTATTCAAGCTTGAGACGCGCCCGGCTGCTTAATAATTGGCTTCGGGTTGAAAACCTGAACTTCCGATTCATATTTAACAGGTAACGAGAGGGACTTTTCATGTCTGGTCATACCCATTTGCCTGCTACCCCCCTGGATTTGCCATTGTTGCCACTGCGCGACGTGGTTGTTTTCCCCCACATGGTGATTCCGCTTTTTGTCGGTCGGCCCAAGAGCATCAAGGCGCTGGAAGCAGCCATGGAGGCTGAGCGCCGGATCATGCTGGTGGCCCAGAAGACTGCGGCCAAGGACGATCCGCTGGTCAGCGACATGTTTGACGTCGGCTGCGTCTCGACCATTTTGCAGATGCTCAAACTGCCCGACGGGACGGTCAAGGTGTTGGTCGAAGGCCAGCAGCGCGCACGCGTGAACAAGATCGAAGATGGTGAGCTGCATTTTTCAGCCAATGTCACGCCGATTGAAGTGCTGCCAGAGTCAGAGACAAAATCTCGTGGCAAAGCCAGCGAAATTGAGGCCTTGCGTCGCGCGGTGATGCAGCAGTTTGACCAGTACGTCAAGCTCAACAAGAAAATCCCACCTGAGATATTGACGTCCATCTCAAGCATTGATGACGCTGGTCGTCTGGCGGATACCATCGCCGCGCATTTGCCGCTCAAGCTCGACAGCAAGCAAGCTGTATTGGGTCTTTCGGGTGTCAAAGAGCGTCTGGAGAACCTGTTTGAGCAGATCGAGCGCGAAGTTGATATCTTGAACGTTGACAAAAAGATCCGGGGCCGCGTCAAACGGCAGATGGAGAAGAATCAGCGCGATTTTTACTTGAACGAGCAGGTCAAAGCGATTCAGAAGGAGTTGGGCGAAGGTGAAGATGGCGCCGACATCGACGAGATTGAGAAGAAAATCAAGTCGGCCAAAATGCCCAAAGAAGCGCTGAAGAAGGCCGAGGGCGAGCTGAAGAAGCTGAAATTGATGTCCCCCATGTCGGCAGAAGCGGCCGTCGTGCGCAACTACATTGATGTCCTGATCGGCTTGCCGTGGGCCATTAAAACCAAGATCAAGCATGACCTTGGCAATGCAGAAAAAGTGCTCGATGAGGACCACTACGGGCTGGACAAGGTGAAAGACCGAATTGTTGAGTACTTGGCGGTGCAGCAACGGGTGGAAAAGGTCAAGGCGCCGATTTTGTGTCTGGTCGGACCTCCGGGTGTTGGCAAGACGTCACTGGGGCAATCCATTGCCAAGGCGACCGGGCGCAAGTATGTGCGGGTGGCTTTGGGCGGCATGCGCGACGAGGCGGAAATTCGCGGCCACCGCCGCACTTATATCGGCGCCATGCCGGGCAAGGTGCTGCAGAGCCTGGCCAAGGTGGGCACGCGCAACCCGCTGTTTTTGCTCGACGAGATTGACAAGCTGGGTACCGACTTTCGCGGTGATCCATCGAGCGCCTTGTTGGAGGTGCTGGACCCGGAGCAAAATCACAAATTTGGTGACCATTACGTCGAAGTTGATTTTGATTTGAGCGACGTCATGTTCGTGGCCACGTCCAACTCCATGAATATTCCGTCAGCTCTGCTTGATCGCATGGAAGTAATTCGCCTGTCTGGGTATACCGAAGACGAAAAAACCAACATTGCCCTCAAATACCTGTTGCCCAAGCAGCTCAAGAACAATGGTGTCAAGGAAGAAGAGTTGTTGGTTGGCGAAGATGCCGTGCGTGACATTGTTCGCTACTACACCCGTGAGGCGGGTGTCCGTTCGCTGGAACGTGAGCTCTCGAAAATCTGCCGCAAGGTGGTTAAGGGCCTGCTGCTCAAGAAGATGACGCCAAAGGTGCTGGTAACTGCCGACAACCTCAATGATTTTCTGGGCGTTCGCAAGTACGACTATGGTCGTGCTGAGCAAAAGAATCAGGTCGGCCAAGTGGTAGGCTTGGCTTGGACAGAGGTCGGCGGCGATTTGCTGACGATCGAGGCTGCCATGATGCCCGGTAAGGGTGTCATCACGCGCACGGGTTCACTGGGCGACGTGATGAAGGAGTCTGTTGAGGCTGCACGCACGGTGGTGCGCAGCCGCTCACGCCGATTGGGCATCAAGGACGAGTTTTTCGAAAAGAAAGATATCCATATTCACGTGCCTGACGGCGCCACACCCAAGGACGGCCCGAGTGCGGGTGCGGCGATGACGACCGCCTTCGTTTCTGCCATGACGGGTATTCCGGTGCGTGGTGATGTGGCCATGACGGGCGAAATAACCTTGCGCGGGGAAGTGACTGCCATTGGTGGTCTAAAGGAGAAGTTGTTGGCCGCCTTGCGAGGCGGTATCAAGACGGTGCTGATTCCCGAGGAGAACGCTAAAGACCTGCAGGACATTCCCGAGAACGTAAAAAACGGCTTAGAGATCGTGCCTGTGCGCTGGATCGACAAGGTGCTCGAATTGGCATTGGAGAGAATGCCGAAGCCCCTGTCTGACGAGGAACTGGCGGTGGCTGCCGCTGCACCCGTCGTGGTGCCTGCGCCTGAGTCGGGTGTGTCCATCAAGCATTGATTTACAGGGGGGAAATTTTCTTACTGGTCTATCAAAGAGATGAGAAATTACGTTATAATTTAAAGCTTGAAACGCGGGAATAGCTCAGTTGGTAGAGCGCAACCTTGCCAAGGTTGAGGTCGAGAGTTCGAGTCTCTTTTCCCGCTCCAAATTGCAATAAAAGGGGAAGCTGATGCTTCCCTTTTTTGTAAGGAAAATTTGGCGCGATAGCAAATCGGTTATGCAACGGATTGCAAATCCGTCTAGCCCAGTTCGACTCTGGGTCGCGCCTCCACTTCCAGCCCATGCCCGAGTGGTGAAATCGGTAGACACACCAGACTTAAAATCTGTTGCTTCCGCAAGGGGCGTGCCGGTTCGATTCCGGCCTCGGGCACCAAGACTCAGTAGTGAATTCAAGAGTCTGCTTTCTACGATGTAGGCCGGATCAGTGCTTCTGTAGCAGATATCAAAAAGCCACCGCATGTGCGATCGCACGTACAGTGGCTCTCTGGGGGCGACGGATAAACTCCGCCCCTTGATGTATGCCTAAAGGTTGTCGGTGAAGCTGCGCAGCTTGTCCGAGCGCGATGGGTGTTTGAGCTTGCGCAGCGCCTTGGCCTCAATCTGACGGATGCGCTCGCGCGTCACGTCGAACTGCTTGCCAACCTCTTCCAGGGTGTGGTCACTGGTCATCTCAATGCCGAAGCGCATGCGCAGAACCTTGGCCTCCCGCGGTGTCAGACTGTCCAGAATGTCCTTCACGACGTCACGCAGACCGGCTTGCATGGCCGCTTCCATCGGCGCGGTATTGGCAGCGTCTTCAATGAAGTCGCCCAAATGAGAATCGTCATCGTCACCAATGGGCGTTTCCATCGAGATCGGTTCCTTGGCGATCTTCATGATCTTGCGGATCTTGTCTTCTGGGATCTCCATGCGCTCAGCCAGCACGCTGGCATCAGGCTCAAAGCCGAATTCCTGCAAGTGCTGACGGCTGATACGGTTCATCTTGTTGATGGTTTCGATCATGTGCACCGGGATGCGGATGGTGCGGGCCTGGTCAGCGATCGAGCGCGTGATGGCCTGACGAATCCACCAAGTGGCGTAGGTCGAGAACTTGTAGCCGCGACGGTATTCAAATTTGTCGACTGCCTTCATCAAGCCGATGTTGCCTTCCTGGATCAAGTCCAGGAACTGCAGGCCGCGGTTGGTGTATTTTTTGGCGATGGAAATCACCAGCCGCAAGTTGGCCTCAATCATTTCCTTCTTGGCCGCGCGCGATGAGTATTCGCCTTCGTTCATGCGCTTGTTGATGTCCTTGAGTTGGTCAAGCGGCACCACGACTTTGGCTTGCAGGTCGGTCAACTTCTGCTGCAGGTCCTGCACTGGCGGGATGTTGCGGGCCATGATGGCACCCCAGTGCTTGCCGGAGGCCGCCTGTTTCTCGATCCACTTCAAATTTAACAACTGACTGGCTACCTTGTTGCCATGCTTGTCGCGCCCGCTGAAGTCTGCAATGAAGTTCTCTTGCGGGTAGCCACATTTGTCAACGATGATCCGGCGCAGTTCGCGTTCTTTCTTGCGGACATCGTCCACTTGTGAACGGACCAAGTCACACAGTTTTTCAATGGTCTTGGCGGTAAATCGGATCGACATCAACTCTTCAGACAAGGCCTTCTGCGTCTTGATATAGCTGGGCGTGCCATAGCCCTCCTTGTCGTAAATGGTGTGGATTTTTTCAAACAGTCCACGCAGTCTGTCAAAACGGTCAAGCGCCTCTTTTTTGAGTTCTTCCAGTTTTTTTGTCAATGCCTTGGAGCCACCCTTGCCGTCGTCATCGTCGGCCGCGTCGAACTCGTCGAAATCTTCCTCGGCCACATAGTCATCGGCTTCGTTCGGGTTGGAGAAACCGTCCACGATGGTGGTGATGACGACCTTGCCTTCGCGGATGTCTTCACTCAGACGAAGAATCTCGGCAATGGTGGCGGGGGAGGCTGAAATCGCCTCCATCATGGCCATCAAACCACCTTCGATGCGCTTGGCGATTTCGATTTCACCCTCGCGCGTCAATAACTCCACCGTACCCATTTCCCGCATGTACATGCGCACCGGGTCAGTGGTGCGGCCGAACTCGCTGTCCACGGTGGACAGCGCGGCCTCGGCCTCTTCTTCGGCTTCTTCTTCGGTGGCGGCAGTTGAGACGTTGTTATTGAGCAGCAGGGTTTCGGCGTCGGGCGTTTGCTCGTAGACCGCCACACCCATGTCGTTGAGCATGGAGATCACAACCTCCAGTGTTTCGGCATCAACCAGTTTGTCGGGCAGGTGGTCGGAAATCTCGCCGTGTGTCAGGTAGCCGCGTGTCTTGCCCAACTTGATCAAGGCTTTAAGGCGTTGGCGGCGCTTGGCCATGTCTTCTTCAGACAGCACCGTTTCGTCAAGGCCGAATTCCTTCATCAGCGCGCGCTCTTTGGCCTTGCTGATTTTCATGCGCAAAGGTTTGACCTTTTCGCCTGTCACGACGGGTTCCCCGACAAGATCGGCTTCAATGTCGGCCATATCCACGTCATCCGAGCCAGTCAACTCTGCCGCATTTTTTGCCTTGCGGCCGCGTTTGGCCCCGGTTTTTGGCTCTGCATCGGATTCGACTGCTGCGGCTTTGGGCGGTCGGCCCGGCTTTTTCTTGGCAACAATTTCAACTGCAACCGCGGTTGGAGCCGCCTTCTTCAATTCAATGGTGGCTGCTTTGGCAGGGGGCTTGGATGCGATCACTAATTTGTCTTTCTTGTCGGGCTTCTGGGTGGTGGATTTGGTCGCCACTAGGGGCGCTGCTGCCGACTTGGCATTGGCAACCGGCTTTGTAGCGGACTGGACAGGCTTCTTGGTGTTTTGAGCGGGCATCTAAAACCTCTGAATATCAAGAGAAAAGACAGAATGAACAGGCACCCGGTTGGCACAGTTCGTTGGAATGGAGAAGATTTCCATTGGCAAGATGTGAGGGCGAACATTTGGAGTGCAGTCCTTGCGGTAAGGTGGCCGGTCGTGAACGTTGTCATCGTTTGGCTAAACCCGGAGGTGCTGCTGTCGCTCTTGCGGAAAATCAAGGGTTGGATTATACCGTCAAAATATTTCAGACTTGAATCAGGCGCTTCTCACGATGAGAATACCTTGTTGGCCATGTGGCCTTCTTCGCCCAGGTGACCTTGGCCGTCACATTTTCTTAAGCCAAATCAGCCCCTGGCCCTTGTCTACTATGCATTAATAGCTATTAAAAAAGTCGCAGTTTTAATGCCCGCCAGAGTCAGCAGCAGTGAGCCAAACAGGTGCAGCCCAGCCGTGGCAAACCCGAGCGCATAGCGCTGCTGCCCCAGCATGCCGACCACTTCAGCTGAGAAACTCGAAAACGTGGTCAGCGCGCCAAGAAAGCCGGTGACCATTGCCAGGCGCCAGACAGGATCCAGATTTGGCAGGGCCTGAAACACCGCGACGCAAATACCAACAAGGTAGCCGCCGATCAGGTTGGCCGCCAGCGTGCCCAGCGGGAGCACCGCGCCTGGGTTGAGCCAAAGACCCAAACGCCAGCGGGCCAGGGCGCCGAGGCTGGCACCGATGCAAATGGCAAGTACGGAGATCATGCGCCGAATCATAGTAGAACGGTTGCCGCTCACGGGTGGACAAGAATATTTGATCAACACATCCATGTGGGCCATGGACGCGGGCAACGTTGCTCGTCAAGACCGGCGCCGATCAGGCCTGGCGGGCCAGCCACTGCACATAGTTCGAAACACCGGTCTGCACATCGGCGAACGGTTGGTCGCAGCCGGTGGCCCGCAGGGCGCTCAAGTCGGCTTGGGTGTAGCTCTGGTATTTGCCCCGCAATGCGTCTGGAAACGGGATGTACTCAATCAAACCGGCCTCTACGAGGGCGTCAAGCCCGAGCGCACTTTGACCCTGAAGGCCGCGCAGCGCATTGACCACCGAGCTGGCCACATCATTGAAGGGCTGCGCGCGGCCTGTGCCCAGATTGAAAATTCCGGATACACCGGGGTGATCAAAGAACCACAGGTTGACCGCCACCACGTCGTCAATGAAGACGAAATCGCGCTTCTGCTCACCTGCGGCATAGCCACCGTAGTCGCCAAATAGTTTGACCTTGCCTTCAGCCTGAAACTGGTTGAACTGATGAAAGGCGACGCTCGCCATGCGGCCTTTGTGCTGCTCGTGCGGCCCATACACATTGAAGTACCGAAAACCCACCACCTGGCCGGTCTTGCCGGCCACCGAGCGCCGAAAGTCATTGCCACAGTCACGTCGCATGCGCTGGTCAAACAGCAGTTTGGAGTAACCGTAAACATTGAGTGGGCGCTCAAACGTGGGGTCTTCGCGGAACGTGTCAGAGCCGCCGTAGGTGGCTGCGCTGGATGCGTACAGCAGCCGTGCCCCGCGCTTCTGGCAGGCGTGAAACAGGTCCAAGGAGGTCGTATAGTTGTTGTCCATCATGTACTTGCCATTGCTTTCCATGGTGTCGCTGCAGGCACCCTCGTGGAACACGGCCTCGATCTGGCCATAGGCACCGTGGGCAAACAGCGCGTAGAACGCACCGGCATCGACGTAATCTGAAATCTTGAGTTCAGCCAGGTTGCGGAATTTGTCGCCTTGTGTCAGGTCGTCTACGGCGATGATGTCGTCCAGGCCACGGGCGTTGAGGCCCTTGATGATGTTGCTGCCAATAAAACCGGCAGCGCCAGTCACAACAATTCGTGTCATGCAAACAACTCCTCATAAGAAACCGTGGCAGTGCCAAATTTGCCGACCACCAGGCCAGCGGCCCGATTCGCCAGCGGTAGCGCGTCGCGCATGCTCATGCCGGCGGCCAGCAGCGTGGCCATGGTGGCAATGACCGTGTCGCCGGCGCCGGTGACGTCAAATACTTCACGCGCCTGGGCCGTCACACTGAGCTGGCCCTCGTCGTCAAACAGCGTCATGCCTTCTTCGCTGCGTGTCAGCAGCACCGCCTGCAGTCTGAGCTGGCGGCGCAGGTTCTGCACCTTGGTTTGCAGTTCAGACTCGTTCAGCCAGGGGCCAATCACCTGCTGCAACTCCGGGCGGTTGGGCGTGATGATGTTGGCGTCTTTGTAGCGCGAGTAGTCGGCTCCCTTGGGATCGATCAGGATCGGTTTGCCCGCAGCCGCTGCGCGCGCGATCATGTCGCTGACGTGCGCCAGACCGCCCTTGCCGTAGTCGGAAAACAGCACAGCATCATGTTCGGGCAGCAGTTTGGCAAAAGTGGCGGTCTGCGAGGCCAGCACTTCCGTCTTGGGTGTGTTTTCAAAATCCAGGCGCAGCAGTTGTTGCTGCCGGCCAATCACCCGCAGCTTGACGGTGGTCTTGAGGTCGGCGTCGCGGCCAAAGTAGGTGTGGATGCCGGTGTCGGCGACCAGTGCTTCGAGTTTGTGGCTGGCCTCGTCATCGCCCACCACCGTCAGCAGTGAGGCCTGAGCACCGAGCGTGACCACGTTGTACGCGACGTTGGCGGCACCGCCATTGCGTTCTTCTTCGCGCGTGACGCGCACCACCGGCACGGGCGCCTCGGGAGATATGCGGTCGACGGCGCCAAACCAATAGCGGTCCAGCATCACGTCACCGACCACCAACACACGGGCCTTGGACAGTTTGTCTCGGGAGATCGTCACGGTGTTCAAGGGTTCAGTCATAACTCTTCGATCCTTCGGGCCGGATAACTGTCCCATGCCTGGCAGCCGGGACATTGCCAGAAATGTTGCTGCGCCTCGAAGCCGCACGCGGCACAACGGTAGCGCATGAGCGGCTTGATGGCTTGGTCCAGAGCGCGTTGGACCTGCGGATGAAATTTCTCGTGTTCGAGCTTTTCGCCAGCAATCCACTTGGCGGCAGCGACCAGCGACGGATCGCGCTCCAGATGGTGCACATACCAGTCACGTGCCGCAGGTGTCGGCCCGTTGTGGAGGCCCTCCAGCGCGACGATGGCATCAAGCACGTCCAGCGAGGGGGTCAGCACGTAACGGGTCTTGAGCAAGGTCAGTGCCTCGGGCGCGCGGTTGCAAGCGATAGCGTAGGCGGTCAGCGGTGCGGCAATCAAGGGAATGGCCGCAGGCGATGATTGCAGCGATTTTTCGAGCAACAAGTAGGCCTCTTCGGGGCGGCCCTGGCGCGCTAACAACTGCGCCAGATCAAGACGGGGTCGTGCAGCCTCTGGTGCCGTGGCAAGCGCCTGTTGCAACAACGACTTGGCTTGTTCGGGCTCTTGCGCGGTGATGGATTCGGCCGCCTGCTCACACAGGTAATGCGCCAGACGGCACTGAAAGCTGCCCTGGTTGGCGTGTTCCAGTTTTTGTGCGATCTGCGCGGCATGCAGCCAGTCGCGGCTGCGTTCATAGTTGGCCAGCAGCGCCAGGCGCGCCTGCGCCTCAAACGGTGTTCCTTCGAGCTTGAGCAAAGCCTCTTCAGAGCGGTCGAGCAGACCCGCCTTGAGATAGTCCAGCGCCAGCGCATGCTGCGCACGCTGGCGATCAAGCAGGTTCAAGTCGCCTCGCGACAGCAGATGCTCATGCACACGCACCGCGCGTTCATATTCGCCACGGCGGCGAAACAGGTTACCCAATGCAAAGTGCAACTCGGACGTGTCTGGGTCGCTTTGGACCGCTTCAATGAAGGCGTCAATGGCCTGGTCCTGTTGCTCATTGAGCAAAAAGTTCAAGCCCTTGAAATAAGCCTTGGGGGCCTGGTGGTTCTCGATGCGCAGTTGGCGTAGGTCCAGGCGCGAGGCGAGCCAGCCCAGCACAAAGGCCAGCGGCAGGCCCAGCAATATCCAGCTCAGGTCAAAGTCCATGCGGAATGGCCGGTGGTGCAGCTGGCAACTTATTTGCTTCAGTCGGGGTCAGGGCCGCCGACTGCGTCGGGTTGGCTGAGCGACGGTGTTTCCACCAGCGCGGCACCATGCCAAGCGCACCCACGACGACGCCGACCGCAAAGACCGCCAGCACGACCAACACCTGCGGCGCACGCCACTCGGTGCCAAAGAAAAAATGCACGGTGGTGTCTTGCTGATTGTTCAGCGCGAAGGCAAACAGGGTAAAAAAAATGGCTGCTTTAAGTATCCACTTAAGCAACCACAGGAGTTGTTTCATCTTGTCTCCCGAGTGACGGGCCAATTCTAAGTCAGGCTTTGGGCTGGCTGGCCGTCTCCGCCGTACGTTGATCAACTGTCTCCCGCAAGGCTTTGCCGGGTTTGAAGTGAAGCACGCGCTTTTCGGGGATAGCGACGCTGTCACCATTGCGTGGATTGCGTCCAATACGCGGCGGTCGACGGTTGATGGAAAAACTGCCAAAGCCCCGAATTTCGATCCGGTGCCCGCGCACCAGGGCATCGTTCATTGCGTCAAGAATGGCCTTGACGGCATATTCAGCATCGCGGCGGGTGAGTTGAACGAAGCGGGCGGCCAGTTCTTCGATCAGGTCAGAGCGTGTCATTATTAGAAGTTCTCATCCCTAGAAGTTGCCAACACGACACTGCTCCGGCAGCCGCGAGGCTGCCGGAGCAGTGTAGATGCGGCAGATCTTTCTGCTGGCCTTTAGTTGTTGTCCAGCTTGGCGCGCAGCAAAGCACCCAGGCTGGTCGTGCCGGCGTTTTCGCGGGCAGAGGACTGACTCAAAGTGGCCATGGCTTCGTTTTGATCGGCCGCATCCTTGGCCTTGATGGACAACTGGATGTTGCGGGTCTTGCGATCCACATTGACCACCACCGCCGTGACTTCGTCGCCTTCCTTGAGCACGTTGCGAGCATCTTCCACGCGGTCGCGGGAGATTTCGCTGGCGCGCAGGTAGCCGATGATGTCGTCGCCGAGATCGATTTCAGCGCCTTTGGCATCCACGGTCTTGACCTTGCCGGTGACCACTTGACCCTTGTCGTTGATGGTGGCGAAAGTGGTGAACGGATCGGAATCGAGCTGCTTGATACCCAGCGAGATACGCTCACGGTCCACGTCCACGGCCAGCACCAGGGCTTCAACTTCCTGGCCCTTTTTGTATTCGCGCACAGCGGCTTCGCCGGTTTCGTTCCAGGATAGGTCAGACAGATGAACCAGACCGTCGATGCCAGCGGCCAGACCCACAAACACGCCGAAGTCGGTGATCGACTTGATCGGGCCCTTGACGCGGTCGCCGCGCTTGGTATTTTGAGCAAACTCTTGCCATGGGTTGGCCTTGCACTGCTTCATGCCCAAGGAGATGCGGCGCTTGTCTTCGTCGATCTCCAGCACCATGACTTCGACTTCATCACCCAGGGCAACGATCTTGGCGGGTGCAATGTTCTTGTTGGTCCAGTCCATCTCGGACACGTGCACCAGGCCTTCGATGCCCGGTTCGAGTTCCACAAACGCGCCGTAGTCGGCGATGTTGGTGATCTTGCCGAACATGCGGGTGCCTTGCGGGTAGCGGCGGTTGACGCCCATCCAGGGGTCGTCGCCCAACTGCTTGAGACCCAGGGACACGCGATTTTTCTCGGTGTCAAACTTGAGAATCTTGGCCGTGATTTCCTGACCGGCGGTTACCACTTCGCTCGGGTGACGCACACGGCGCCATGCCATGTCGGTGATGTGCAGCAAGCCGTCAATACCGCCCAGATCCACAAACGCACCGTATTCGGTGATGTTCTTGACCACGCCTTGCACGATGGCGCCTTCCTTCAGGGTATTCATCAGCTTGGCGCGTTCTTCGCCCATGCTGGCTTCGACCACGGCACGGCGCGACAGCACGACGTTGTTGCGCTTGCGATCGAGCTTGATGACCTTGAATTCCAGGGTCTTGTTTTCGTATGGAGACAGGTCCTTGGTCGGACGGGTGTCGACCAGCGAACCCGGCAGGAAGGCACGGATGCCGTTGACCAGCACGGTCAAGCCGCCCTTGACCTTGCCGCTGGTGGTGCCAGTGACGAATTCGCCGGTTTCCAGGGCCTTTTCCAGGCTCATCCACGAAGCCAGACGCTTGGCGGTGTCGCGCGACAGAATGGTGTCGCCGTAGCCGTTTTCGATGGAGCCAATGGCCACCGACACGAAGTCGCCGACCTGGACTTCGATTTCGCCCTTGTCATTCTTGAACTCTTCGAGCGGCACGTAGGCTTCAGACTTGAGGCCAGCGTTGACAACCACAAAGCTGTGCTCGATACGCACCACTTCAGCAGTGATCACTTCGCCTGGGCGCATTTCGGTGCGTGTCAAGGACTCTTCAAATAGGGCGGCAAAAGATTCGGACATGTTTTGATGCGGCGTGAACCGCAGGTTAATTTGCGGTTTTACCCGCGGGTTAGTTTGTTGAACCCCACCAGCAGTGCGCTTGAGCAGCGCGAGAAGGCGGATGGGGGCCGGTGCAAAATCCAGTGGATCTTGCTCATGTGCCTCTCAGATCACTCTGAAAGGCTGTTTGCTTTGCCACCAGTCCAACACCAGATTGACCGATTCTTCAACCGTTAAATCCGAGTTATCAAGCAGCTTGGCATCTTGTGCTGGCTTGAGAGGCGCGACGCTGCGGGAGGTGTCCCGTGCATCGCGTGCTTCCAAGTCCGCGCGAAGAGCCAGGAGTGTAGCCGAAATACCCTTTGAAATCAATTGTTTATAGCGCCTCTGTGCTCTCTGTTCGGCGCTGGCGGTCAAATACACCTTGAGGGGGGCGTCAGGGAAGATGACCGTGCCCATGTCGCGCCCGTCGGCAACCAGCCCGGGCAATTGGCGAAAACTGTGCTGCAAGGCGATGAGCGCTTGGCGCACCTGGGGCAGTGCCGAGACTTTCGAGGCGTTCATGCCGGCTTCTTCGGTGCGAATGATCTCGCTGACCTCAAGACCATTCAAAAACACCTGATCTTGGCTGAACCGGATGGCCAGGCCTGGAATCAAGTCGGCGATCGCTTGCTCATGGGCGGACTCCAGCGCCAGGCCGGCCTGCACTGCGGCGAGAGCGGTGATCCGGTACAGCGAACCCGAATCGAGCAAATGGTAGCCCAGCGCCTTGGCCACGGCGCCCGCCAGGGTGCCTTTGCCGGACGCGGTCGGTCCATCGACACAAATCACGGGAATGGCCTCGGGTGAGGTCTGCGCGAGCGAGAACAGCGCTTCAAAGTAATCGGGAAAGGTCTTGGCCACGCATTGGGGGTCAACGAGGCGCACCGGCAGACCGGCCGGATTGAACGCGGCGAGTGAAAAACACATCGCCATGCGGTGGTCGTCATAGGTGTGGATGCTGGCGGCGCGCCAGTCGCTGGCCGTGGCTGGTGGCGTCACGCGAATGAAGTCTGCGCCTTCTTCGACGGTGGCGCCAAGCTTGCGCAACTCACACGCCATGGCGGCAATGCGGTCGGTTTCCTTGACGCGCCAGCTGGCAATGTTGCGCAGCGTGGTGCTGCCCTGGGCGTACAAGGCCATCACGGCGAGCGTCATGGCGGCGTCCGGGATGTGGTTGCAGTCCAGGTCAATGGCTTTGAGTGGCCAGCGGCCTCTGGATACTTCCAGCCAATTGGGGCCGCTGTGCACCTGCGCGCCCATCATCTGCGCGGCTTCGATGAAGCGGATGTCGCCCTGGATGGAGTCTGCGCCCACGCCTTCAATCCTTAAGCTTTTTTGGCAAAACCCCAAGTCCAGGCCTCTAGCCCCCGTCGCTATTGCGCCAGCAGCTATGAAATAGCTAGCAGAGGAGGCGTCGGCCTCGACGTGCAAAGTACCAGGGGACTGGAACTGACTGCCTGCGGGAATGGTGAAGCGCTGCCAGTCATCGCGGATCACTCGCACGTTGAAGCGCGCCAGCAGATTGAGCGTGATCTCAATGTAAGGGCGCGAAATCAGCTCGCCCACCACCTCAATGACGATGTCGCGGGTTGCGGCAACCAAAGGCAGCGCCATCAACAGTGCCGTGAGGAACTGGCTGGACACATCGCCGCGCACACGAATCGGCGCGTCCAGCGTCAAGCTCGGTTGGCCGATGTGCAGCGGCGGAAAGCCCTCATGGCACAGGTAATCGATGTGGCAGCCGATCTGGCGCAGGGCGTCGACCAGGTCGCCAATCGGGCGCTCGTGCATACGCGGCACACCGCGCAGTTCAAAGTCGCCACCCAGAATGGCCAGCGCGGCGGTGAGCGGACGAATCGCCGTGCCGGCGTTGCCCATGAACAACTTGGCGGATTTTTGCCTGAGTTGGCCACCCAGACCGTCAATCTCGACGGTGCTGCCGGATTGCCGCACACCACAGCCCAGCGCGCGCAAGGCATCTAGCATGACGCGGGTGTCGTCGGAGTCGAGCAGATCGCGCAGCGTAGTGCTGCCCGAACTCAGCGCCGCCAGCAGCAGCACGCGGTTGGAGATGCTTTTGGAGCCCGGCAGCACAACCGTGCCGGCCACCCCGGTGAGCGCTGGAATGTCAAGAAAGGCGGTTGCAAACATTATTTTTGCTGCTGCGCCATGCGCCAATGGGCGCGGGTGAGGCTCGCTTGTTCAATCAGGCCTTCCAGCGCGTCGCCATTGCCGCTGGAGATCATGAGTTCAAGCGCCTGCAAGTTGCGCTGGAAAATTTTGGTTTGCGCCAGCAGTTCTTCCCGGTTGGAGATCATGATGTCGCGCCACACCTTGGCGTCACTGGCGGCGATGCGCGTGAAGTCGCGAAAGCCGGGCCCGGCCAGCGACAGGTAGTCCTTGCCTTGCGGCTGGCCCGAGATGGCGTTCATCAGGGCAAAGGAAATCAGGTGCGGCAAATGGCTGACCGCTGCAAAGGCGGCATCATGCGACTCGGGTGACATCTGGACCACGCGGCAGCCCAACGCCGACCAGACATCGACTGCCTTTTGCAGCTGGAGGGTCAGGGTGCGCTCAATCGGTGTCAGGATCACCTGCCTGCCGCTGTACAGATCCGCATCGGCGTGTTCCACGCCGGAGACTTCTTTGCCGGCGATCGGGTGGGCCGGCACGAAAGAGCCGATTTGCTCGCGCAGGGCGCGACGGCCGGCATCAATCACGTCGCGCTTGGTCGAGCCCACGTCCATGATCAGCATCTGCGGCGTGACCAGGTGCTTGATCGATTTGAAAGTGGCCTCGCTGGCCGCCACCGGCACCGCGATCAGCACAATGTCGGCACCCGACACCGCTAGCAGGGCAGACGGCGCTTCCACATCAATCACGCCCATCTGGTAGGCCCGTTCCGTGGTCGAGGGTGACTTGCTGTAGCCGACGACGCGTTTCACCAGTCCGGCCCGTTTGAGCGCCAGCGCAAAGGAGCCGCCCATCAAACCGCAGCCAATCAGGCCTAGTTGTTCAAACATTCATTCACCTACAGGATAAGTGCCCAGCACTTTGCAGAAGGCACAAAGGCTCTGCAATTCAGTCAAAGCCGCGGCCACATGCGGCTGCGAGGGGTGGCCTTGCAGGTCGATGTAAAAATAATATTCCCACTGCCCGGAGCGCGCCGGGCGCGACTCAAAGCGCGTCATGGAGACGCCATGTTTCTTGAGGGGAACCAGCAGGTCGTGCACGGCACCGGGCTTGTTCGGCACCGACACGATCAGGCTGACGCAGTCATTGCCGGTGGCAAGCGGCGCCGCCAGCGTTTGCGGCAGGCAGACCACGGCAAAGCGCGTGCGATTGAAGGCGTCGTCCTGGATCGCGCGCGAGGCCACATGCAGGCCAAATTCACTGCCGGCGCGCTCACTGGCAATCGCGGCCCAGGCGGGGTTGGTGGCGGCCAGTCGGGCGCCCTCGGCATTGCTGGCGGCAGCCCGGCGCTCGGCGTGGGGCAAATGGGTACTCAGCCAGTCCTGGCACTGGGCCAGCGCTTGCGGGTGCGCATAGACCACTTCAATCTCGGCGAGCGTGGGTTTGAGCCGAAGCAGGTTGTGGCGCACCAGAAAACTGGTTTCACCGATGATGTGCAGCGGCGAGTTCAGCAGCAAATCGAGCGAGCGCGAGATAACACCTTCGGACGAGTTCTCGATTGGCACCACGCCAAATTCCGCGCTACCCGCCGCCGTGGCGCGGAACACTTCATCGATGCTGGCGCACAGCACGCGCTCGATGCTGGCGCCGAAGAACTGCAGCGCGGCCTGTTCGCTGAAGGTGCCGGCCGGGCCCAGATACGCGACCCGCTGCGCGGCTTCCAGGGCGCGGCAAGCCGACATGATTTCACGCCAGATCACGGCCAGGCTGGTGTTCTTGAGCGGGCCGGGGTTGGCCGCTTGCAGGCTGCTGATAACCTGGGTTTCGCGTTCGGGGCGAAACACGGCGGAGCCATCGATGCGTTTGATTTCTCCCACTTCATGGGCCAGCGAGGCGCGCCGGTTCAGCAGCGCCAGCAGTTCCAGATCAAGCGCGTCGATCTGCTCGCGCAGTTCAGGGAGGGTTTTCGCCATGGTGAAGACTTGAATGTTGCAGACGGGGTTCGGAGCAGCCGCTGGTTCAGCTGCGGCGCTTTTCAAATTCATGCAGGTAGTTCACCAGCGCCTGCACGCCCTCAATCGGCATCGCGTTATAAATGCTGGCGCGCATGCCGCCGACCGACTTGTGGCCCTTGAGCTGCAACAGGCCATGGTCGCGCGCACCGGTCAAAAAGGCGTCATTGAGGCCTTCGTCGCGCAAGAAAAAAGGCACGTTCATGCGCGAGCGGCAGTCGGGCGCCACCTTGTTGACGTAGAGCTGCGAGTTGTCAATCGCGTCGTACAACAGCGCCGCCTTGGCCTGGTTGCGCGCCTCCATCGCGGGGATACCGCCCTGGCGCTTGAGCCACTGAAACACCAGGCCCGCGATGTAGATCGCGTAAGTGGGCGGCGTGTTGAACATCGACTGGTTGTCCGCCACCGTCTTGTAGTTGAAGGCGCTGGGGCACACCGCCAGCGCATGGCCGAGCAAGTCTTCGCGCACCACCACCAGCGTCAGACCGGCGGGCCCGAGGTTTTTTTGTGCGCCGGCAAAGGCCAGGCCCACGCACGACCAGTCGAGCGGGCGCGACGCCACATGCGATGAACAGTCGACCACCAGCGCGGCGTCACTGCCCAGCGCCCGCAGGTCAGGCAAGGTCTGGTATTCAACGCCGTCAATGGTCTCGTTGCTGCAGATATGCACGTAGCTGGCGCCGCGAGTCAGTTGCCAGCTGGCAGGGTCCGGCAGCGAGGTGCGGCCGTCCAACTCATTGCTGGCCGCGATGTTGACGCTGCAATACTTGCGTGCTTCCTGCTGCGACTTCTGGCTCCAGCTGCCGGTCACGACAAAGTCGGCGCTGCCAGAGCGAGAAATATTCAGCGGGACAATCGCGTTCTCGGCCAAGCCGCCGCCCTGCATGAACAGGACTTTGAAGTTGTCCGGCACCGCGAGCAGTTCGCGCAGATCCAACTGCGCCTGCTCGTAAATGGCGATGAACTCCTTGCCGCGATGACTCATTTCCATCACGCTCATGCCGCTGCCGTGCCAGTCGAGCATTTCAGCCGCGGCCTCGGTCAGCACTTCTTGCGGCATGGCCGCCGGTCCGGCGGAGAAGTTGTAGGGTCGGTTCATCAATAATTTAAGGTTAATCGGGCGCTAGCCCGCGTCCAATAAACATATGCAGCTATCGAATTGATATCTATTCGTCGGTGCTGTCGGTGTCGGTGGGCTCGTCGCCTGCAGCCTCATCGGCCAGGGGAATCGCGTCGTTTTCGACGATCCGCTGCAGCCCGCTCAATTTGGAGCCTTCGTCGAGACCGATCAGGGTCACGCCTTGGGTGGCGCGGCCCAGTTCACGAATTTCCGACACGCGAGTGCGCACCAGCACGCCCTTGTCGGTGATCAGCATGATCTCGTCGTCGGCATGCACCAGCGTGGCTGCCACCACTTTGCCGTTGCGCTCGGATTGGGTGATGGCAATCATGCCCTTGGTGCCGCGGCCATGGCGGGTGTACTCGGTGATGCTGGTGCGCTTGCCGTAGCCGTTCTGGGTTGCGGTCAGCACGCTTTGCAGCTCGTCTTCAGCCACCAGCATGGCAATCACGCTCTGGCCGTCTTCGAGATTCATGCCCTTGACGCCGCGTGATTGGCGGCCATGGGCGGTGACTTCGTCTTCGTTGAAGCGCACCGCCTTGCCACCGTCGCTGAACAACATCACATCGTGTTGACCATCGGTGACGGCGGCGCCGATCAGGTAATCACCTTCGTCCAGGTTGATCGCGATGATGCCGACTTTGCGCGGGTTTGAAAAATCGTCCAGCGGGGTCTTTTTGACCGTGCCCATGGAGGTTGCCATGAAGACAAAATGGTCGGCCGGAAAGCTGCGCTTGTCGCCGGTCAAAGGCAACACGACACTGATTTTTTCGCCCTCTTGCAGCGGGAACATGTTGACGATGGGGCGCCCGCGTGAACCGCGCGAACCCTGCGGCACTTCCCACACCTTGAGCCAGTACAGCCGGCCCCGGTTGCTGAAGCACAGGATGTAATCGTGCGTGTTGGCAATGAAGAGCTGGTCGACCCAGTCGTCTTCCTTGGTGGCGGTGGCTTGCTTGCCGCGCCCGCCGCGCTTTTGTGCCCGGTATTCACTGAGCGGCTGGCTCTTGATGTAGCCGCTGTGTGAGAGCGTTACCACCATGTCGGTGGGCGTGATCAGGTCTTCGGTGCTCAGGTCAAACGAGCTGTATTCCACCAGGCTGCGCCGCGCGCCCACCTTGGTTTGACCAAACTCGGTCTTGATGGCGGTGAGTTCTTCGGTAATGATGATAGATACGCGCTCGGGCTTGGACAGAATGTCGAGCAGGTCTTCGATCTCGCCCATGACCTCCTTGTATTCGGCGACGATTTTGTCCTGTTCCAGCCCGGTCAGGCGCTGCAGACGCATTTGCAGGATTTCCTGCGCCTGGACTTCTGACAGGCGGTACAGGCCGTCGTTGCCCATGCCATACGTCTTCTCCAGGCCGTCCGGGCGGTAGTCGTCGGCGTTGATCACGCCACCGTCAAGCCGGGTGCGGGTCAGCATTTCACGCACCAGTTTGCTGTCCCAGGGCTTGGACATCAGTTCGACCTTGGCCACCGGGGGCGTCGGGGCGTTGCGGATGATGGCAATGAATTCGTCGATATTGGCCAGTGCAACGGCCAGGCCTTCGAGCACATGGCCGCGCTCGCGCGCCTTGCGTAGATTGAACACCGTGCGCCGGGTGACGACCTCGCGGCGGTGCTGCAAAAACACTTGGAGCAGGTCTTTGAGGTTGCACAACTTGGGCTGGCCGTCGATCAGCGCCACCATGTTCATGCCGAAGGTGTCCTGCAACTGCGTTTGTTTGTACAGGTTGTTGAGCACCACCTCGGGTACTTCGCCGCGCTTGAGTTCAATCACCAGCCGCATGCCGGATTTATCAGACTCGTCCTGGATGTGGCTGATGCCTTCGATCTTCTTCTCGTGCACCAGTTCGGCCATGCGTTCTTGCAGCGTCTTTTTGTTGACCTGGTAGGGCAGTTCATCGACGATGATTGACTGGCGCTGGCCTTTGTCGATGTCTTCGAAGTGCACCTTGGCGCGCATCACCACCCGACCGCGGCCGGTGCGGTAGCCATCCTTGACGCCCTGGATGCCGTAAATGATGCCGGCTGTGGGGAAGTCGGGGGCGGGCACAATCTCCATCAACTCATCAATCGAGGCCTCCGGGTTGCGCAGCAGGTGCAGGCAGGCATCCACCACTTCGTTGAGGTTGTGGGGCGGGATATTGGTCGCCATGCCCACCGCAATGCCGGACGACCCATTGACCAGCAAATTGGGAAACCGGGCAGGCATGACCAGCGGCTCGTGTTCGCTGCCATCGTAGTTAGGACCGAAATCGACAGTCTCTTTGTCCAGGTCAGCCAGCAACTCGTGCGCGATCTTGGACATGCGGATCTCGGTGTAGCGCATCGCCGCCGCGTTGTCACCATCGACTGAGCCGAAGTTGCCCTGGCCGTCCACTAACATATGACGCAGGGAGAAGTCCTGCGCCATGCGCACAATGGTCTCATAGACCGCGCTGTCGCCGTGCGGGTGATACTTGCCGATGACGTCGCCTACGATACGGGCTGACTTTTTGTAGGGCTTGTTCCAGTCGTTGCTAAGCTCGTGCATGGCAAACAGCACGCGCCGATGCACCGGCTTCAAACCGTCCCGCGCATCGGGCAGGGCGCGCCCCACAATCACGCTCATGGCGTAATCTAAGTAACTGCGCCGCATTTCCTCTTCAAGGCTGACGGGCAAGGTTTCTTTGGCGAATTGGGTCATTGGGCGCTCAGGGCTAGGGCAGGATCAAGTGCAATCTGGCATTCTAATGGGCGTCTGGCTGGCTTGCCCTGTGGCTTCGTGGCAACAACGGCGTGCATTTATGGGCTGTTCTTGTAGGATGCCATGCCGAAGCCCCATTTGGCCTTCTAGGCGAAAAGGCGCTGTGGCACAATACATTTAACGTTTCAGGTGATTGGCATCTGAAGCGTCTTTAAATTTTCGCAGCGCTGCTGCGGCTTTTTTCCCCAAAAGGAGAACACATGAAGAAATTGAATAAAGTGGCAATGCTGGTTGCTGCCGCAGCGTTTGCAACTGTCGCTGGCGCCCAAACTATTGACAACTGGCAAAGCGCCGGCGGTGATATCTGGAAGAATTCCACCGGCCTGTGCTGGCGCGATGCCAACTGGACTCCCGCTACGGCAGCCGTTGGCTGCGATGGCGCCATTGTGGCCCAAGCTGCACCAGCGCCCGCACCGGTCGCTGCGCCTGCTCCTGCAGTGGTCGCACCAGCGCCCGCACCGGCACCTCAGCCAGTTGCTGCCACTAAAGTGACCTACGCCGCTGACGCCTTCTTTGACTTCGACAAGTCGGTACTCAAGCCTGAAGGCAAGGCCAAGCTGGATGATCTGGTTGGTAAAGTCAAAGACATCAACCTGGAAGTCATCATCGCTGTGGGTCACACCGACTCCATCGGCACCGATGCCTACAACCAGAAGCTGTCGGTTCGCCGTTCTGAAGCTGTGAAGGCTTATTTGGTGTCCAAGGGCATCGAGAAGAACCGTGTTTACACCGAAGGCAAGGGCGAGCTGCAACCAGTCGCTGACAACAAGACCAAAGAAGGTCGCGCCAAGAACCGCCGCGTTGAAATCGAAGTGGTCGGTACGCGCAAGTAATCAGAACTTGCAGCACCATTAGCCTTCGGGCTGATAAAAAAAGCCCCGCAACAGCGGGGTTTTTTTTATGGGTCCGCCCAGCATGGACACACGCCTGCTGGTGCAGGTCCCGTCCGCAGATTGAGCATGACGAGCGAAGTCAAGCTCAACTGCAGGAAGGGAACCGAGTGCAAAGAGGAAGAAAGCATGGAGCGAAAAACCACAAGCCGATGAACAATGATCGCAATGAACGCGTTGCCGGGCAGGGCGAACGAGTGATGGCTCCGCTGCGTTGCTTGGGCACCAAGCTGCGTTCGACGGTCAACAAGGTTCCGTTGTGAAAATCTGCCGGTGCCGCCATTGACATGAGAACTGTCATACTCGTCCGATGATTTACCTACACAGACTGCTACCACTGGCACTGTCGCCTATCGCGCTGATTCTGTTGCTGATGGCGTGGGCTGCGTTCAGGCGTTCGCGCGTTGCAGCTCTGCTGGCAATCGTGCTGCTTTATGCAGCCAGCGTGCCTGCGCTGTCAGACCCCTTGTTCCGCGCAGTGGAGCAACAGCAATTGCGATTGATGCCTGAATCGGTTGCGCCGGCGCAGGCCGTGGTGGTGTTGAGCGGGATGATGCTCCATGTTCCCGGCAAGCAGGCGGTCGTACCCGAATGGGGGGAGGCGGTCGACCGTTTCTTTGGTGGGGTGGAACTGTACGCTGCGGGTAAAGCGCCCCGGCTGGTGTTCACCGGTGGGCTGCTACCTTGGCAGGGTGACCAAGAGCCTGAAGGTCAAGTGCTGCGGCGCATGGCTTTGCGATTGGGCGTGCCAGCTGACGCCATGGTGGTCAGCGGCCCGGCACAGAACACAGAGCAGGAATCCACCGCAGTGAGGCGGTTGCTGGAACCGGCTGTGCAGCGCATCGTGCTGGTCACTTCGGCTTTTCACATGTCACGCGCAAAGAGCTTGTTCGAGCAGGCGGGCTTTGTCGTGACGCCTTATCCCGTGGACTTCCGTGTGGAGGTGCGAGGAACTACACCCATGGATTACCTTCCCGACGCGCGCGCATTTTGGAGGACGGACCTTGCCGTGCGTGAGTTGTTGGGGCGGGCTTACTACGCGCTCCGAGCGATATTCTGAGAAAGCATGTGGGGTGCTGGCTGTCACCATGAGCGCACTGAGGCGCGACCTGTGGAACGGGCCAGACCTGTTCCAACGATCCTAGATGTTTTGTCGGAGCTTGTTCGGAACATCAGATAGCACGGCCAGGAGCCAGTCACAAATCGTCTTACACTGGCTGTCAAATCCCGCAAGTTAACAAAAAAGCCTGCTAACAATTAAGTAGCAGGCTTTCTATATCCCTTGCGGGCGCTGACTGGTGGCGCTTCACGGATTCGAACCGCGGACCTGTGGATTATGATTCCATCGCTCTAACCGACTGAGCTAAAGCGCCGAAGCCCTGCATTATAGCCAGAAGCGTGACCCTAAGCCCCGCCTTGAGTACTTATTCGTGCGAGAAGTTCGCCTTGCGTTTGTTCAAAAAGGCGTCCATGCCTTCTTTCTGGTCCGCGGTGGCAAACAGCGCATGGAATAGGCGGCGCTCAAAAATGATGCCATCGCTCAGCGTGCCTTCAAATGCCCGGTTGACCGATTCCTTGGCGGCCATGGTGGCAATTTGCGAGTATTCGGCAATCCTCAGGGCCGCCCCGAGCGCTTCATCCATCAATTTATCATGCGGCACCACGCGGCTGACCAGGCCCGCGCGCTCGGCTTCCAGCGCGTCCATCATGCGGCCGGTGAGCACCAGGTCCATGGCCTTGGCCTTGCCGAGCGCGCGTGGTAGCCGCTGCGTGCCACCGGCGCCGGGAATGATGCCGAGCTTGATTTCGGGCTGACCGAAGCGCGCGTTATCCGCGGCGATGATGAAGTCGCACATCATCGCCAACTCGCAGCCGCCGCCCAGTGCAAAACCGCTGACGGCCGCAATGACCGGCTTGCGCACACTGCGAATCTGCTCCCAGTTGCGCGTGATGAAGTCGCCTTTGTAGGCGTCGGCAAAGCTCAGTTGCGCCATGGCGCCAATGTCCGCGCCGGCGGCAAAGGCTTTTTCGCTGCCGGTGATGATCATGCAGGCAATTGCCGGGTCGCTGTCAAAGGCCTTGAGCGCCGCACCCAGCTCGGTCATCAACTGGTCGTTCAGCGCATTGAGCTGCTTGGGGCGGTTCAGGGTCAGGATGGCAATCTTGTCGGCCTCGGTGCGAATGGTGATCAACTCGTAGTTCATGGTGCTCTTTCGGATGAGGGTTAAAAATGAGGTGGTTCGCTGAAGGTCTCAAGACCCATTTAGCCATTGGCCGATCAGTTGACTGTCGCGTGCCGCCAGGCGCCAGGTGGTGATCGATTTAGGCAGTGCCAGGGGTAGTTTCAGCAAACGCTTGTCACGCGCGACCAGTGCGCAAACTTTGCTGGCATTGGCAGCGTAGAGCAGCAGATCATCGAGTTTGTTGATGCGCCAGGCGCTGATTGATTTGGCCGGTCCCACTTCAAGGCCCAGCCATTCGTCGCCAGCCGCCAAGCCTGCCTGTTCGGCCGCGCCGCCGCGCAGCACGATCTTGATCTGCACGCCGGCCGTCTCTGTCACGCGCAAACCTAAGCGCTGCGCGAGTTGGGCCGGCTCTTCCAACACCTTGACGCCTTGCGCTGCGAGCAACGGCCGCAGCGGCAGGTCCGTGGTGCCATGCACCCACTGGGCGATCTCAAGGGCAAACGAGCGCCCGCCCAAGGCTTGCAGCACCGCCAGCAGATCCCCTTCGGTCATCGGGCCGCCCTGGCAGCGCAGCCACAAGGCGCGCATCACCGCATCCAGTGAGGTCTTACCCTCTTGCCGCAGCGTCAGGTCCAGACACAGGGCCACCAGCGAGCCCTTGGTGTAGTAGCTGACTGTGGCGTTGGGGGTGTTTTCGTCCTGCCGGTAGTACTTGACCCAGGCATCCATGCTGGCTTGTGCCACGCTTTGCACGGCACGCCCAGGCGTTTGCAGCACTTGGTTGATGGTCTTGGTGAGCAGTTTCAGGTAGGCGGCGTCGTCTATCAGATGGGCGCGGCGCAGCAGCAGATCGTCGTAATAGCTGGTGAAGCCTTCAAAAAACCAGAGCAGTTGCGTGTAGTTTTCTTGGCCATAGTCGTGTTGGGCGAACTCGACCGGGCGCAAGCGCTTGACGTTCCAAGTGTGGAAGTACTCGTGGCTGATCAGGCCCAAGAGCGTGCGGTAGCCTTCAGACGGTTGGTCGGGTGCCGGGTCGGCGCTGGGTGCGCGCGTCGTGTTGGCCATGCGTGGCAGGTCCTGACGTTTGCAGATCAGTGCGGTTGAATTGCGGTGCTCCAG
>NZ_JAAFHA010000146.1 GCF_010365055.1 Rhodoferax sp.
TCGCTGGCAGCCGACAAATCCTTAACTGCGACCTCGTGCCATCACGGCACCACTGGCGTCAAGGTGTAATGGCCACCCGCTTACAGCTTGATTACGCGGCGTCGTGGTGATGGCGTCAAAGTTTGAACAAGCTGTCGGACGCCAAGGCGATAGGTCTGATGACGCCGCTGGTCACACCCAGTCGTTTTGAGATTTCACGGGCCAAATTTGAGTCAAAAAGCAAAACGCCCACTGTTAGTGGGCGTTTACTTACGGGGAAAGCCCCGTATCTATTGGTTGCGCGAGTAGGATTTGAACCTACGACCTTTGGGTTATGAGCCCAACGAGCTACCAGGCTGCTCCATCGCGCGATATTTAATTCAATTATACTCGATTAATCTTGGGCTTTCGCGTCATCCAGAGCCTCTACCAACTCAGGACGATCGACCAACTCGACCAAGGCCATGGGAGCATTGTCACCAACGCGGAATCCCATCTTCAAAATACGAGTGTAGCCACCGGGACGGGTCTTGAAACGGGGGCCTAAGTCATTGAACAACTTGACAACGCTCTCCCGATCACGCAGCCGATCAAAAGCCAAGCGACGATTAGCAACAGTGGCTTCCTTAGCCAAAGTGATCATCGGTTCGACTACACGACGCAGCTCTTTAGCCTTGGGCAGTGTCGTTTTTATAACTTCATGCTCAATGAGCGAGTTCATCATGTTGCGCAGCATTGCCAAGCGATGCTCGCTGGTGCGATTAAGTTTACGTAGTCCGTGTCCGTGACGCATGGTGCTTTCCTTGATTTATGTAACAGACAGCCGTATCAGGTACTGCCCGTGGCACTGAGTCCCTTTGCAGGGCGAAGTATTTTAACGCTTTTCGAGAGCGGCTGGTGGCCAACTTTCGAGCTTCATGCCCAAAGTCAGACCGCGGGAAGCCAGCACTTCCTTGATTTCGTTGAGCGACTTGCGGCCCAGATTTGGTGTCTTCAACAACTCGTTTTCCGTGCGCTGAATGAGGTCGCCAATATAGTAGATATTTTCCGCCTTCAAGCAGTTCGCCGAACGAACCGTGAGCTCAAGCTCATCCACAGGGCGCAGCAAAATAGGATCAAACTGGGTGCTACCTCGGGGCGAAGGCGCATCGAATGCAGCCAACTCGCTGCCCTCCAACTGCGCAAACACAGCCAATTGCTCGACGAGAATTTTAGCGGATGCGCGAACGGCATCTTCTGCAGAAATGGCACCATTGGTTTCAATATCGACAACCAACTTGTCAAGATCCGTGCGTTGCTCAACACGTGCACTCTCAACCGTGTAACTAACACGTTTTACGGGAGAAAAAGACGCATCCAAAATGATACGTCCGATGGACTTGGTTGGCTCATCGCCATGACGCCGCATCGTTCCCGGTACATATCCGCGGCCTTTTTCAACCTTGATTTGCATATCTAACTTGCCGCCTTGCGACAAGTGTGCAATCACATGATCAGGATTGATAATCTCGACGTCGTGGGGCGTCTGAATGTCACTAGCGGTAACAAGTCCTTCACCGTCTTTACGCAGGCTCAGAGTCACCTCATCGCGATTGTGAAGCTTGAACACGACGCCCTTGAGATTTAACAAAATATTGACGACGTCTTCTTGCACGCCGTCGATAGAGGAATACTCATGCAAGACGCCGGCGATGGTCACTTCAGTCGCCGCATAACCAGGCATTGATGCCAGTAAAACCCGCCGCAATGCATTGCCCAGCGTGTGACCATAGCCGCGTTCAAAGGGCTCAAGCGCAACTTTGGCGCGATTTCCACCCAATTGCTCAACGTTGATGGCCTTGGGTTTCAATAAACTATTTTGCATGGGAACTCCCTCTCAATACCCCCGGCTCGTTACACCGGTAAGGTTGACGAAGCACCTGGGACGTGCATTTGTACGTCTCAGGAACAATTTCAAATAAGATCGTACAGATCGCGCTATTAACGTGAATACAACTCAACAATCAGTGATTCATTGACATCGGCGGCAAATTGGTCCCGATCAGGAACCGACTTGAAGGTGCCTTCAGCTTTGTCAACATTGATTTCAACCCAAGCCGGCATCCCAACCTGCTGAGCGAGTTGAAGCGCCTCCACAATTCGATTCTGCTTCTTGGACTTATCACGCACAGCGATCATGTCACCAGCCTTGACCATGTACGATGGAATGTTGACTGACTTTCCGTTAACGGTCATGGCTTTATGGGAAACCAATTGACGCGCTTCAGCGCGGGTCGAGCCAAAGCCCATGCGGTAAACCACGTTGTCAAGACGAGATTCCAGCAAAGACAGCAGATTTGCACCGGTGTTGCCTTTGCGGCGGTCGGCCTCTTCGAAATAACGACGAAACTGCTTTTCAAGAACTCCATACATTCGTTTGACTTTTTGCTTCTCGCGAAGTTGCAGACCAAAATCGGATGTGCGTGCACCTGATGTGCGTCCGTGTTGGCCTGGCTTGGAGTCAAATTTTGCTTTGTCGCCAATCGAGCGTCGAGCGCTCTTTAAGAACAGGTCAGTGCCTTCACGGCGGGATAATTTGGCCTTGGGGCCGAGATAACGTGCCACTTGAACTTCCTTTATGTCATCTGCCGTACGTCAGCACGGGAGCCACTAGCGCTGGGCTTGTGGCGGTGGGCTTGTTTAAAAAAACTACTTAAATACGACGACGCTTCTGCGGGCGGCATCCGTTATGCGGTACTGGCGTCACGTCGGCAATCATGTTGATGCGAATGCCGAGGGCAGCTAGAGCGCGGACCGAAGATTCCCGGCCAGGACCTGGGCCCTTGATTTCAACGTCAAGATTCTTGACGCCCTGCTCAATGGCAGCACGACCAGCCACTTCCGAAGCCACCTGAGCCGCGAATGGCGTGGATTTGCGGGAGCCTTTGAAACCTTGACCACCGGAGGACGCCCACGATAAAGCATTACCTTGCCGATCCGTGATTGTGATGATGGTGTTGTTAAACGAAGCGTGTACGTGCGCGATGCCGTCCGCAACATTCTTACGAACTTTCTTACGAACACGTTGGGCCGCATTACTGGCGGGAGCTTTTGCCATGGTGATCTTTCAATGCCTGTTATTTCTTCAGTGACTGGGCGGCCTTGCGCGGTCCCTTGCGGGTGCGCGCGTTGGTGCGTGTACGCTGCCCACGCATGGGCAAGCCGCGACGATGACGGAAACCTCGGTAACAACCGATATCCATCAATCGCTTGATGTTCATCGTTGTCTCCCGACGTAAATCACCCTCAATGGTAAATTGCGAAACCTGATCGCGAATTTTCTCCAGGTCCGAATCGGTCAAATCCTTGACTTTTTTGGAGTAAGCGATGCCACAAGCATCGCAAATCTTGCGAGCGCGGTTGCGACCGACTCCAAAGATGGCGGTTAAGCCAATTTCAGAATGCTGTTGCGGCGGAATATTGATGCCAGCGATACGTGCCATTTTCGTCCTCTAAAACTCTTGCAATTAACCTTGGCGCTGCTTATGACGCGGATCGGTACAGATCACACGCACGACGCCCTTGCGCCGAATCACTTTGCAGTTGCGACAAATTTTCTTGACTGAAGCAGAAACTTTCATTTCATTCTCCTAAAACAATATTTAATAATTCGACATCAAGTCGCACGGCACAAACAGCATTACCGCTATTTAGCCCTGAATACGATTCTTGCCCGACTCAAATCGTAAGGCGTCAACTCAACCGTGACCTTATCCCCTGGAAGAATACGAATGTAGTGCATGCGCATCTTCCCTGAAATATGGCCCAATACGACATGACCATTTTCAAGCTTCACACGAAAAGTTGCATTGGGCAGGTTTTCGACCACCTCTCCCTGCATCTGAATAACATCGTCTTTTGACATATTTACCAATCGCCTTATGAAGACTTGAAATTAGCCTTCTTCAACAGCGATTCATATTGCTGCGACATCATGTAATTCTGAACCTGTGCCATGAAATCCATCGTCACAACCACAATAATCAGGAGAGATGTTCCACCGAAGTAAAACGGTACGTTGTACTTCAAAATCAGGAACTCGGGCAACAAACACACCATGGTGATGTAGATAGCGCCAGCAAAAGTCAGACGGAGCAAAATCTTGTCAATGTACTTGGCAGTATGGTCACCAGGCCGAATACCTGGAATAAAGGCACCACTCTTTTTCAAATTGTCAGCCGTTTCACGGCTGTTAAATACCAATGCCGTATAAAAAAAGCAGAAAAATATAATTGCTGCAGCGTAAAGCATGACATATATCGGCTGCCCTGGAGTGAGAGACCCAGCGATGTCTTTCAACCAGCGCATGGATTCGCCGGCGCTAAACCAGCCCACGACCGTCGCCGGCAACAAAATAATCGACGAAGCGAAAATCGGCGGGATTACTCCTGCCATGTTCAGTTTTAAGGGCAAGTGCGATGACTGTCCCCCATAAACTTTGTTGCCGACTTGTCGTCTTGCGTAATTGACCAAAATCTTTCTCTGCCCGCGCTCAACAAACACAACAAAATATGTAACCAGCGCAACCAAAATTACTATGAAGAGGGCAATAATAATGCTCATCGCCCCCGTTCGCACGAGTTCAAGTAGCCCACCAATAGCATTCGGTAGGCCCGCAGCTATACCGCCAAAAATAAGTATAGAAATACCATTGCCCAAACCGCGCTCGGTTATCTGCTCGCCTAACCACATCAGAAACAAAGTACCCGACGTTAGAGTCACGATCGCCGTCATGCGAAACCCGAATCCTGGCGCAATCACCAACCCCGGTGAGCTTTCAAGCGCGATGGCGATTCCCATTGATTGAAATAATGCCAGTCCAAGTGTCCCGTAGCGGGTGTACTGCGTAATCTTGCGCCGCCCAGCCTCGCCTTCTTTTTTCAACTGTTCGAAAGCTGGCAGAACATACGTCAACAACTGCATGATGATCGACGCCGATATATACGGCATGATGCCCAACGCAAAGACAGTGAAGCGCGACAACGCGCCCCCCGAGAACATGTTGAACATGCCCAGGATACCGCCCTGCTGACCCTTGAAAAACTGCGCTAGCTGAACCGGGTCGATGCCTGGGACAGGGATATGAGCGCCCACGCGGTACACAACCAGGGCAAGCAACAGGAAGACAAGCCGTCGGCGCAGGTCGCCAAATTTGCCATTCTTTGCCAGTTGTGTCGCGTTAGTTGCCACTTGTAGTTACTTTCAAATACCAACTTACGCGAGACTACCGCCAGCAGTCTCAATAGCCAGCTTGGCCGCCGCTGTCGCACCAACACCTGTGAGCTTCACGGCTTTGGTGATACTGCCGGTCATGATTACCTTTACGACCTTAGCCAGCTCGCCCACAAGCCCGGCTTGCTTTAGCGTAACCAAATCCACGTCGCTAGCCCCCAACTGCTCCAAGGCGCTCAACGTAACTTCTGCGTTGAACTTCAGCAATTGCGACTTGAACCCTCGTTTCGGCAGGCGACGCTGCATGGGCATCTGACCGCCCTCGAAACCAACTTTGTGGTAGCCACCAGCACGAGACTTCTGTCCCTTGTGTCCCCGACCTGCCGTTTTTCCGATGCCGGAGCCGATGCCGCGACCAACGCGACGCTTGTAATGCTTTGCGCCGTCTGCGGGTTTAATGCCATTAAGTTCCATCGTCAACCTCTTAGAGCACTTTGATCAAATAACTGATCTTGTTAATCATCCCACGGACTTCGGGCGTATCCACCAATTCGCTAATGCTGCGAATTTTCCGAAGGCCAAGGCCACGGACTGTGGCACGATGCGATTCCTGGCAGCCAATAGGGCTACGAATCAGCTGAACTTTGATTGTTTGTTGTGTAGTCATTTTGAACCGCCTGCCTATACAAATAGTTCTTCAATCGTCTTGCCGCGCTTAGCTGCAATGGCAGAAGGAGTCCTATCATGAGACAGTGCATCAAGTGTTGCACGAACCATGTTGTAGGGATTAGATGAACCATGACTTTTTGCCACGATGTCGGTGATACCGATGACCTCGAAGACAGCCCTCATTGGACCGCCCGCAATAATGCCAGTACCCTTGGGTGCTGGCGCCATCATGACAGAAGCCGCTCCGTGTTGACCCATCACTTTATGATGAATTGACCCGTTTTTGAGCGTTATTTTGGTCATGTTTCTGCGAGCTTCTTCCATGGCTTTTTGTACGGCCGCAGGAACTTCTTTTGATTTCCCCTTACCCATGCCAACGCTGCCGTCGCCGTCGCCTACTACCGTCAAGGCAGCAAAACCCAAAATTCGCCCCCCTTTGACGACTTTGGTGACGCGATTGATCGCGATCATTTTCTCGCGCAGGCCATCTTCAGGCCCTACGGCCTTACCCTGCATCTTCGCTTGAACTTTAGCCATCTTAATTTCCGATCTGCTTAGAACTGCAAGCCAGCTTCACGTGCTGCATCTGCCAGCGCCTTGACGCGGCCATGGTACGCAAA
>NZ_JAAFHA010000147.1 GCF_010365055.1 Rhodoferax sp.
TTTCTTGCTCGTCATGACTTTCAGTCTCCTTGGAAAACTCCAAGACTGCCGCGTTATCGATCAACGTTCAAGATGGGTTCGCCGCGCGTTTACAAAGATGACCCCCGAAGGGCTGCTCAAGATGGCGTCAAACAACCGGTTGCCAGCCAGCAGCGCATTTCCACCAAAACCTGCACCCTGCGCCGCTGCCACTTGGTTGCGTACGTAGATTTGACAAATGCCCCACAGGGATGCGGCGGACGCAAGCCGTGGTGGCATGGTCGCACCTAAAGTGCGGTAGATGACGACCGGCGCATAGCGGGCGACCTTCTTGTCGCGCTGAGACTTCCAGGCGAATGCCAGGCCAAACGCAGTCTTTCCCAAACGCGCGGCCAATCGTAAGGTCCGATACTGCCGCTCGTCTGTTTCGCCGAGCGCTTCTACCAGACGCGCGTGGATTTCTGCTTCCGCGAGTGTGCCAGGGCGCGGCGGTAGGTGTGGTTGCCGCAGCTGAAAACCATTGCGTGGAAACTCCAGATTGAAGAAGGTGGCTTCTGCCTTTTCAAACTGGCTCGTCGCCGGCAGCACGTAGTCGGCCTGTAGGGCGGTTTCGGTCATCGCCACATCAATCACTACACTGCATTCCAGTGCACGCAGCGCCTCACGCATGCGCTTGCTGTCGGCCAGGGAGTGAACAGGGTTGGAGCTCTCGATGAACATGGCTCGAAACCGCTTGGGATGCGTGGTGAGAATTTCCTCGGGAATGACGTTGCAGGGAATAAGCCCCATGACGACTTTGGATCCCGTAACAGGGCTCTTCGCCCATGGCTTGCGTGCCGCTGATGCTGCTGGAGCTTTTCTGACCTTCGTCGAATCCCGGTTGACGGACGACAGATTCAACAAGGGTACGAAGGCATTGTTGGTTCCCTCCCTGGCGTAGTTCCCCGTCAACAGCCAAACCAGCCGATTGAGGTAGCTGTTGAGTGTGGAGTGCAGGTTCATCTGCACGCCCAAATCCTCGATCATGGACACGCTCTTCGCACTGGCGATGCGCAATGCGGCACTGCGGAGCAAGGACTCTTCTACGCCGCAGGTTTTTGCGTATTGCGCGACCGAGACGCGCTGCAGTGCTTCGGCAACGCGTTGGTATCCCGTGGTGTGCTGATCGAGCCAGTCGTTGGCCGTCAATTTTTCCTGTACCAGAATAGCGGCCAGTGCGCTCAGGCACCAGGCGTCGGTGCCTGGACGAACTGCCAGATGGAAGTCGGCCATAGCGGCCGTTTCACTCTTGCGCGGGTCGATGACGATCATCGCGCGCTGGGGGTCATGCTGAATTTCCCGCAGCACCGCCCGGGTGCGTGCAAAGCCATGCGACTGCCACGGGTTTTTGCCCAGAAAGACGGCCACTTCGCAGTGCTCGAAATCGCCGTGCACGCCCACGCCCATCATCTTCCCTTGAACCCAAGCCTCCCCGGTTTTCTCCTGTGCCAGTGCGTTTGAACGGTATTGGATACCAAGCGCTTTGATGGTACTGTCGGCATAGGTTCCGCCAAGGTGATTGCCCTGGCTGCCTCCGCCGTAATACAAGATGCTCTCGCCACCGTGCGTTGCTTTGATGGCGGTCAACTTCTCGGCGATTTCCGCAATGGCCGTGTCCCAGTCAATGTTCTCGTAGCTGCCGTCGGGCTTGCGGCGTTTGGGTGAGTCAATTCGGTCCGCGCCATTCTGGTAGTAGTCCATGCGTTGCGACTTCTCGCAGATGTAACCCTGCGAGATAGGGTGCGACTTGTCGCCGCGAATTTTTGTGATTCGTCCGGCCTCCGTTTTGATGTCCAGCCCGCAATTGAGCGAGCAAATGATGCACGCTGTCTTCTTCCATTCGTCTGTGTCTGTCGAAGTCATCCGGCGTCCCTTAAATTGAATGCGGCAATCGCTTGCATTATTGGATAATGATTGTTATCCTATGTCAGGGTGCTTCTGCCGTCAAGAACGTTTTTAGAATTCAGTCATGCGTTACACCAAGGAATACAAGGAATCAGCAAAGCAACGGCTTATTGCCTCTGGCGGTAGCCATGCCAAGCAGCATGGGTTTGGTGACAGTGGAATGTCGGAGTTGGCAGCAGCGGCCGGTGTAACTACGGGCTCACTCTACAAGCACTTTGGCGGCAAAGCCGATCTGTTCGCCTCCCTGATTTCAGCAGAGCTCAATCGCACGGCACAGATGTACGGCGCAATCGACCCTACGGACCGCGCAGGGTCAGTCAAATCGATGACCGCCTATCTGAGTCTCCAGCACGTCCAACATCCGGAACGGGGTTGCCCCTTACCTAGTCTGACGTCAGAGGTTGCACGCGCCGACCAGTCGGTGCGCGACGCGTTTCAACAAGGCATGCAGGAGATACACGCCAACGTCAAAAAAATTACCGGATCGGCGGACGATGCCTGGACCCTGATCGCGCAAAACGTTGGCGCGGTCATGATCGCACGCGCGCTGTCCGATGAAACATTGCAGCGCGAACTATTGGCGGCACTGCGCCGCTCTGCCGAGCGGCTGCTGAACGATAAAACCGATGTCCACCCTGGGCATCACGCTTAGAAACCCACTTCAATCAAGGAGTCAATTTCATGGAATCCAAAAAGGCCATCCTGGTCATCGGTGCAGGGGACGCCACCGGTGGTGCCATTGCGCGGCGATTTGCCCGCGAGGGCTACATCGCCTGTGTGACGCGGCGAACCGCCGACAAGCTGGAGCCCCTGGTGGCGCAAATCCGCAGCGAGGGCGGCGTTGCGTATGCCTTTGGGAGTGATGCCCGCAAGGAGGACGAAATGGTGTCGCTGATCGAAAAGATCGAGCGTGATATTGCACCCATCGAAGTGGCCGTCTTCAACATCGGCGCCAACGTCCGCTTTGGTATCACCGAAACCACGTCGCGGGTGTACCAGAAAGTGTGGGAGATGGCGTGCTTTGGCGGATTCCTCATGGGGCGTGAAGCCACCAAGGTCATGCTGCCACGCGGTCGTGGAACCATCATCTTTACCGGCGCCACCGCGAGCTTGCGCGGACGCGAGGGCTTCGCTGCGTTTGCCGGAGCCAAGCACGCTTTGCGCGCACTGGCACAAAGCATGGCGCGCGAGTTGTGGCCCAAGGGCATTCATGTTGCGCACCCGGTGATTGACGGCTCCATTGACACGGAGTTCATACGCACCAATTTCCCCGAAAAATACGCGCAGAAGGAGAACGACGGCATTTTGAACCCGGACCACATTGCAGAAGCGTATTGGCAGATTCACCAGCAGCCGCGTGACGCCTGGACGCATGAGACAGAACTGCGGCCATGGAATGAGCCCTGGTAAGCAATCACCGCTCTTAACGCACTTGTTTCAACCACCCCATGGAGACACCCATGAATGCATCGATTCAATTCCTGTTCGACTTCGGCAGTCCTAACGCCTACCTGTGCCACAAAGTGCTGCCCGCATTGGAGCAGCGCACGAGCGTAGCGGTTCAATACGTTCCGGTCCTCCTGGGCGGTCTGTTCAAGCTGAGCAACAACCGGTCTCCGGCAGAGACCACGGCGCAGATTCCCAACAAGCGTGCCTACGACGCGCTGGAGATGAAGCGATTCATTGCCAAGCACGCCATCACCGAGTTCAAGTTCAACCCATTTTTCCCCGTCAACACGTTGCCCATCATGCGCGGCGCGGTAGCAGCCCAAACGCACGGCTGCTTCGCACCCTATGTAAACGTCATGTATGCAGCCATGTGGGAGCAAGGACGAAACCTCGGCGAAGCCTCCGAGGTTCTGGCAGTCCTGCAGAGCGCAGGACTGGATGCCAAGCGCCTGCTGGAGGGCTCGCAGGACCCGGCCGTCAAGGCCACGCTGATGGCCAACACGCAAGACGCGTTCGAGCGCGGTGCGTTTGGTTCGCCCACGTTCTTTGTCGGTGAAGAGATGTACTTTGGCAAGGACCGGCTGGCCGACTTTGAGAAGGAAATAACCGCGCATCTGGCGCGCGCGTAGCCCTGGGCCTTGCACCATGTATCGGTAACGTCGCAACGCATGGCAGTTTGAGCGTCCGCATTTTTCGCGGCTCTATGTCCGGAAACGGTTGATTGTTTGAATTCGCTTGGCCGAACTGACCGTCGGCTTCCTGCCATCAGGAGTTAGTCACGGGAATGATGGCTTTCCGTAAACAACACGGTCAATTTCCGTCAATTCCCTTGGGAATATCATCTCCTGCCGCTACTGGAAAACTTCGTTTCAAAAATACAAGCGACCAGTCGGCGCCAGTTGGTGGGTGGATGTGACGTACATCCATGTATTTACAAAAAGCCCATGAGAATTTAAGATGTACACGTACATCTTGAGGAGCCTTTTATGGCCAATACCAAACTTTTCAGGAACGGCAACTCGCAAGCCGTTCGCATACCGTCAGAGCTGGCTTATGGCTCGTGGGATATTGACCTGGTCATTGAACGCCAAGGTGATGAGTTGCGCATCCGACCGGCCCAGCGACGCATGGGCGATGTGCTGGGCAAATTGGCCAAGTTCTCTCCGGACTTCATGGCACAGGGCCGTGGCCAAAGCGTTGAAGGTGAGCGCGAGGCACTATGAAACCGAAATACATGCTTGACACCAATATATGCATCTACCTGATGAAGCACCAGCCGCCCGAGGTCCGTGCACGGTTTGACGCGTGCTTTGTCGGCGACGTCGTGATCTCAGCCATTACCTTGGCTGAACTCGAATTCGGCATTGCCTGCTCAGGTGAGCCAGCCACCAACCAGGCTGCACTGGAGAGCCTGCTTGAAGATATTCGGGTAGCCCCGTTTGAGGCGCAGGCGGCCCGTGCCTATGGCCCGCTTCGCGCCGCCAATCGTGAAGGCAATAAAAACGCGCTCGACAAGCTGATCGCATCCCATGCGCTTGCGCTGAACATCGTTTTGGTCACCAATTACGAGGCTGACTTTCTAAACTACCCGGGCCTGGCTGTCGAAAACTGGGTCAACAGCCACTGACATGAATCCCGACCCGCCTTCGGCCCACACACTACGCACTAGACGGTCAGCATTCGGAGATGTAGGGATGTGCGGGGGATCTTTTCGCTTCGTCAGGCAGGCAAAAAACCCTCGACCGACAAGTAGCGCTCACCGGTGTCGTAGTTGAAGCCCAGCACAGTGGCGCCTGGTGGCAACTCAGGCAGTTTTTGCGCAATGGCGGCCAGGGTGGCGCCACTGGAAATGCCCACCAACATGCCTTCTTCACGCGCACTGCGCCGGGCGTACTCGCGCGCCGGTTCGGCATCGACCTGGATCACGCCGTCGAGCAAGTCGGTGTGCAGGTTATTTGGAATGAAGCCTGCGCCAATGCCCTGGATCGGGTGCGGTCCGGGCGCACCGCCCGAAATCACCGGGGAGGCCACCGGCTCCACCGCGTACACCTTCAAGTTGGGCCATTTGGCTTTCAATACCTGTGCCACGCCGGTGAGGTGGCCGCCGGTGCCGACACCGGTGATCAACGCGTCGATGCCATCAGGGAAATCGGCCAGAATTTCTTGCGCCGTGGTGCGTGCGTGCACGTCGATGTTGGCCGGGTTCTCAAACTGCTGCGGCATCCAGCTGCCGGGCGTGGCCGTGACCAATTCTTCGGCGCGGGCAATGGCACCTTTCATGCCTTTTTCACGCGGCGTCAGGTCAAACGAGGCGCCATAGGCCAGCATCAGGCGGCGCCGCTCAATGCTCATGCTGTCGGGCATCACCAGAATTAGCTTGTAGCCCTTGACGGCGGCGACCAGCGCCAGGCCGACACCGGTGTTGCCCGAGGTGGGCTCAATAATGGTGGCGCCGGGCTTGAGTTCTCCGCTCTTTTCAGCTGATTCCACCATCGCCAGCGCAATACGGTCCTTGATCGAACCACCGGGGTTGCTGCGCTCGGACTTGATCCAGACCTTGTGGCTGCTGCCAAACAGGCGGTTGATGCGCACATGCGGTGTGTTGCCAATGGTTTGCAGGATGTTGTCGGCTTTCATGGGGTGGCTCCTCAAAAAATGATTGAATAGTTATTTTGGACTACTTGATCAATTGCTTTGGGTATAAGTTTAGAAGCCAGGGCTGTAAGCCGGGCCAAACCGCGATAATACGGGCGTGAAGCCCGCCAGACTGCCGCTGGTGCAAGCCGCAAGGACGACGCGCAAGCGTCGGGTGGAAACACCGCACTGGAGGAACGTCCGGACTGCATAGGGCAGCGTAGCAGCTAACGGCTGTCCACTGAAAGCCTGGCCCGCAAGGGGCAGGTATAAGGTGAGGATCAGAGCAACAGAGACGAGCCGATTAAGTTCGGGTGAAACGGGCAATCTCTACGCGCAGCAATACCAAGTAGGCACACGTTGACGGGGCCCCCGGAGTGTGCGGGTAGGTAGCACCGAGC
>NZ_JAAFHA010000148.1 GCF_010365055.1 Rhodoferax sp.
CAGGGGCCTGATTAAAAAATCCCAAAACCAGAAACTTCCAAACAGGGTCAGTTTCAGTGGTCGGGGAAATTACAGAACGAATGTTGCACTACCGATGGAACTGGCCTTGTGGGTGCCGGCGGTGATGATTTGTTTGTAGAGTTGGTCAACCGTATCGGCCACTTCAGGCGTGCTACCACTGGTAACCTTTTTGATGCTGGGCAGGCGGTGCTCTTTGTCGCCGGGGTTGATGCGCTCGGGGCTGTAGCCACAAAAAAAGTCGACGTTGAATCTTTTGCCGCTGAACTTTTCGAGTATCGGCACGCAGACCTCTTCAGTTGCACCTGGGTACACCGTGGACTCGTATATCACGATGTCGCCTTGCTTTAGCACTTTGCCTACCGTTTCGCTGGCCCTGACCAGTGGTGTCAGGTCCGGGCGATTGGCTCTGTCGATGGGGGTGGGAACGGTGACGATGAACACGTTGCACGAACTAAGGGCAGCAGGGTCGGTGCTGAACTGAAGTTTGTTGGCGTGGGCCAGTTCTTCAGGCGTGGTCTCCAAGGTGCGATCTTGCCCGGTGCGCAACTCTGAAATGCGTTGGATATTGATGTCAAAACCGAGGGTACGGAACTGTTTACCAAATTCAACCGCAAGCGGCAGGCCAACGTAACCTAGGCCAATGATGGCTATGTGAGTTTGTTCCAGGGAGGTATTCATTTTGCTATATTTTTGACTGCTCGGAAGCACTATTAACATTGGCTATTCGCCTATTCAACGCTCACATTCACTGCATACCCATTGGCCTTGAGCAGCGCGTGCTGTTTGGCCTGCGCCAGATCGTGAGCCACCATTTCTTTGCACATTTCTTGAGCCGTGATCTCGGGCACCCAGCCGAGCTTTTGTTTGGCTTTGCTGGGGTCCCCCAGCAGGGTTTCGACTTCGGTAGGCCGAAAGTAACGGGGGTCAATCTTGACAATGGGTTTGTCGTTCCAATAGCCCACCTCGTTCACGCCAGTGCCTTCCCAGCGCAGGGGCATGCCCAGCTCAGCAGCCGTCCATTCGATAAACTGGCGCACGCTGTATTGCACGCCGGTGGCGATGACAAAGTCATCGGGCTGGTCTTGCTGCAACATCATCCACTGCATGCGCACGTAGTCTTTGGCGTGGCCCCAGTCGCGCAGGGCGTCGATGTTGCCCATAAACAGGCAGTCTTCCAGGCCCTGGCTGATGTTGGCCAGGCCGCGGGTGATTTTGCGGGTGACGAAGGTTTCGCCCCGGCGTGGGCTTTCGTGGTTGAACAAGATGCCGTTGCAGGCATACATGCCGTAGGCCTCGCGGTAGTTGACGCATATCCAGTAGGCGTAGAGCTTGGCCACAGCGTAGGGGCTGCGCGGGTAGAAGGGCGTGGTCTCGCGTTGCGGGGTTTCTTGCACCAGGCCATAGAGTTCGCTGGTGCTGGCCTGGTAAAAGCGGGTTTTCTTTTCCAGCCCCAGGATGCGGATGGCTTCCAGAATGCGCAGGGTACCCATGCCGTCCACGTCGGCGGTGTATTCGGGGCTTTCGAAACTCACGGCCACGTGGCTTTGGGCGCCGAGGTTGTAGATTTCGTCCGGCTGGGTTTCCTGGATGATGCGGGTCAGGTTGCTGCTGTCGCTCAGGTCGCCGTAGTGCAGCTTGAAGCGGGCGTTGTCCACGTGCGGGTCTTGGTAGATGTGGTCAACCCGGGCGGTGTTAAAGCTCGATGCGCGGCGCTTGATGCCGTGCACGGTGTAGCCTTTTTCCAGCAGGAATTCGGCCAGGTAACTGCCGTCTTGGCCGGTGATGCCGGTGACGAGGGCCACTTTGGGGGCGGTTTTGGGAGGGGTAATCATTAATGGTACAAGTTAACTTTTTGTATGTTTTTCAATTGAGGCTGTGAAACCGATAGGGCGACTGGGTGGGTCGACCGGCTTCATCAGCTCGCGCAGAGCGTCAAAGACCTGTTTGAGTTGATTGCGCGTGTTGCGGCTGAAGGTGTCGTGCTGCATGGAAATCAACTCGGTCTTTTCTTCCAACTCACTTAGCCGTTTGGCCAGGTCGCTGTGGGTGGCGGCCAGTTCGCGCACACGCACGAACGTACGCATGATCTCGATATTGACACCAACGGCGCGTGGACTACCCAAAACTGACGACAACATCGCCACGCCTTGCTCGGTAAACGCATAAGGTGCCGTTCGGCGTCCGCCACGCCCAGTCTTTGAGGTCACAGTTTGTGACCTCAAAGCGGCAAACTCATCTACCGAGAGTTGAAACATGAAGTCTTGCGGGAAACGCGCTAGATTGCGTTTGACCGCTTGTACCAGCACCTTGGTCTGCACACCGTACAGCTCCGCCAGGTCGGCGTCGAGCATCACGCGCTGTTCGCGTAGCAGAAAAATACGCCCGCCGATCAGCGATTGCAGCGGTGCAACCATCTGCTTGTCAGTGATGTGGGTTGCTTTTGAGGCTGGCATGTTAGCGTGTGGGGTCAGGAATTACTATTTAATTAATAGCGTATTACGCATATTCTACGGGGGCTATCGGCCTATTTGACTTAAGAAATCTGTATAGGCCAGTGCCAGGCCGTCTTCCAGCTTGACCTGGGCTTGCCAACCCAGCGCGTTCAGCCTGCTGCTGTCCATGAGCTTGCGCGGGGCGCCGTCGGGTTTGCTTGCATCAAAGTCAATTTCACCCTGGTAGCCCACCACCTGGCCGACGGTGCGCGCCAGTTCGGCAATGGTGATGTCGCTCCCAAAGCCCACGTTGATGTGGCTTTGCATGGGGCTGGTGTGCGCCTCAATGGTGGCCTTGGGCAGGTTCATCACATGCACGCTGGCTCTAGACATGTCGTCCACATACAAAAACTCTCTAGACGGGGTGCCGGTGCCCCAAATGGTGACCTTGGGCGCCTGGCTGACCTTGGCTTCATGAAAGCGGCGGATCAGCGCAGGGATAACGTGGGAGTTTTCCGGATGGTAGTTGTCACCAGGGCCATAAAGATTGGTGGGCATGACGCTGCGGTAGTCCACGCCGTGGCTGGCGCCGTATTGGCGGTTATAGCTTTCGCAGAGCTTGATGCCGGCAATTTTGGCAATGGCGTAGGGCTCGTTGGTGGGTTCCAGCGGGCCGGTGAGCAATGCATTCTCGGCCATGGGCTGCGGGGCTTGGCGCGGATAGATGCAGCTTGAGCCCAAAAACAGCAATTTTTGGACACCGTTTTGGAATGCGGCCTCAATCACGTTGGCCTGCATCATCAGGTTTTGGTAGATGAAGTCGGCCGGGTAGGTGTTGTTGGCATGAATGCCGCCTACCTTGGCGGCTGCCAGATAGGCCTGCTCAGGCTTTTCGGCCGCGAAGAAGGCGCGCACTGCGGCCTGGTTGGTGAGGTCTAGCTCGGCATGGGTGCGGGTGATGATGGTTTCCGGGGCGTGGCCTTGCTTGAGCAACTGTCGCACGATAGCTGAGCCCACCATGCCTTGGTGGCCTGCGACGTAGATTTTGGCTGACTTGTTCATGGTTTTTCGCTGGCTGGTTCGCCACTCACTTCAAGCTGCAGTGCAGAAATTTCGGCTTGCAAATGCTCGTATTCCGCCATTTTGCGTTTCAGAAAACGCGCCGTAATGGCACTTTTTTCAGAGATGCCGAATGGTGTGAGCAAGTAGGCGTAAGCCAGTTTGTTCTGGCTCTTGCGAAAGCTCTGCATCTTGATCAAGCCCTTGTCGAGCAAGGCTTTGAGGCAATAGTTGACTTTGCCCAGACTCACGCCCAGCGCCTCACTCAGTTCGCGCTGATTCAGCTGCGGGTTGGCCTCCAGCAGGCGCAACACTTGGAGGTGCGTGTCTTCTTGGGGCTTGAGTTGCTGGGCTGCGGGCATGGAAATATGTGGCTGGGGGCGGGCGGCTTGCGGCGCACTTACTGCTTGTTCAATAATTGAACAAGTTTAGCATGGGATAGTGATGGGTCTGCCTCACTGATACAAGGCAGCCGGCATTTCACTTCGTTTTCGATAGCGCGCTGCGCACGTCTGACGGGGGCTACAGGCTGATTTTATGCAATATCAGCTTGGACGTCCAATGGCCTTGGTCCAGGCCCGACGTAAACGGGCCAGCTTCTCAGCAGATTCCTGGTCTTGGCCCGCACCTCGCAGGGCTTGGCGGATGAAGACGAAGAGCAGCAGCGCAAAGCCGACAGCCAGCGTGGTCATCAGGGCGATCAGCGCCTTTTTGGGCTTGCTCTTGCGCTCGGGCGGCTGGGCGACGTCCAGCACTTGAATCACCGCGCCTTCGCGGCTTTCGTCGATGCGGGCCATTTCATACTGCTTGGCGAACATCTCAAACAGGGTTTCGTAGTATTTGAAGTCGCGGAATTTGGCGATGTAGTCGCTGTTTGCACCGCCGGTGGCGGGCTCGGATTGTTCCGCCCGACCGAGTTGACCGCGCAAGGCCGACAGCTCGGTTTGGGCCTGTTTGAAGTCCGGCGCGGATTCAGTCAGGTAGCCGCGCATGGAGGCAAGCTTGATTTCTTGCGCGGTGATTTGCGCCCGCAACCGGGCAACGGCTTCTACCGCGGCGCCAGTGGACTTGAGCACGGAGCTGTTGACACCGCTGGCGCCCAGCGCCTGCTCGGCCTTGACGAGGTTGTCTTTGGCGTTGGTAAGCTGCTTTTCAAAGAAGACGCGGCGTTGCTGGGCTTCGGTGACGGCCAGGCGACCTAGGAGGAGGCCCAGTTCTTCGACATAGGCGTTGGCCAACTGGGCGGCAAAGGCGGGGTCCTTGTCGTCGATGTCAATGGTGATGAGGCCGTCCTTGCCGCTGGCGATTTTGCTGACATCTTCCAATGTAGTGCGGGCGTCCGTTTTGAGCTTGGATTCGTAGCGCTCCATCAGTTTGAAGCGCTCGATCAGCACGTCTTGCACGCTGCGGCTTTTGAGGAAGGCGACGTATTGGTCAGCCGGGTTTTTGAGACCGCTGGCCGCGCCGGCCAAACCGCCCAAAGCACCCAGGCTGGACAACATGGACGCAGCCGCGCTTTGCTGTTGCTGCGGCGGCATGAATTTGGTGGTGGCGGTAAAGGTGGGGGCAATGGCAAAGCTGATGCCCAGCGCCAGCAGGCCGGCGGTCAGGGGAGCGAGCACCAGCAGGCGCAGGTTGTCGGCGACGACTTGCAGCAGGTCTAGCAGGCTGATTTCGTCGTCTTCTTCGACGGTTTCGATGTTTGGGGTCATGGATTGGTTACTACTGTTTTTGCAGCCGCTGGCGCATATGGGACGACGGCTAGTTTAGCGGGTGTTTTTTGGGGGGATTGGACGGCTTGGCCGCGCCCCGCCATGCCGGTCTTTGCGTTTTCTCAAATGGCCGGCCGTCTGCTCAACGTCTCATCGGCCGTAACCCTACGTTGGCTACAAGTGAAGGAGGCGGATATGCCGAAGGTTGAAGACGGTGAAAGATGGGCAGCGATGCAAGCCGACTGGCAGGCAGTGAACCAGGAGGCGCGCACGGCGCGGCTTAGAGTGACGCACGCTTTTGTAAAGGCCGCTGCGGGTGACGGTTCTGGCCCGACCACAGCTCAGTTTGATTTGGCGGAAAAACTTGAACTGGCTGCCGACGAAAAGCGGCTGGCACTGGACGAGTTTGTGAAACAGGCGTTCGGCTGACGTCAGGTGGCAGCCGCTGCCGCCTCGATCTCCCGGCGCAAGTCCGCCTCGCGGTCGGCGTAGCGTGGCGAAAAATGGAACGGAGTGACCAGTTTGGCGCCGGCCGCACGCGCGATGCTGCCGGCCTGGCGCGCGGTGAGATGATGTTTTCGGGCCGCATGATCGGCATCCTGGTCGAGAAATTTCAGCCACGGCCCGACCGCCAACCCGAGTTCGGCCAGCCGGTTCTTCCAAACGTTGACGTGTATCTTTTCCTCGACCGCGAAGCCGAGGCACGGTGTACCGTGGTCGAGAAACGCCGCACGCACGCGCAGCGCCGGCTCGTCGAGCAGCACGCCGCCCGGCAAATGCCGCGCCTCCAACGGCTCGGCGCGAAACCGGTTGCGGCAGCGCAGGCGGGTGCCGCGGGCCTGCCATTGGGCATCAAGCTCCCAGGCATCCATAAAAAAGTCGCCAGGGTAGTTGTCGACCAGGTTCCAGGTGTAGCCAGCGAGCTTGTGTTCGACTTGGGCCGCAAAACCCGGTGGGCCGTACAGGCGCAAGCTCGTATTGCGGCCGAGGCAGAGGCGAAGCAGCCGGTCGAAACCGAAAAAGTGGTCCATGTGGGTGTG
>NZ_JAAFHA010000030.1 GCF_010365055.1 Rhodoferax sp.
AAAATCTATCTAACCATGAAGCCCTGAGCGCTGCAAATCACCAACACCCAAAACTAAATTTCGGAAATTTACAGAAAAGAAGTTGCTTTATCCCAAGGCGCGCAAGGCGGCGCTGTCAACAATCTGAATCTGCTCGCGACCCAGCGTCACCCAGCCCTCGCGCTCAAAGCGGCGCAGCAGGCGCGTCACGATCTCGCGCACGGTGCCGAGTTCATCGGCCAGCATCTGGTGCGTCACATTGCGTTGCGGACCGTGGCCGAGCAGGGCAGCGGCCAGGCGCCGGTCAAGCTTGTGGAAGGCCACCGCGTCGATCAGGCTGGTCAGGTCCGCCATGCGCTCGGCGAACAGGCCCAGCACCTCGTTGCGAAATACGGGGGCCTCTAACCAGCGCTGGAAGATGCCGGGCGCGATCAGCAGCAGCGTGCTGGGCTTGGTGGTGACGCCGTCGGCCGACAGCGGTTGTGCGCGAAACAGGCTGGCGGAGGACACCAGGCACAACTCGCCCGGCACCACCCGGTACAGCTCCAGCGTGCGGCCATCGCCTGAACTGCGCGAAACCTTGACCTCGCCGCCCAGCACCAGCGGAAAGCCCTGGCAGGCTTCGTTTTCGCTGAACAAAACCGTGCCCGCCGGCACGCTCATGGGCGCTGCACCCGGGCCCAATTCGGCCAGGGACGGCTGTACTTGCGCCAGCGCGGGATAGAGGTCGGTCGGTCGCAGGGCGGTGGTCATCATCGCGTTGGCGGGCGGCTAACACAGTTTTTGTTCATGATAAAAATGCCTTTAGCCCACGTAAAATATGGACTTCATGCTATGTAAATATTAGCAACATGTACCCGCCAAATCGTCCAGTATCGGGCAATCGGGGCGCTCATCACCGTGGCAATGCTGCAGCAAGGCGCTCAGGGTGCGCTGCATCGCCTGCATGGCTTCGATGCGGTGCGCCAGTTCGTTCAGGTGCTTCTGGGCGATGCGCTTGACGCTGGCACTGGCGCGCTGGCGGTTGTGCCACAGGCCCACCAGTTCGGCAATCTCAGCCATCGAAAAACCCAGATCGCGCCCGCGCTTGATGAACTGCAGGGTGCGCACGTCGGCCGCGTTGTATTGCCGGTAGCCGCTGTCGGTACGCGCCACCGGTGCCAGCAGCCCAAGCGATTCATAGTGCCGCACCATCTTGGCCGACACCTTGGACAGGCGCGCCGCAACGCCAATGGCGACCGGCCAGAGCGTGCCATCCAGCGTCGCGGCCGGCGTCGGCGCCATGGCGGCCATTGTCATGCGGCGACGCTGTAACCTTCTTCGGCAATGGCGTGCGCCAGCAGCTCGCGCGGCTGGTCTGACTGCACGTCGACCTTGTTGGCGGCGCGATCGATGCTGACCTCGGCCTGCGGGTCAAGCTGCTTCACGGCGCGGGTGACGGCTTTTTCGCAGTGGCCGCAGGTCATGCCGGTGACGGTAAATGTTTGTTTCATGGAAAAAATCCTTCAAATGAAAAAGAGGATAGTTTGAACCCTGCCACCATGGGAAGGTCAACCGCTCAATTTTAGAGCTTGACCTTGCCATGATGGGAAGGATTACGCTTGACTCATGACTACTGCTGCAACCCCTTCTATTTCTGCTGACTCCCTGGACATTGGCGTCAAAGGCATGACCTGCGCCTCCTGTGTCGGGCGGGTCGAGCGCGCCCTGAAAAAAGTGCCGGGGGTGCAAAGTGCGGCCGTCAACCTGGCGACCGAGTCGGCGCGCATTGCCTATGCGCCTTCTGACAACATGGAAGCGCGCCTGCGCCGCGCGGTGCGTGATGCCGGCTACGAGCCGGTGGCCGCCGACGCCGCCATCGACGCGCCCGATGCCTCGGCCTGGGCCGGCTTCATGCCGGTGGCCATTGGCCTGGGCCTTTCGGCGCCGTTGGTGCTGCCGATGCTGGGCAACTTGGCTGGCTGGCACTGGATGCTGCCGGCCTGGGCGCAGTTTGCGCTGGCCACGCCGGTGCAATTCATTCTGGGTGCGCGCTTTTACAAGGCCGGCTGGCACGCCGCCAAGAACCTGGCCGGCAACATGGACCTGCTGGTGGCTTTGGGCACCACGGCGGGCTGGCTGCTGTCGATGTGGCTGTGGCTCAGCGCCGCGCCCGGCACCATGCCGCACCTGTACTTTGAGGGCTCGGCCGTGGTCATCACCATGGTGCTGCTGGGCAAGTGGCTGGAGGCCCGCGCCAAGCGCCAGACCACCTCTGCGATTCGCGCGCTGCATGGCCTGCGGCCCGACACGGCCCATTTGATCGGTCTGGACGGCGAAGTCGATGTGCCGGTGGCCGAGGTGCTTGTGGGCGACCGGCTGGTGGTCAAACCCGGCGAACGCCTGCCCACCGACGGCGTGCTGCAGGAGGGCCAGACCCAGGTCGATGAGTCGATGCTGACGGGCGAACCGCTGCCGGTGGTCAAAGACCCGGGCGCTCTGCTGACCGGCGGCTCTATCAACGGCGACGGCCGCATCGTGATGCAGGTCAAGGCGGTGGGCAGCGAGACGATATTGGCCCACATCATCCGCCTGGTGGAAGACGCGCAGGCGGCCAAAGCGCCGATTCAGCGCCTGGTCGACCAGGTCAGCGCGGTGTTTGTGCCGGTGGTGCTCGTCATTGCCCTGCTCACGCTGCTGGGCTGGTGGCTGACGGGCCACCCGTTCGAGGTCGCGGTGATCAACGCCGTGACGGTGCTGGTGATTGCCTGCCCGTGCGCGCTCGGGCTGGCGACACCGGCCGCGATCATGGCCGGCACCGGCGTGGCGGCCAAGTACGGCATCCTGATCAAGGACGCACAGGCGCTGGAGCTGGCGCACAAGGTGGACGTGGTCGCGTTTGACAAGACCGGCACCCTGACCGTGGGGCAGCCGCGCTTGACGGCTTTTTTGCCGGCCGGTGCTGCGGCGCCTAGCGCGCCAGCCGCTGCGGCCGGTCCTGGCCTGGCGTTGACGGACGATGCCGTGAAATTGCTGAGCTTTGCGGCCAGCCTGCAGAGCGGCAGCGAGCACCCCTTGGCACGCGCCGTGGTGGCAGCGGCCAGCGAGCGCGGCCTGCGCATCCACCCGCCGGTGAATGTGCAAGCCGTGCCCGGGCGCGGCACCGAAGGCGAACTGCGCGCATCCGATGGCAGCGAAGCGGCGCAGCCTGTCTATCTGATCGGCAGCCTGCGCTGGATGGACGAGTTGGGGGTGGATTGGCGCGCGCTGAGCGCCCCGGCAGCCAAGCTGCAAGGCGAGGGCGCCACCGTGTCGCTGCTGGCGCAGCGCTGGGCGGCCACTGCCGCGCAAGCCGAGCGCATCGAGGTGCTGGCGCTGCTGGCTTTTGCCGACGAGCCCAAGCCCGGTGCCCAGGCCGCCGTGGCGGCCTTGCGCGCACGCGGCATCAAGACCGTGATGATTTCCGGCGACAACCAGGGTGCGGCTGAGGCCATGGCGCAGCGACTCGGATTGCGCCCTGAGAGTGGCGAAGTGCGCGCCGAAGTGCTGCCCGGCGACAAGGCCGCGCAGGTGCTGGCACTCAAACGCGGGGGGCATACCGTGGCGATGGTCGGTGACGGCGTCAACGACGCGCCCGCCTTGACCGCCGCCGATGTCGGCATGGCGATGGCCAATGTGGGCGGCGGCGGCTCGGACGTGGCGATGCACGCGGCCGGCATCACGCTGATGCGAGGCGACCCGGCGCTGGTGGCTGCTGCGCTGGACATCTCCGACCGCACGGTGGCCAAAATCCGGCAAAACCTGTTCTGGGCCTTTGCCTACAACGTGGCCGGCATTCCGCTGGCCGCGCTGGGCTTCTTGAACCCGGTCGTGGCCGGCGCGGCGATGGCGATGAGCTCGGTCAGCGTGATGAGCAATGCGCTGCTGCTCAAGCGCTGGAAGCCGGGGAAATGAAGGACTGAGGCCAACGGCGCGGGTTCCGGTGAAATCCCTGGCAATGAGCCGATGGTGGCTCAGTTCATGTTTTGGACAGGTTCGCAAGTTGTTGAATTTTGGCTTCCAAGTCGGGAAGGCGGCTTTGGCTCATGGCGTCACCCGGCAAATGACCCGGCAGGGCATCCAAAAAACGGCGATCAGCCAGCAAGGCTGAAAATTGTTCGGCAAATTAGCCTCGCAACTCTTGCGGCATCCGTTGACCGGATGGGTGGATTGGCCGGGTCGGTAATCAGCAACCCCGCAATGGAGCCACCCACAAATGCAAAACGGTCGCACAAGTCAGGGCCCAGCCGCCGTGCCACCAGCTCCAGCATCAGCACGTTGGGGTCGTTCGGGTTAAGTTGGCGCATCAGGCGGACCACCGCTTGTCCAGTTCGGCAATCGCCAAAGCGCGCTCTCGCAGGCTCCCCCCCGTATGGCATCTACCAGCACCAGAAGCTCGTAGAGCGCCGGGTTGGCCAGTGCGGCGTCGGGCACCGTGGGGTACAGCGGATAGAAGGCAGCGCCGCGCACCGCGCCAACCTTGTGCGGCCAAACCGGCGGTGCCTCATTGGGCTGCACGATGAGCGCGAACATGGGCGGCGCCGCGTAGCTGGTGGGCACGCCGCGTGTCATACCGCCACGCGTTGCCGGAAAGCAATAACGCAGTCCATGCTGCACAAACAGGCGCAATGGCTCCAGCAATACAGCCGGTTTTCCCGCGGCGTCCTTGCGCAGCAATTGTGCCGCCATGGACCGCTCAACGCCGGCATGAATTTCGGATGCTGTGAGCTTGAGTTCCTCGGCCAACGCGGCATAGGTGGGCGCGGGCCCGCGCTGGAGTGACAAACGCAACAGCACCACCACATCTTGCGGGCGCAGCACGATTTGCGGGTTGGATTTTGAACCGGACATCGTGGTACTTTAGACCTTCATTCGCCATTTGCGAATAGCGAATAGAAACAAGATTGTTTGGAGACCGCAGGCACCACCAGCGCGCCATACCCCGTCACTGCATCTGGCTCGCGCGCAGAACGTCAACCCATCGCAAGCGCTCAGTCGGTATCGGGCGCTTTCACCCCGCGCTTGGCCGGCAGCAGCGGCACCGGCCGACGGTCGGCCAGCAAATGCTTGATACCCAGCACCGGATGCCGCAGCAGCATGCGCGGCCCGGCCCAACGCATCACCACCCTGATCCTTTCGCGCATGTCGGCGTTGTAACAATGCACGACGCACTTGGCGCAGTTCGGTTTGGCGTCGCCAAACACGCAGCGCTGCAGGCGGCGCTGCGCATAGTCGAACAGGTCCGCGCAATCGGCGCACAGCGGGGCGCCGCCGTGATGCCTCGCACAATACATGTCGATCATCACGCGGATCGTCTTGAGTTCGCGCACGCGCCGAATGAACTGCTTGTCGGTCGTGAATTCAATGAACTGGTCTGACATTGCTATGACTCGTGATCTTTCCGTTTGGTGCCAGGCGGGACGACAAAAGGACTTCTTTCTGGACACCGCAACAGCGCGCCGTGCCAGCCTTGGCCGTGCTCACGACACTCTACCCTGGCAGCGCCAAGGCTGCGACATGGTGTGCCAGGTGATCGGCCATGAAGGTCGAGATGAAGTAGTAGCCATGGTCGTAGCCGGCCCGCCGGTTCAACAGCAGCGGTTGGCCCACCGCCTGGCAGGCCGCTTCAAACGCATCCGGGAACAACTGTGTCGGCAAAAACTTGTCTGCCAGCCCCTGGTCGATCAAGATGCCGTTCGGAAACGGCGCCGACGCCTGCGCCGCCATTAGCGCACTGCTGTCATGTGCCGCCCAGGTGTCTGCATCGCCCCCCAGGTAATGGGTGAATGCCTTTTGCCCCCACGGACACAGGCGGGGCGCACAGATGGGCGCAAAGGCCGACACGGACTTGAACAACGCCGGGTGTTTGAGCGCCAATGACAAAGCACCATGCCCGCCCATGGAGTGGCCAAAAATACCCACCCGCTGCAGGTCGATAGGCAGCTCCTGCCCCACCAAAGCCAGCAACTCCGTGGTGATGTAGCGCTCCATGCGGTAGTGCCGGGACCATGGCGCCTGGGTCGCGTCAATGTAAAAACCAGCCCCCACGCCCAAGTCCCAGCTGTCGCTGTCACCGGGCAGGTCGGCGCCGCGCGGGCTGGTGTCGGGCGTGATCAGCGCCAAGCCCAGCTCGGCGGCCACGCGCTGGGCCCCGGCCTTGCTCATGAAGGTCTCTTCGTTGCAGGTCAGGCCCGCCAGGTACAGCAGGGCCGGTACTTTGGCCCGTGCGCCCGGATCAGCCAGAGGCGGCAGGTACACGGAAAAGCGCATGGGCAAGCCGATCACGGTCGAGGCATGCCGGTAAAAGCGCTGCACGCCGCCAAAACAGACGTGCTCGCTGAGCAGCTCGGGGGCGTCCATCAGAACAGCACCACGCCGCGAATCGACTCGCCGCGCTTCATCAGGTCAAAGCCCTTGTTGATGTCTTCGAGCGGCATGGTGTGGGTGATGAGGTCGTCGATGTTGATCTTGCCCTCCATGTACCAGTCCACGATTTTGGGCACGTCGGTGCGGCCACGCGCCCCGCCGAAGGCCGAGCCTTCCCACTTGCGGCCCGTGACCAGCTGGAACGGGCGCGTACTGATCTCGGCGCCGGCTTCGGCCACGCCGATGATGATGGAGCGGCCCCAGCCCTTGTGCGTGCACTCCAGCGCCTGGCGCATGACCCTGGTATTGCCGATGCACTCAAAGCTGTAGTCGGCACCGCCATCGGTGAGTTGCACGATCGCATCCACGAGCGTGCCACCGGCAGCCTCGATGTCCTTCGGGTTCAAGAAATGCGTCATGCCGAACTTGCGCGCCATCGCTTCACGCGCCGGGTTCAGGTCCACCCCGATGATCTTGTCGGCGCCCACCATCCTGGCGCCCTGGATGACGTTCAGGCCAATGCCGCCCAGGCCGAACACCACCACGTTGGCACCGACTTCCACCTTGGCCGTGAAGATCACGGCGCCGATGCCGGTGGTCACGCCGCAGCCGATGTAGCAGACCTTGTCGAACGGTGCGTCCTCACGGATTTTGGCAAGCGCGATTTCGGGCACCACGGTGTAGTTGCTGAAGGTCGACGTCCCCATGTAATGGAGAATCGGCTTGCCGTCCAGGCTGAAGCGGCTGGTGGCGTCGGGCATCAGGCCCTGGCCCTGCGTGCCGCGAATCAACTGGCACAAGTTGGTCTTGCGCGACAGGCAATACTTGCACTGGCGGCATTCAGGCGTGTAGAGCGGGATGACGTGGTCGCCTTTTTTAAGCGTCGTGACGCCGGGGCCGACATCGACCACGATGCCCGCGCCCTCGTGGCCCAGAATGGCCGGGAAAATGCCCTCCGGGTCTGCGCCCGAGAGCGTGTAGTAGTCGGTGTGGCAGATGCCAGAGGCCTTGATCTCGACCAGGACCTCGCCAAACTTCGGGCCTTCGAGATCGACCGTTTCAATGGTCAGGGGCTCGCCTGCTTTCCAGGCCACGGCGGCTTTTGTTTTCATAAGGTTCTCCTGGTGATGGGGCCAGTCGGGGGACTGGGGGTGCGTACAACTCTGATTGTAGGAATTCAATGTCATGCAAGCTGGGGGAAATATCAAAGCAGCTTGCTCTATGCCGTCAACGCGTCGGGCCTCGCACGCGAGCACCCTTTGGCGCAGCAGCGCATCCACGCCGACTCCGTTTGACAAGCATGCCAGGTTTGTGCCAAATTGGAAAATATATGCAAAAAGAGGCTGTAGCCCCCGTATTCATTACGAAAGAGGTTATCAAAACAATAGTGTTTTACTGACTTTACGGTTGACTGGGTCATCGCTCAATGTAGGCAACTTAAGAAACAAAGGGCGCCCCCGAGCCCTCTGTTCAGCTCCTCAATGCAATGCCGCCAGACTATTTGTACAGCATCTGCGGTAGCCACAAGCCGATGGCCGGGAACTGGTAGAGCAAGATGATCGCCAACACCTGGATGGCCATGAAGGGCAACATGCCGGCAAAGATCTGATTGAGCGTCACATGCGGTGGGCTCACGCCCTTCAGGTAAAACGCAGCCATCGCCACCGGGGGGCTCAGAAAGGCCGTTTGCAGGTTCAGTGCCACCAGCAGACCGAAGAACAGCGGATCGATGCCGAAGTGCGGCAGCAGCGGGATGAAAATCGGCATGAAGATGACGATGATCTCGGTCCACTCCAGCGGCCAGCCCAGCAGAAAGATCACGACCTGGGCCAGGATCATGAACTGCACCGGTGTCATGTCCATGGACAGTACCCAAGTGTTAATGATCTCCTGGCCACCGAGCAGGGCGAATGCGGCCGAGAAGATGCTGGAGCCAACGAACAGCCAGCACACCATGGCGCTGGTCTTCGCCGTGAGGTAGACCGATTCCTTCAACACCCCGAGGTTGAGTCGCCGGTAGGCCGCCGCCAGGACCAGGCCCCCCATGGATCCCATCGCCGCCGCCTCCGTCGGTGTCGCCAGTCCGAACACGATGGTGCCCAACACCGCCAGGATCATCATCGCCAGCGGAAAGAACGATCCCAGCAGCATCTTGAAGATCTCCAGCCGGGCAAAACTGAAGATGGCGTAGAACAGCGCCAGCGCCACAGCACAACTGACCAGCGCAATCCAGAAACTCGCTGGCGCAGGCACGCGCTCAGACGCGGCAACCGGTTCGGCCACGATCGGCGCGCTTGGCTTCGCTGCCTCTGTCTGCGCGCCTACGCTGGCTGGGGGTGCTTGCGTTGCCTCTTCGCTGGGGGGCTCCAGCAAGCCGACCTCCGCCTCAGGCTCCTGCAGGCCCCCCGCGTCGACTTTTTCTTCCTCGACCGTGCCCAGGGCCGCGCTGCCCATCGCGACCACGCCCTCGGGCACCTCCGGCTCGACCGGTGCCGTCACCTTCAGAAACACGAAACCCATGATCAACACGACCGCCAGCGCCGGCAGCAGGGCGATGAACAGGTGGTTGAGCAGCGAGCGCATCGGCACCGCGGCATTGCGCTTGCCCTTGATCGCACCGATCAGCCCCGGCAGCACTTTTTTGCTGATGGTGCTGGAGACAATTTCCGCGAAGGCGGGCAAGGGCACGCGCCGCTCTTCGGCCGACATGGGCGGCGCCAGACTGGGCTTGAGCTTGGCCAGCACAATCACGTAGAGGAGGTACAGACCCGCCAGCATGAGGCCGGGGAAAAAAGCGCCCGCGTAGAGCTTGACGACCGACACCCCCGCCGTGGCACCGTACACAATCAGCATGACCGAGGGCGGGATCAGAATACCTAGACAACCGCCCGCCGTGATGGCACCGGCCGAGAGTTGCACGCTGTAGCCGGCGCGCAGCATGGCGGGCAAGGCCAGCAGACCCATCAGCGTGACCACGGCGCCCACAATGCCGGTGGCGGTGGCGAAGATCGCGCAGGTGATGATGGTCGCCACCGCCAGCGAACCCGGCACGCGCGCAGTGGCGAGGTGCATGCTTTTGAACAGCTTCTCGATCAGGTTGGCGCGCTCGATCAGGTAGCCCATGAACACAAACAGGGGAATGGAAATCAGCACGTCATTGGACATCACCGAATAGGTGCGCTGCACCATCAGGTCCAGCGTCTGCTGCACCGCCAAGCCGGGATTCTGACTTCGGTAGGCGATCCAGGCGAACACCATGCCCATGCCCATCAGGGTGAACGCTGTGGGGAAACCCAGCATGATGGCGACCACGACCAGCGCCAGCATCAGCAGACCCAGATGGCCGTTGCTCATCATCGAGGGCGCCGGCAACAGGACAAATGCCGCCAGCACCACGGCGGCCATGATCGAGAGCCCGAACCAGACTTCTTTTCTCATTTCTGGTTCTCCTGCGCATGGACGACGAAGGCATCGAGTTTGGCGATATCTTCGTCCTTCACGTGCACCATCTCCTTCAGTTTTTCAACGTCGACTTCCTCGACGTCCTCACCACGCGAGGGCCACTGACCCTGCTTCAGACAAATGACACAGCGCACAATTTCGACCAGGCCCTGCGCCAGCAGAAAGGCTCCCGCAACCGGGATGATGGTCTTGAACGGGTAAACCGGCGGGCCGTTGGCGGTGATGTTCGAATGTTCGTTGATGGCCCAGGAGTCAGCCGCGTAGTTGTAGCCGGCCCAGGCCATGGCAAACACCCCCGGCATGAAAAACAGGAGATACAAAACCAGATCCAGACCGGCCTGCAAGCGCGGCGGGAAAAAGCCATAGAGCACGTCACCGCGCACATGGCCATTCTTGGACAAGGTGTAGGCGCCCGCCATCATGAACAGGGTTCCGTACATCATGCTCATGACATCGAAGGCCCAGGGGTGCGGATTGTCCAGCGCATAGCGCGAGAACACTTCCCAGGAAATCATGAACGTGAGGGCGACGATGAGCCAGGAAAACGACTGCCCGACAAAGGTGCTGATCCGGTCCATCGCAAGAAGCAATTTCTGCATAGTCTGGTCTGCTCAAAAAAAATCAGCCATCCGGACAAGACCCGAATGGCCGATGGATGCTGCGAAAAACGCTCAGGCCTTTTTGGCCGGGAAGAAATGACTCACAGCCATGCGCCGGCTGACATAGGTGTCCTGGTCCCACTTCACCGCGCGCTCAGCAAATGCCTTCTGCGATGCGACGACTTCCTTGAACAAGGGGTTTTCCGCCGATTTCTTTTCAATAATGGCATCCCACAGTTTGAGTTGAGCCTGCAGAATTGAATCCGGGGTCTTGTAGAACTTGACCTTGTCCTTGGTCTGCAGCTCGATGTAGTCCTTGGAGTAACGATCAATCGCTTTCCAGGACATCTCGGCCGACGCGGCCTCCGTCGCGCCCGCGATGATCGCCTTCATTTTCGGGGGCAAGGCATCGTATTTGGTCTTGTTGAACATGATCTCGAACGTTTCGGCGCTTTGGTGGTAGCTCTGCAGCATGCAGACCTTGGACACGTCGGGAAAGCCCAGCAGACGGTCCGAGGAAGCATTGTTGAACTCGGCCCCATCGAGCAGACCACGGTCCATCGCCGGCACGATCTCGCCGCCGGGAAGCGCATTCACCGCGGCACCCATGGCCGTGAACAAATCGATCGCCAGGCCATTGGTGCGGAACTTGAGACCCTTGAAATCATCGACTTTGGCAATGGGTTTCTTGAACCAACCCAGCGGCTGCGTGGCCATCGGGCCGTACAGGAAGGACTGCACATTGCCGCCGATGGAGGCGTAGAGTTTCGCCAGCAACTCGGCCCCGCCGCCGTGCTTGTGCCAGGCCAGCATCATGTTGGCATCCATGCCGAACGCCGGACCGGAATTCCACAGCGCCAAGGCATTCTGCTTGCCGTAGTGGTAGCCCAACACGCCGTGCCCACCATCGAGCGTGCCCTTGGACACCGCCTCCAGCAGGCCAAACGCAGGCACCACGGCGCCGGCCGGCAGAACCTCGATCTTGAGATCGCCGCCGGTCATGTCGTTCACCTTCTTGGCGTAGTCCAGGGCGTACTCGTGAAAGATGTCTTTTGCCGGCCAGGTACTCTGCCAGCGCATCGAAATCGGACCGGCTTGCGCCTTGGCGATCATGGGGGCAGACATGGCACCAGCGGCCAGGGCAACGCCCTTGAGCAGGCTGCGACGACGGGGGGTTTTGCTATCAATCAAGTGAGTCTCCTGTTGTAGAAAATGACAACGCCATTTTGAACACACATGTCCATGATCCAGATCAGGGTTTCTACTCAAAAGATCCGGTTTCATGGAAAAATACTTTCGCTTCGTTACCCGGTATGCCTGGCCGTTCCACCAAAATCACTGCCCCGGAGGTGCCGTTTGATGACGACCTATAGCGTTGCGCCCATTGGCAGAGACGTTCCCGGGTCCCTGGTCAATCAGCAAAAAAATATGATGAATCGGGCTGTAGCCGCCGTGTAATAAGCACATACAGCTATTAATTTAGTAGTATTTTTTTAAACCGATTCAGTCCGCCCCAGGCAGCAGAAAGGTTCCGCCTTGCGCGATTGCGGTCAGCCCTGCCGGCGCATCCGCCTCGTCTTTCAGCGCCACACCCGAGCATCGGCGCAGCCTGGCTTGCGTCAACAGGTAATGCAGCTTGGCGGCGGCCGCGGCTATCGACAAACCGGCATGACGGATGTTGGAGACGCAGTTGCGGCTGGCGTCGGTCAGCCCGACGCGCGGCGCCCAGGTCAGGTAGGCGCCCAGGCTGTCGGGTGAGCTCAGGCCGGGGCGCTCGCCGATCAGCACCACCACCACTTGTGCGCGCAAGACCTGGCCGATCTCGTCACCAATGGCCACACGCGCCTGTTCAACGACGGTGATGGGTGCCACCGACCAGGCAAAGTCAGTGTCGGCTTGCAGGCGCTGCAGCGTCGCTGCCACCAGCGCCATGGCGCTTTGATGCACGGCCTGGGCCGACAGACCGTCGGCAAGCACCCAGGCAACATCGAACGCAGGCGCTGCAGCGGGGGCCGGGCGTTGCTGGCTGGTCCAAGGCGCCAGCGCTTGCTGAGAGGCGGCGTCCAACTGGCGGCCCAGATCCGGGCGCTGCAGGTAGGTGGCCCGATCCGGCGCAGCGCTGTGCAGCAGCAGCGACTCAAGGCCCAGTGCCTGCAACTCGGCGGCGAGACCGAAGCTGTCCAGCGGCAACTGCACGGCATCGCGCGCTTGCGCATGCGCCAGTTGAAACGCCAGGTGAGCGGCCGTAGGCAGGCTGTGCCCGGCCCGACCCAAGGCGAGGCGCGCCTGGCTGAACTGGCGCAGCGCCTCCCAGCGCGAGGCGGTCACCGGGGCTGGCGGCAAGGTCAAGTCAGTGGCCATCACGCGCTGCCCAGTCGCTGGCGCACGAGCTCAAACCCGGCAGGCCGCTTGGTCGCCAAACGCGACTGTGCGCCCGGCTCAAAAATACCCATGCGCTGCAACCATTCTTCAAACTCGGGCGCGACGCGCAAGCCCATGATCTGGCGCATGGCCAGCGCATCGTGAAACGACGTGCTTTGGTAATTGAGCATGATGTCATCAGCCCCCGGCACGCCCATGATGAAGTTGCAGCCGGCCGCGCACAGCATGGTCAAAAGCGCGTCCATGTCGTCCGAATCAGCCTCGGCGTGGTTGGTGTAACACACGTCACAGCCCATCGGCAGGCCCAGCAGCTTGCCGCAAAAATGGTCCTCCAGGCCAGCGCGCGTGATTTGCTTGCCGTCAAACAGGTACTCGGGTCCGATAAACCCGACCACCGTGTTAACCAGCAAGGGCTTGAAATGGCGCGCCACGGCATAAGCGCGGGCTTCGAGCGTTTGCTGGTCGCAGCCGTGGTGCGCTCCTGAACTCAAGGCGCTGCCCTGGCCGGTTTCAAAATACATCACATGCTCGCCGCGCTGGCCATCGGCAAACTGGCTGCCGCGCTGCAAGGACAGCACCGCGTCATGCGCCTGGCTTAGCAGCGCCAGATCAATGCCAAAACTGGTGTTGGTGGCCTCGGTGCCGCCGATGGATTGAAACACCAGATCGACCGGTGCGCCGCGCTCGATCGCCTGCAAGGTGTTGGTGACGTGCGTCAACACGCAGGATTGGGTCGGAATCTGGTAGCGCTCAATCACGTCGGCCAGCATCTGCAGCAGCCGCACCACCTGCGCGACGTTGTCCGTGGCCGGATTGATGCCAATCACCGCGTCACCGCTGCCGAGCAGCAGGCCATCAAGCAGGCTGGCGGCGATGCCCGCCAGGTCATCGGTGGGGTGATTGGGTTGCAGCCGGGTCGCCAGACGCCCACTCAAACCCAGGGTGTTGCGAAACCGGGTCACGACCTGGCATTTTCGCGCAATCAAGACCAAATCTTGCAAGCGACATAGCTTGCTGACCGCGGCCACCATTTCCGGCGTCAAACCCGCTGCCAAGGCCGCCAGACTCTGGGTGTTGGCGGCGTCGCTGAGCAGCCAGTTGCGAAAGTCACCGACCGTGAAATGGCTGACCGGCTGGAACGCCGCCGCGCTGTGCGTGTCGATGATCAGGCGCGTGACCTCGTCGATCTCGTAGGGGACGATGACCTCACTCAGGAAACGCGCGAGTGGCACGTCGGCCAGCGCCATTTGCGCTGCGACGCGCTCCTGCCTTGTAGCCGCCATGACACCCGCCAGCCGGTCACCGGAGCGGGCCGGGCTGGCACGCGCCAACAAGGTGCGCAAGTCGCCAAACTGGTACCGCCGCAGGCCGATGGTGTGGGCGTAAGGCATGGCAGGCGGCGTTGACGGGCTGAATGGCGCGGGTGGTGTTGACGGCGCTTGGGCTGGCTAACGCGGGTCGGGCAGCTCGATTTTGACTTCGAGCACCTCCAGGTCGTCCTGGCGCTCCACGTTGACCTTGATGTCTTCCAGATTGATCTTGACGTACTTGCTGATGACCGCCATCAACTCGCGCTGCAAGGCGGGCAGGTAGTCGGGCTCGGCGGCGTTGCGGCCGCTGCGCTCGTGCGCCAGGATGATCTGCAGCCGCTCCTTGGCGACGCTGGCGGATTTTTTCTTCTCGCCAACAAAAAATGAGAAAAAAGACATGGTGTTATTTCCCCCCAAAGAGCCGCTTCAGAAACCCTTGTTTGGGCGCGTCGGTAAAGCGCATGGGCTTTTCTTCACCCAAGAAGCGGTCAATCACGTCCTTGTAGGCTTCTGACACATCGCTGCCCTTCATGTGCACCGCCGGCACGCCCTGGTTGGACGCCTGCAGCACGGCTTCGCTTTCGGGAATGACACCAATGAGTTTGATGCGCAAAATATCCTGGATGTCTTCCAGCGACAGCATCTGGCCCTGGTCGACGCGGGCCGGGTTGTAGCGGGTGATGAGCAAATGCTCCTTGACGGGCTCCAGGCCCTCCATGCCGCGCCGGGTCTTGCTCGACAGCATACCCAGAATGCGGTCCGAGTCGCGCACCGAAGACACTTCGGGGTTGGTCACCACCAGCGCTTCGTCGGCAAAGTGCATGGCCATCAGGGCGCCGGTTTCAATGCCCGCCGGTGAATCACAGACGATGAATTCAAAGTCCATGGCGACCAGATCGTTCAGCACCTTTTCGACGCCGTCTTGCGTCAGGGCGTCTTTGTCGCGGGTTTGCGAGGCGGCCAGCACATACAGGTGATCGCACTGTTTGTCTTTGATCAGCGCCTGGTTCAGGTTGGCTTCACCGTGGATGACGTTGATCAGGTCGTACACCACGCGGCGCTCGCAACCCATGATCAAGTCCAGGTTGCGCAGGCCGACGTCGAAGTCGATCACGGCCGTCTTGTGCCCGCGCAAGGCCAGACCGGTTGCAAAGCTGGCGCTGGTGGTGGTCTTGCCCACGCCGCCCTTGCCGGAGGTCACTACGATTATTTTTGCCATGGGGAAGCTGTCTTTCACGAAAATTTAAATTAAAACATTGTCAGCGCTGCTTGCGTGAGGGCACGCGCGTGACGCTCAGGTGTTTAGTGCTTCAAACAGTAACCTGTCTTGGCCGTCGTTGCTCAAACGCACTTGCGCTGGTTTGCCGTGGATGTCTGGTGCCAGCGGATTCTCACTGGTGCGGTAGACCCCGGCAATCGAGATCAGCTCGGGCTCCAGGCACAAAGAAAATATGCGGGCCTGGGTGTTGCCACTGGCACCCGCCATGGCCTTGCCACGCAAAGGCGCATAGACATGGATATTGCCATCAGCCACCACCTCGGCGCCTTGGTTGACCATGGCCAGCACCACCAGATCACCCCCACGGGCATAAACCTTTTGACCGGAGCGCAGCGGCTTGTCGATCACCAGTGTGACCGGGCCAGGGCCTTGACGCAACACGTCGCGCACCGGCTCTACAACGGCCGCCGGCCTCACCGGCTCGGCACGCGCCGGGCGCACACGCGGCAAATCAAGCGGCGCTTCCACCAGACCCAGCGCCAGCGCTGCTTGCATCCACACGGTGCTGGCACCACGCGCCGCCACGGCCAGCAGGCGACAGGCCCGCAAGGTCTGCAACAGGGGTTTTAAGTCCTGCACGGGGCTGTCTGCCGGCAGAGACGAAAAATCAAGCACCAGGGGGTCATTGTCGAAAAAATCGGGACTCTCGCCTGTCGGGCCGAATTGCCTCAATAGATCAGAAGCCAGTAGTTCCCAGTCAGCGGTCTTGAGTAGCAGCGCCACCAGCGGCAATTGGGCGCTCTTGATTTCAAAAGACGCCGGTAGGGGGCTGGGTGAATTAGCTGCGGAAGAAACAGACATGAAAGGCAATGGCTAAAAAGAGATTTTTTATTCAGTTGGGAGCGATTTGAGGAGCGGCAATGCCGACACCGCCTGAGATTGACAGATAGCGTGAGGCGAGCCTAGATTTTACTTGATTGACAGGTTTGAGCCGTGTACCCACGAGGCCGGACCAAGGCGGGCTGGTTTTAGTCCGGTTCGCTAAGGGGCGCTGATTATTTTCTTCGGTTTTATCTTCTATATTTCTATTGTTTATAAATAGTAGTAGTAGATAAGGATTCGGTTCATCTGTGGGTAAGCAAATTTTATCTAAGTAAATCAAGCACTTGGCTATGGTCGACGCATGTGGGCGAGTACGCTTTCATTTTGTACCCGTGATCTGGATAACTTTTTTGTGTGAATATTTTTGTGGATAAGTTGCTGTTTATGCCAAGACTATGCACAGGTTTATCCTTTGACAGAAGTCGCCAGAGCAGGGTAGAAGAGCGTGGTCAAGTCATCTACGCTGAGCAGGCGACGCTGGCTGAAATGTTGTGCCCCATCGGGCTGATGAACGGATTTTTTCAGCGCCCGTGCCTGGCTGTCGCGGGGTGCAAGTGAAGCGAGGGGATGGCTGGCTGGAACACAGCCATGACGCGGCAGCGGTGCGCGAAGTACTTCACCTGGGGATGGCGGCAGCGCAGACAGTGTTGGCGAAGGCCGATTGGAAGGCGCAAGACGCCATCTTGACTATAACTACACCGGTCCGCTGGCCGGTTAATACCGGCGTGACTCAGTGTGTGAATGCTGGCATGGCCGCATTGGCAGCGCACGCCTTACACATTTTAAAGTGAAAAGTGCCGTTAATTCGTATAAAAATGGCTGCTAGCCCACGTATTTATTGGGTTAGCAGCTATTTTATTTATAGCAATTAAGGTTTAGCCTGCAGGCCCAGTCCGCCTTTGGCTCGTGCGTCGGCGATTTCCGCTTGGACCTGTTTCGCGTCATTTGAACCGGGCGCCAGTACGGTGAGCACTTTTTCCCAGTGGGCCACGGCTTGGGCATAGTCGGCGCGCCGGTAAGCGGCGGTGCCAGCCATCATCAAAGCGGTTGGGTGATTTGGGTCCAGTGCCAGTGCCTTGTTCACCAAAGTCAGCGTGCGGCCTTCAATCTTGTTGTCAGCACGCATGGCCAACACATCGGCGTACTGGGTCAGCAGGTCTGGGTTGCCATCAACCAGTTTGCCGGCCTTGGCATATGCTTGCTCCGCCTCGGCCAGGCGCCCCTGCGTCTTGTACGCACGCGCCAGTCGGGCCCAACCCGTCAGGTCATCCGGGTTGGTCTTGAGACGCTCGGCCAAGCGATCCACCATCTGATTGACCATCTCCGGGGTCGTGGCCGCCGCTGCCGCAGGGTCGACCGGTGGCAACTTGCCAGCTTCCGCGGCGTCACGCGTCATCGGGGCAACCGGTGACGTGCTCGTTCTGGGTCCGCCGGGCAGCGCTCCCTTGGCGCGGGCATCGGCAATGTCGGTCTCAACTTGCTGCGCATCAGGCGAGCCCGGCTCCAGCAGCGCCAGCAAGGTCTCCCAGTACGTCACCGCGCCTATGTAGTCGGCGCGGCGGTAGGCCGCTACGCCGGCCATCATCAGGCCCATCGGGTGTTGCGGGTCAATGCGCAAGGCCTTGTTGATGAGCTCCAGCGACTTGCCTTCGATGTTGTTGTTGGCGCGCACAGCCAGCAGGTCGGCGTAGTCCACCATCAAATCCGGTTCGGTGTTGATCAAGTCGCCGGCTTTGATAAAGGCTTGCTCGGCCTCGGCAAAACGACCCATCACCTTGTAAGAGCGCGCCAGCATGGCCCAGCCCGTGGGGTTGTCGGGGTTGGCTCTGAGGCGGGCGGCCAGGCTGTCGACCATTTTCATCGCCTGATCTTCGTTGGCTTTGTGCGCGGCCACCGGGTCAATCGCGGCTGGCGTGCCCAGCCACCAGTACATACCGGCGGCGCCGAGCGGCATCAGCAACGCAATCACGGCGGCGGTCAGTCGAGCGCTCCAGAAGCTGGTGTCACTGGTCGCGTGAACCGCCGCCGGCTCTTCGGTGTCGTCCAGCAGGCGCAGCTGCAATTCGTCACGGGTGGCTTCACAGTCGGCCGCACTGATGACGCCGCGCGCCAGGTCGCGCTCCAGCGTGTCGAGTTGGTCGCGGTAAATGGAAGCGTTCAGGCGCTGGCTCGATACACCCGCCGACGGCGCCGGACGCAGCAGGGGACGCACGATCCAGGCCATTACCAGCAGTGTCAACACCACTGCGATTGCAATAAAAACGGTCATGAGGGAGTTTCCGAATCTTTGAGAAGAGACTGTGCTTTTTTGCGTTGAGCGGCGTCCAGAGCCGGCGCGTCAGCGCTGCGCTGGTTGCGGCGCACCATGCGCACCAGCATGAAAATGGCGCCGATAAGCAGCAGAAAGGGACCAAACCAGAGCAGCCAGGTGACGGGTTTGACCGGCGGCCGGTAACGCACAAAATCACCGTAGCGGCTGACCATGTACTCCATGATTTCGGCGTCGGTCTTGTTGGCTTTGATGAGGGTTCGCAGTTCACGGCGCAAGTCGAGCGCCAGATCGGCGCGCGAGCCCGCCAGCGACTCGTTCTGGCAGACCAGGCAGCGCAGCTCTTCGGAAATAGCGATCATGCGCTGCTCCACCACCGGGTCTTCCGCCAACAACGGGGCTTCAGCGGCATAGGATGAAAGTGCGCATTGCAGCGCCAGGATAAGTGCCAGCCAATATTTCATTTTTGCAGTTCCCGGATCAAGGGCACGATCTTGTCGCGCAAGGCTTCTTCCGTCACGGGGCCGATCTGCTTGTAGCGGATGACACCGGCTTTGTCGATCAGGAAGCTCTCGGGTACGCCGTAGACGCCGAAGTCGATGCCAATGCGGCCGTCCTGGTCGGTGATGGCGTGGTCGTACGGGTCGCCAAAGCGCGCCAGCCATTTCAGGCCATCCGCGTCTTTATCCTTGTAGTCCAGACCGATGATCGGTATCGTCTTGGTTTTGGCAAATTCCATCAGGATCGGGTGCTCCTGCCGGCAGGCGACGCACCAGGAGGCCCAGGTATTGAGCAGCCAGACCTGGCCCAGCATGTCTTTGGCGGAAAATTGCTGGCTCGGCTCATGCAGCTTGGGTGCGGTGAATATCGGCGCGGGCTTGCCGATCAGCGGCGACGGAATCTCATGCGGGTCGCGTGTCAGGCCAATGGCCAGAAAGATCACCAGGACAATAAAAAGCCCGAGCGGAATCAACGTCTTCTTCATGCGGCAACGCCCTTGATTTTTGCATTGAGCGCCGCTGCGCTGGCGGTGACCTTGCGGCGATAGCGCCGGTCGAGCGCGGCCATACCACCGCCCAAGGCCATCATCAGGCTGCCGAGCCAGATCCAGACGATAAAGGGCTTGTGGTAGACCCTCATCGCCCAGGCGGGCTTGTCGCCGCCTTCGAGGCGCTCGCCCAGCGATACATAGACATCACGGAACAGATTGCTGTCAATCGCGGTTTCCGTCATGGGCATGGTGGAGGAGAAATACGTGCGCTTCTCCGGGTGCAGGGTCTTGAGGACCTTGCCGTCACGGATCAATTCCACATCGCCGCGGTCGGCGTTGTAATTGGGCCCCGGCACCTCACGGATACCGGTCAGGCGAAAGGTGTAATTTGCCACTTCGACCGTGTCGCCCACGACCATGCGAACGTCTTTCTCGGTCTCGTAACCCTTGACCATGGTGACACCAACCACAAACACCGCAATGCCGATGTGTGCCATGTGCATGCCCCAGAACGAGATCGGCGTGGATTTCCAGTTGACGGTGTCCTTGAGCTGACGGTAGATTTGTTGCGCGGAGCCCAACACAATCCAGAACACCAGCGTCAGACTGAGCGCGACCAGGGGTGACCAGGCACCGGCCAGAAACGGGGCACTGCAGCCCAGCAGCACGGAAAGAATGGCAACCGGGCGCAACTTCTTGGACAGTTCCGCCACGCTGTCATTCTTCCAGCGCGCATAGGAGCCGAGCACCATGAAAAACAGCACCGGCAGCATCAGCGGCGCAAACACCGAGTTGAAGTACGGCGGCCCGACCGACAGCTTGCCCAGGTTGAGCGCGTCCACAATCAGCGGGTACAGGGTGCCCAGCAGCACAGCCGCGGCGGCGGTGGTCAGCAGCACGTTGTTGACCAGCAAAAAGGTCTCACGCGATACCAGCGCAAAGGCACCGCCAGAGCGCACCTTGCTGGCGCGCATGGCAAACAAGGTCAGCGAACCACCGACGACAACGGACAGGAACAAAAGGATAAAGACGCCGCGCTTGGGGTCGGTGGCAAAGGCATGGACCGAGGTCAGCACCCCGGAGCGCACCAGGAAAGTGCCCAGCAGGCTCAAGGAAAACGCGGTGATGGCCAGGATGATGGTCCAGTTGCGAAACAGACCGCGCTTTTCTGTCACTGCCAACGAGTGGATCAGCGCGGTGCCGACCAGCCAGGGCAGGAAGGAGGCGTTTTCGACCGGATCCCAAAACCACCAGCCGCCCCAACCCAGTTCGTAATAAGCCCACCAGGAGCCCATCGCAATGCCGATCGTCAGGCAAATCCAGGCGGCGGTGGCCCAGGGGCGCGACCAGCGGGCCCAGGCGGCGTCCAGCCGGCCGTTGAGCAGTGCGGCGATGGCAAAGGCAAAGGGCACCGCCATGCCGACGTATCCCATGTACAGCATGGGGGGGTGAAACACCAGGCCCGGGTCTTGCAGGAGCGGATTGAGGTCTTTGCCGTCAGCGGGTATGTCGCTCAAGCGCAAGAAAGGGTTGGAGGTGATCAACATGAACAGCAGGAAGCCGACCGCCACCAGGGCCAGCACACCCAGCACCCTTGACACCATCACCTCGGGCAATTGACGGGAAAAAAACGACACCGCCATCATCCAGGTACAGAGCATCATCAGCCACAGCAGCAGCGAGCCTTCGTGCCCGCCCCAGACGCCGGCAATGCGGTAGATATCGGGCAATTTCGAGTTGGAATGCTGCGCCACATAAGAGACGGAGAAGTCATTGGTGAAGAAAGCGTAGGTCAGACAGCCAAAGGAGATGGCCGTCAACAGCCACAGCGCCTGCGCACCGGGCCGTGCCAACGCCATCCAGTCGCCGCGCCCCTGCTGGCCACCGACAACACTCAGAACACCCAGCGCCAGCGCCACAAACAGCGCCAGGATCAGAGAAAAATGACCAATTTCAGGAATCATGGTGAGCCTCTTATTTCAGCGTTTTTGCAGCTTTTTGGATTTCGGCCTGGTCCATGGCGTGCTGGGCCTCAGGCGGCATGTAGTTTTCATCATGCTTGGCCAGCACCTCGGTGGCAGTGAACTTGCCATTGGCATCGAGTTTGCCTTGGGCCACCACGCCTTTGCCCTCCTTGAACAGGTCCGGCAGGATGCCGGTGTAGGACACGGGGATTTCCTTGGCGGTATCGGTCACGACAAAGGCGACGGTCAGGTTGTCGCGCTTGACGGTGCCTTCCTTGACCAATCCGCCGATACGGAAGGTGCGTTCCTTGGGCGCCTCGCCGGCCGCCACCTGGGTCGGAGAAAAGAAGAAAACGAGGTTGCTCTGGAAGGCATTGAGGACCAGGTAGGCCGCCAGGCCCAAAGTGGCCAAACCGCCCGCAATGATGGCGGCCCGCTTGTGACGAGGTTTCATGAAGAGACTCCTTCGGAAAGTAATTCGGTGCGCAGATTGCGCAGAAGTTCCTGCCGCTGGCGGCGAATCTGCAACGATTCAATCAGCATCACGGCGGCCGTGACGCCGAAACTGCCCCAGACATAGAGGGCGTAGCCGCCCATGGCGAAAAATTCGGAAACGCTATTCCACTGCATGTTTGACCCACTCCGTATGACGTTCACGATCGAGAATGATGTTGCGCACGCGTGCCAGCGTCACCGCAATGGTGTACATCCAGAACGCGACGACCATGATCAGCATGCCGGCGAGCATGGTGCTGGCCATCGTCGGCGACTTGGTTAAAGACACCGAAGCCCCTTGGTGCAGGGTGTTCCACCACTTGACTGAAAAATAGATGATGGGGACATTCACCACGCCGACCAGCGCCAGCACGGCGCAGGCTTTGTCGGCGCGGCGTGGGTCGTCAATGCTCGATTGCAGCGCCAGAAACCCCAGGTACAAAAACAACAGGATCAACTCCGATGTCAGGCGGGCATCCCAGACCCACCAGGCGCCCCACATCGGCTTGCCCCACAAGGACCCGGTGATCAGTGAGAGAAACGCAAACAGGGCGCCAGTGGGCGCCAGCGCCGAGGCCATCATGCCCGACAACCGGGTGTTGAACGCCAGGCCAAAACCAGCCCAGGCCGCCATCACCAGGTAGATGAACATCGACATCTGCGACGCGGGCACGTGCACAAAAATAATGCGGTAGCCTTGCCCTTGTTGCGCGTCGGTCGGGGCGACAAAAAACGAAATCCACAAGCCGACGGCCAGCAGCACCGTGGCCAGGGCCGTGAACCAGGGCCACATGCGCCCGGCCAGCACATAAAAGTTTTGCGGAGAAGAAAACTTGAACCAGTGAATCACGCGGGTATTCATTCCAAAGAAATCCTCAGGGCAGTGGTGGTGGCCAATGGCGCAAAAAATATTGACAGCACCAGCAGGGCTGCCAGCAGTGACAGGTGGCCGCCCATGCCCAGGCCGGCAGCGTCGGCCTCTACCGCGCCGGCGCCAAAAATCAGCACCGGAATGTAGAGGGGCAAGATTAACAGCGACAGCAATACCCCTGCACCGCGCACGCCCAAGGTCAGGGCCGCGCCGATGCTGCCAATCAGGCTCAAGGTGGGGGTGCCCAGCAGCAGGGTCAGCATCAAGATGCCCAGCGCGCGCCCCTCCAGACCGAACTGCAAGCCCAGCACTGGCGCCATCAGCACCAGCGGCAGGCCGGACAGCAAGAAGTGCGACAGCGCTTTGGCCAGCACCAGCAGACCGAGCGGCGTGCTGGACAGCGCCATCTGCTCGAGCGAGCCGTCGGCGTAATCGGTGGCAAACAAACGCTGCAGCGACAGCATGGCCGCGAGCAAGGCACTGACCCACAGGACACCGGGGGCCATACGCAACAAGAGCGCAGATTCGGGCCCGACGCCGAGCGGGAACAGGCTGGCAATCACGACGAAAAACACCAGCGGTGTCAGCACCTCGCCCTTTTGCCGCAGCGCCAGCGAGACTTCGCGCCGCAGCACCGCCAGCAGGACCGAGCCCAGTCCCAGCTTCTTCATGCGTGCAACTCCAGCATTTGCGCCGGGATGGTGCCGATGTCCACCTGCTGGTGGCTGGTCAGAACGGCCAGGCCGCCTTGGGTCAAATGCGCCGCAATCAAGTCGGCCAGCATGCGAACGCCGGCCTCGTCCATCGCCACAAAGGGCTCATCGAGCACCCACAAGCGGGCCGGGCTCAAGGCCAGCCGCGACAGCGCGACCCGCCGCTTCTGGCCTTGCGACAGATGCCGCACCAAATGGCGTTCGCGCCCGGGGACGCCAAATTGCGCCAGGACCGCCCGGGTTTGTGCCGCATCCGGCGCCAGGCCGCCCAGAGCCGCGGTAAATGCCAGATTTTCCTGGACGGTCATCGATTCTTGCAGGGCGTTGAGGTGACCCAGGTAGCAGAGGTCTTGCCGGTACGCATCGGCTTGGGCATGAATGGGGGTGCCGTTCCAGCAGATGTCGCCGGCTTCGATCGGTGCCAAACCGCACACCATGCGCAGCAGGCTGGTTTTGCCGACGCCGTTGGCACCGGCCACATACAGCCAGCGCCCGGCTTCGAGTACGCAATCCACATTTTGAAAGAGTTGACGCCCACCCCGGTTGCAGCCGAGCTTGGAAAAGGACAGTGTCGATGCGGGTTTCAAATCGTGGTTCTGGGAGAAGAAGTAGGCGGATGTTACGTCACGCCAGAGGCATAAGTGCCTACTTATAGAGCAGTAATCGGCCCTGAAAAAAGCGCTTCTTCGAGGGAAAAAATTGACTCGACCGGAAAATAAAGAAAAAGATATTGAGAAATTCTTTATAAAACTTTACGAAAAATAAGGACATTCGGTGGACCAAACCGCGCAGATTTGATGAGCTGCCCCGATCCTCCCAACTTTGCGGGTGGGCTTCCGGCCCGGCGGCGGCGCATTCGGCGGCGCTGTATGAACAGGCCATCGGTGGGCAGGGCGGCCTGAAAGGCCGGCGCGCTCAGGGCTAAATTGCGCCTAGATAGGCGTTTCCATCCGCAGTCTTGACCTTTGCGCAGCGTCTTCAGGCAGCAAGAGTAGAGTCGACGCAAAGTTGGCAGCTAATTTCAGCCGAATAGCATTCGGCAGTGATCTCCAGTTTTTTGTTTTCAACCACCCTCTTCAATCCAAAAGGAAGCACCACATGAAATTTAAAGTTCTAGGCATTTTGGCCTGCGCCACGATGGCGTTGCCCGCGCTCGCCGCGGACGTGACCTACCGCGCTGACGTTCAACCCATTCTGAAAGCCCAGTGTGATGACTGCCACGGGGCCAAAGCGCCGACGCTCAAGGAATTCGGTTTGGCCAAGGAAAAATACACCAAAGATGAGTCCGGCCCGCGTCTCAATACGTATGAAACAGTGCTTCAGCTGATTGCCTTTCCAGATGCGGGGGCCTTTATGCGTCGCCTCGACGATGGTAGCGGCAGTGCCGACAAGAAGCCAGGCAATATGTACCAGCATCTGGGTGAAACCGATGGACAGCGCGTCGCCAACCTGAAGGTGATCAAGGCCTGGGTGGGTGAAGGTGGCTGGAACGCCAATCGCTGGAAGGCAAAGGGCGATGTTCCTGCCATCACCAAAGAGCAACTTGACAAACTCCAATTGAAGTATTGAGCCAGCCCATGGTGGTCCGGCCAGCCCGGACACTGCAAAAAAAGCCACTGCAAACCAGCGGCTTTTTTATGCCTGCCCAGGCGCGACTGAGGTGTCAGCGCAAGTTATTTGAGCAGGCCTTCGGCGCGCAGGGCGGCCTGCACGGCAGGGCGCTCACCAACGCGGATTATGAAGGCGCTGAGGTTGGCCAGGGTCGAGATATCAATGCCGACATGTTTGCCCCAGCCGGCCACCACGAACAGATAGCCATCGGCGACGGTGAACGTGTTGCCCATCAAATAAGGCGTCTTGGCCAGCTCACTGTCGACCCATTGCAGGCGTGAGTTGAGGCGGGTTTTGGCGATGGCTTTGGCGTCATCGGGCATGCCGGGGGTGAACAGCGGCGAAAAGCCTTTATGCAGTTCGGTGCCGATGAAGTTGAGCCATTCCTGCAGCTTGTAACGCGCAAACGTGCCGTTGGCTGGCGCGAGTTGTTTGGCCGGCACTTGGTCGGCGATGTACTGCACGATGGCTGCGCCTTCACGCAACTGGGTGCCGTCGTCGAGCACCAGCAGCGGCACATAACCCAGTGGGTTGATGGTGTAGTAGTCGGTGCCGTCGGGCAGTTGGTGGGTTTTGGTCGGTGCGCGAATGGCTTCAAAAGCCAGGCCGGCCTCCTGCAGTGCAATATGGGGCGACAGCGAGCAGGCGCCAGGGGAGTAGTAAAGTTTCATGCAAAGTCCTTGTAGTTGGTTCAACTGAATGGGTTGGAAAAACGGGGCCATGCCGATGCTAGCCGCTCCCACTTGGTCCTGCCGCCAGGGGGCTATTTGACTCAGGGTTGCTGCGCGGGATGGCGGCCGCCCGCCGCGACGCCCCGACAGGTGGTTAGCGGGTCAGGAACTCCAGGTACTTGGTGGCGAATTTGCCGTAGGGTGGCCACATGAATTTGATCGCACTGAACGGCGCCTGGTAGAACACCGGGCGCATCTTGGAGAAGGTGACGAAACCCTCGTGACCGTGGTAGTGGCCCATGCCGCTGTCGCCCACGCCGCCAAACGGCAGGTCGTGCTGGCCGACGTGGAACAGCCCGTCGTTCACGCTGACGCCGCCCGACATGACGTGCTGCAGCAGATGGTGCACCAGCGGCTTGTCGTTGCTGAAGGGGTACAGCGCCAGCGGACGCGGTCCGTCATTGATGGCCTGGATGGGCTGGTCAATGGTGGTGTAGGCGATGACCGGCAGCACCGGGCCGAAAATCTCGCGCGTGCGCAGGGCGCAGTCGGTCGGAGCGTTGAGCACGATGTGCGGCGCAATCTTGCGGCTGGCGGCGTCCCAGGCGGGCCCGGGGACGAGTTGCACCAGGGTGGCGCCGCGCGCCTGCGCTTCTTCCAGGGCGGCGACCACGCGATTGAATGCGCGCGCGTCAATCATGGAGCTGTAGTCGGGCGTGTCCAGGCGTGGATAGCGTGCCAGCACGATGTCCTTCGCCATCGCCGTGAATTCGTCCACCTTGCCCGCGGGGATGTACACATGGTCGACCGTGGTGCAGATCTGCCCGGCGTTGAAGTACTTGACGAACAGCAGGCGCTCGGCTGCCTTGCGCAGGGGGTAGTCGTCGCAAATGATGGCCGGCGACTTGCCGCCGAGTTCCAGCGTGACAGGGCACAGGTTGGGGGCGGCGGCGGCCATGACGGCGCGTCCGGTGGCGCCGGAGCCGGTGAACAGCAGATGGTCAAACGGCAGCTTGGAGAACTCGATGCCGACGCCGCCGGTTTCGTCAAAGAAGGCCAGCTTGTCGTGGGGGAAATAGCTCGGGCATTTGTCGATCAGAAGCTGGGCCAGGTGGCGGGAATTCTCCGACATCTTTACCATGGAGCGGTTGCCGGCGGCAAAGGTGGCGATCAGGCCGCTGAAGCTGAGGTTGATCGGAAAATTCCAGGGCACGATGGCGCCCACAATGCCCAGCGGCTGCGGGATGACGCGGTTGCTGGCACCCAGGAAGTTCTTCAGGTCGACGCCGCGGCGCTGCGGTTTCATCCATTTCTTCAGGTGCTTGAGGGTGTGGTCCACGCCGTCCATGACGCTGAATATCTCAGCAAACAGGGTTTCATGGCGTGAGCGGTTGCCGTAGTCGGCGCTGATCGCCGCCACGATGGCCTCGCGGTTGTCGCGAATGAAAGCCTTCAGTTGGAGCAGGTCGGCCCGGCGCTCGTCAAAGCTGGGGTAGGGGTGGGCAAAGTAGGCGGCGCGCTGGAGCTTGAGTGTCTCGTCCAGGGAGCTGCGGATGAGGTCGACCGGGGTGACGGAATGCTGGGCAATGGCGGACATAGGACACCTCTTTGAAATGGGATGGATTATTTCACGCGGTTGAAATGGCCAGGGTTGGCAGGGTTGCCGGCAGGTCCGGCGGCCGCGGCCCTGGCGGTCCAGCTTGCTGTCTCGCGCATGCGGGCCTTGAGCCGCAGGCGTAGGATGTGGCCTGCCAGCGGCCGGCCGCACTGTTGGCGTGGCCCAGCGTCATCAGCGAAGCCTGCCTCGGGGCCCCGCCAAATCCCCGTTCGGACTGAGCCGGTCGTAGCCCCTTGATGCGTCCAGGGTGAACGGACTACCTGACATTATTCAACGCAAGGAGCTGCCTCATGTCCGACCTGTCCATGTTGATCAATGGCCGCAAGGTCAGCGCCGAAAAGGGTGCCACCTTCGAGCGCCGCAATCCGCTGGACGGCAGCGTGGCCACCCGTGCCCCCGCCGCCTCCCCAGCGGATGCAGTGATGGCGGCGGATGCCGCCGCCGAAGCCTTCAAGTCCTGGAGCCAGACGGGCCCCAGCGAGCGCCGCATGCTGCTGCTCAAGACCGCTGACGCGCTGGAAGCCAAGACGCCGCAGTTCATCGAGGCCATGGCGGCCGAGACTGGCGCCTCCGGCATGTGGGCCGGCTTCAACGTGATGTTGGCCGCCGGCATGATCCGCGAAGCGGCTTCGCTGACGACGCAGATCAGTGGCGAGGTGATTCCGTCGGATGTGCCCGGCAGCCTGGCCATGGGTGTGCGCCAACCCGCCGGGGTGGTGCTGGGCATTGCGCCCTGGAACGCACCCATCATTCTCGGGGTGCGAGCCATCGCCACACCGCTGGCCTGTGGCAACACGGTGATCTTCAAGGGCTCGGAGAACTGCCCGCACACCCACCAGCTGATTGTGGAGGCCTTCTCCGACGCCGGTTTCCCGCCCGGCGTGCTGAACTACATCACCAACGCCCCGGCCGACGCCGGTGCCGTGGTGGAGGCGGTCGTGGCGCACCCGGCGGTGCGCCGTGTCAACTTCACCGGCTCGACGCGGGTGGGCAAGATCATCGCCATGACCTGCGCCAAATACCTCAAGCCGGTGGTTCTGGAGCTCGGCGGCAAGGCGCCGATGGTGGTCCTGGACGACGCCAACATCGAGGACGCCGTCAATGGCGCCGCGTTCGGCTGCTTTGCCAACAGCGGCCAGATCTGCATGTCGACCGAGCGCATCATCGTGGACCAGAAAATTGCCGATGAGTTCGTCAAGAAATTTGCCGCCAAGGCCAGCGCCTTGCCGCTGGGCGACCCGCGCAAGCCCGAGCCGGTGGTGCTGGGCTCGGTCATCGGCATGAGCACGGTGGAGCACTGCAACGCACTGATTGACGATGCGCTGGCCAAGGGCGCCAAGCTGCTGTGCGGCGGCAAGGCAGAGAACACGCTGATGCCGGCCACCGTGCTGGACCATGTGACGCCAGCGATGAAGATCTACCATGAGGAGACTTTCGGCCCGGTCAAGTGCGTGGTGCGCGTCAACGGGGTGGAGGAGGCCGTGGCCTGTGCCATCGACAACGAGTACGGTCTGTCAGCGGCCGTGTTTGGCGGCGACATCGCCCGCGCCTTCAACGTGGCGCGGCGCATTGACTCCGGCATCTGCCACGTCAACGGTCCCACGGTGCACGACGAAGCGCAGATGCCGTTTGGCGGCGTCAAGGGCAGCGGCATCGGCCGCTTTGGCGGCAAGGCCGGCGTGGCCGAGTTCACCGAGCTGCGCTGGATCACGATCCAGACGACGCCCCGGCATTACCCGTTCTGAGACCTTGTGGGGCAGACCGCAGTTACGCGAGGCGAACCAGCTCTGTCCCCAACAGCTTGTCGGATATTGGAAGTCCCTTTGTGGGACAGGCTGCAGCTTGCGCGTAGTCGGAAGCGCTCTGTCTGCTCTGGGCTCAGCCGGGTTGCGTTGCCAGCTCCAGCTGGGTCAGCCATGCCAGCGCGGCCGGGGCGCTGTTGCCGCACATCTCGGCTGACGGCATCAGCTGGCCGCAGACGGCGGGTCGCTCCGGCTGTCCGAAAATGCGGCAGCCATTGGCGTCGTCGAGTTGCACGCAGCGCACGCCCGCGGGCTTGCCGTGCGGCATGCCGGGAATGGCGGAGCTGATGGAGGGGGCGATGCAGCAGGCACCGCAGCCGGGCCGGCACGTCATGTCAAACTTCATTTGCTATACAAATAGTAGCTATAAAAGCAATGAGGACGCTGGCTAGAGTGCTTTTTTGTATGAGATCATTGGTTTGTCCACAGCACCGGGTTGACAGCATCTGGCACGCCCTGGCGGTGAGCTTTGCGCTGCCACAGGCCGTCGGCGTCGAATGCCTGCCCGGCATTGCCGGTGGAATGAGTTTGGGTGGGTACTGCCTGCAAAGGCCAGAAGCGTCATGCCCCTGATTGTCCCCATATTTGGGAGCAGCCGGTAAAATCGCGTGTTGCCCACCGGGCGCAGGGCGCGCGCCTGTCTTCCCCGCCCACACTCAGATCCATAGTCATGCTTTATCCACAGAATTTCGACGTCATTGTTGTTGGCGGCGGTCACGCCGGAACCGAGGCGGCCTTGGCCGCGGCCCGCATGGGCTGCAAGACCCTGCTGCTCAGCCACAACATCGAAACCCTGGGGCAGATGAGCTGCAACCCGTCGATCGGTGGCATCGGCAAGGGCCATCTGGTCAAGGAGGTGGATGCCATGGGCGGCGCGATGGCGGCGGCGACTGACGAAGGCGGCATCCAGTTTCGCATTCTCAATTCCAGCAAGGGGCCGGCCGTGCGCGCCACACGTGCCCAGGCGGACCGGGTTCTGTACAAGGCGGCCATTCGCCACCGGCTGGAGAACCAGCCCAACCTGTGGTTGTTCCAGCAGGCGGTGGACGACCTGATGGTCGAGGGTGACCGGGTGGTCGGTGCCGTGACGCAGGTTGGCATCAAGTTCCGATCCAGAACCTTGGTGCTGACGGCGGGCACTTTTCTGGATGGCAAGGTCCATGTCGGCCTGAACAACTATGCGGCCGGCCGGGCCGGGGACCCGCCGGCGGTTTCCCTGAGCGCCCGGCTGAAGGAGCTGAAGCTTCCGCAGGGCCGGCTGAAAACCGGCACACCGCCACGCCTGGACGGCCGCTCGATTGACTTTACTCAATGCATTGAGCAGCCCGGCGACGGCATGCCGGGCGGAATGAGCCCGGTGATGCCGGTGTTCAGCTTCATGGGCCGGGTGGCGCAACACCCGCCACAAATGTCGTGCTGGATGACGCACACCAACGAGCGCACCCATGACATCATCCGCAGCGGCTTTGACCGCAGCCCGATGTTCACCGGCAAGATCGAAGGCGTCGGGCCGCGCTATTGCCCGAGCGTGGAAGACAAGATCAGCCGCTTTGCCGACAAGGACAGCCACCAGATTTTTCTCGAGCCCGAAGGGCTAACGACCAACGAGTACTACCCCAACGGCATCTCCACCAGCTTGCCGTTTGACATTCAGTACGCGCTGGTGCGCTCCATGCCCGGCCTGGAGAACGCCCATATCCTGCGGCCCGGCTACGCCATCGAGTACGACTATTTCGATCCGCAGCAGCTCAAAAGTAGTTTCGAGACCAAGGCCATCAAGGGCCTGTTCTTTGCCGGCCAGATCAACGGCACGACCGGTTACGAAGAGGCGGCGGCGCAGGGCATGTTTGCCGGCATCAATGCGGCGCTGCAGGCCGGCGCCCAAACCGCCTGGCCGCACGACACCTGGGTGCCGGGCCGCGACGAGGCCTATCTGGGCGTGCTGGTCGATGACCTGATCACCAAGGGCGTGACCGAGCCCTACCGTATGTTCACCAGCCGGGCCGAGTTTCGGCTGCAACTGCGCGAAGACAATGCCGATATGCGTTTGACCGAGGTGGGGCGCCAACTGGGCTTGGTGGACGATGCGCGCTGGGAAGCCTTCAATCGCAAGCGTGACGCTGTTTCACGTGAAACAGAGCGTCTGCGCTCGCTTTGGGTCAGCCCAAAGAATCTGCCCGCGCTGGAGTCGGAGCGGGTATTGGGCAAGGCGATTGAGCATGAATACAGTCTGGCGGATTTGTTGCGCCGACCGGATGTGAACTATGCTGGCCTGATGTCGCTGGAGGGGGGCAAGTATGCCAGTACCGAATTGAATGCGGCTGTTTCACGTGAAACACCGGCTTCTGCGCTGCCAGACGCAGACGCTGTGTTTGCCGCCGTGGTGATTGAGCAGGTGGAGATCGTGGCCAAGTACTCGGGCTACATTGATCGGCAAAAGGAAGAAGTCGGGCGAGCCGCCCACTATGAAAATCTGAAATTGCCGCTGGAGCTCGACTATTTGCAGGTGTCGGCCTTGAGTTTTGAAGCTCGGCAAAAGCTGAGCAAGTACCGGCCAGAAACGCTGGGTCAGGCCTCGCGCATGTCGGGCATCACGCCAGCGGCAATCTCCTTGCTGCTGGTTCATTTAAAAAAGACCAACTTCAAGGGTTTCACTGAAGCGGGCAGGGTTGCCGCAGCCACTGTGTCGGGTGCTGCTGAGCAGGCGTCCAGCTGATGCGTGAGCTGGAATCGGCTTTGCGCGATGGCTTGGTGGATCTCGCGTTGGCGTTGGACGATCGGCAAATTGGTCTGTTGCTCGACTACCTGGCGTTGATTGGAAAATGGACCCAAGTCTATAACCTGACGTCGGTGCGTGACCCGGCTGAGATGTTGACGCACCACTTGCTGGACAGTCTGGCGGTGATTCAGCCCTTGCGCAGGCAGTTGGCCAGTTTGCGTGAGCAGGCGATGGGTGCGACTGTGGCGGCGAATGTCGCCCAGCTGCGACTGCTGGATGTCGGCTCGGGTGCCGGCCTGCCTGGCGTTGTAATCGCCATTTGCTGCCCCGAGATTGCCGTTGACTGCGTTGACACAGTGGCCAAAAAGGCAGCGTTTATTCGACAGGCGGCGGCGACCTTGAGGCTCGCCAATCTGCGTGGCCTGCACGCGCGGGTGGAAAGCTTGACCGAGCCCTACGCTGTGATCAGTTCGCGCGCCTTTGCGTCGCTGGCGGATTTCACTCGGCTGTCTTCGGCCGCGCTGGCACCGCACGGGATTTGGCTGGCCATGAAGGCCAAGCACCCCGCTGACGAAATCGCGGACCTGCCCAGCGAGGTGCAGGTGTTCCACGTGGAACAATTACGGGTGCCAGGCTTGGGCGCAGAGCGTTGTATTGTCTGGATGCGCGCCGCAGCGGTCTGACAGTTTTTGCAGCGGAACAGCCTGCTTGCGGAAAAAACGGAACGGTTGCCAACAAGCTAACGTAAACTCAGACTTTTCCAACCAAAGAAGCTCCCTTATGCTTGGCGTGGCCGATCGCGGAGGTTGTCCTGTCGCCATTGTCAGTCTTCATGGCTTTCTTGCCCAGGCCGGCGGGCTTGAAGCCCGCCTGTTTCACGTGAAACAGTTCAAGCGCTGCCGCACCGATGCCCGCGACCTCGCTCCACTTTAAGCAAACATTTCATGGCTAAAATTTTCTGTGTCGCCAATCAAAAAGGTGGCGTTGGCAAGACCACCACCACGGTCAATCTGGCCGCTGGTCTGGCCAAGGTGGGGCAGCGCGTGCTGATGGTGGATCTTGACCCGCAGGGCAACGCCACCATGGGCTCGGGCGTGGACAAGCGCCAACTCGAACTCACGATTTATGACGTCTTGCTGGAAGCGGCCTCGGTGGCAGAGGCGCGGGTCAAAAGCGATCGGCTGATCGAGGCAGGCTGTGGCTACGATATTCTTGGCGCCAACCGTGAACTGACCGGCGCCGAGGTCGAGATGGTGGCGATGGAGCGGCGCGAGCGGCGGCTCAAAGAGGCTTTGGCCGAGGTGGAAAAAGACTACGATTTCATCCTGATCGATTGCCCGCCCAGTTTGTCGATGCTGACGCTCAACGGTCTGTGCTGCGCGCACGGTGTGATCGTGCCGATGCAGTGTGAGTACTTCGCATTGGAGGGCTTGACCGACCTGGTCAACACCATCAAGCAGGTGCACGCCAACCTGAACAAAGATCTGGCCATCATCGGCTTGTTGCGCGTCATGTTCGACCCGCGCATCACGCTGCAGCAGCAGGTGAGCGAGCAACTGAAAGCGCACTTTGCCGACAAGGTGTTCAACACCGTGATCCCCCGGAATGTGCGGCTGGCCGAGGCACCCAGCTACGGTGTGCCGGGCGTCGTGTTTGATCCCTTGGCCAAAGGAGCGCAGGCCTACGTTGCGTTTGCCCAAGAGATGGTGGCGCGCATTGAAACCCTGTAATCGCCGCTTTATATATGCGAAATTGCCCTCTAGCCCACGTCCTTAATGCGTAAGCAGCTATCTAAATAGTAGTGACCCATGAGCGATGACGTGCCAACCCCGAAAGTCCTGCTGTTGCCCGGCTGGCAAGATGCGGGCCCCGCCCACTGGCTCAGCCGCTGGCAGGCGACGCACGGCTACCGGCGCCTGGCGCAGCACGACTGGCAGCGCCCGTTGCGCGGCGACTGGCTGATGCAACTGGAGGAAGCGGTGCTGCCGACCGGGGCGGCGGCATCGTCCGGTTTGACACTGGTCGCCGATGGCTTGGGGAGCCTGTTGGTGGCGGCGTGGGCCGCGCACTCGCGCCACAGCCACCGGGTGCAAGCCGCACTGCTGGTGACACCGCTGGATGCCGAACGCGAAGCCTTGCGCCCGCTGCTGGCGAGTTGGGCGCCGATTTGCCGGCAACCCTTGCCCTTCGCCAGCATTCTGGTGGGTCGCCGCGACGATGCTTGCTGCAGTTTCGAGCGCGCGCAAGCGTTCGCGCACGCCTGGGGGTCTGAGTTCATTGACGGCGGCCAGCGCGGGCAGATCAATGCTGAGTCGGGTCAGAGCGACTGGCCGCAGGGGCAGGCATTTTTACAGTTGCTTGAGGACCGAGCGCAGGCGCTGGCCCGCGAGGAATCAGACAAGTCAAGAGCAAGGTCAACGGCTTGCGAAGCCCCGCATTAAAAAGGAAAGACAAGATCATGGTTACCAAAAAACCCAAAGGCCTGGGCCGCGGACTCGATGCCCTGCTGGGGCCGAAAGTGGCCGAGTCAACCGCGCTGGACGGTTCCCCCCTGGGCGCAGGCAATGCCGGCCTGCCGACCACGCTGCTGCTCATCGACCTGGTGGCAGGCCAGTACCAGCCCCGTACCCGGATGGACGAGGGCGCCTTGTACGAGCTGGCCGAATCGATCAAGGCGCAAGGCATCATGCAGCCGATTCTGGTGCGCCAACTGCGGGATGGCGCGAGCCAGGGCAAGTACGAAATCATCGCTGGTGAGCGCCGTTTTCGCGCCGCCAAACTCGCTGGCCTGGACAGCGTGCCGGTGCTGGTGCGTGACGTGCCCGATGAAGATGCCGCTGCCATGGCCTTGATCGAGAACATTCAGCGCGAAGACCTGAACCCGCTGGAAGAAGCGCAGGGCCTGCAGCGCCTGGTCAAGGAGTTTGGCCACACCCATGAGCAGGCGGCGCAAGCGGTGGGGCGCTCGCGCAGCGCCGCCAGCAACCTGCTGCGCCTGTTGAATCTGGCCGATCCGGTGCAAACCATGCTGATGGCCGGCGACCTCGACATGGGCCACGCGCGGGCGCTGCTGGTGCTGGACCGGGCCACCCAGATCACTGCCGCGAACCAGATTAGCGCGCGCAGCCTGTCGGTGCGCGAGGCCGAGCGCCTGGCCAAAAAACTGAGCGCCGATTTCTCGCTGACCTCGGTCCGGCCGAAACAGGAGAAGTCGCGCGACATGAAGCGGGTGGAAGAGGAGTTGTCCGATCTGCTCACCGCCGCGGTTGAAGTGCGGGTGAAAAAACGTGTCAAGCGGGCCGGGCGGCTGGAGGAAATGGGCGAGTTGAGCATCCAGTTCGGCTCGCTCGACGAGCTCAACGGCCTGATCGACAAACTCAGGCGCGCGGCGACGCACTGACCCGGCACCAGATTCGCACCGCGTCGGCGCCCACTTGTGCCTTGAGTCCATCGGTCTGCCGCCAGTGCCAACGACCCCCCATCTTCATCACATGCCTGTCCATCCGCGTTGGCCGCTGCCCGCCCTGTTGACTTGGGGCGCGGCCTGGGCCTTGTTCTGGGCGCTGCAGCAACTGGGGCTGTCCGCCTGGGTGGCCTTGGCCGCTGCTGCCGCGCTCGGCGTGGCGCTCAGTGGCTGGGCCGCCAGTTGGTGGCGCCGCGTCATCATTGGCCTGGGCTTTCCCGTGTCGCTGGCCCTGTCCGGCGCCGCCACCGTGCCGGCCTGGGCCTGGCTGCTGCCACTGGCTCTGCTGCTGCTGATTTACCCCCTGAATGCCTGGCGCGACGCGCCGCTGTTTCCGACCCCCCGGCACGCCCTGCGTGACTTGGCCGGGTCAGCACCTTTGCCTGCGCACGCCCGGGTGCTTGATGCCGGTTGCGGCCTGGGCGCCGGCCTGCGGGCGCTGCGCGAGGCCTACCCGACGGCGCAACTGCACGGCCTGGAATGGAGTTGGCCCTTGCGTGCCTTGTGTGCCCTGCGTTGCCCGTGGGCACGCGTGCGTCAAGGCGACATCTGGCGTGCCGACTGGGCGCCTTATGCCTTGGTCTATCTGTTTCAGCGACCGGAAAGCATGGCCCGCGCGGTGGCCAAGGCGCGCGCGCAACTCAGGCCGGGAGCCTGGCTGGTGAGTCTGGAATTTGAGGCCGCTGAACTCGTGCCTCAGGCCGTATTGTCTGCCCCCGATGGCCGGTCGGTGTGGCTGTACCGCGCCCCGTTTGCCGGCGCGCCTGCCCTGGACAGCCTGGCCGATGGTGGAGACCCGCCCAAGCGAGCCGTCGTGGCCTAAACTGGCGCCGTGACAGAACGATTGACGAAGAATTTCAACAAGGTAAACCCGATCATGGCCCCACCCGACCCCAGCCGAGCGCTCGACGCCGACCCTGCGCATGCCGCCACGGCCGTCGCAGCTTTTGCCATCTTCACCTTGGCCGGTACCCGCAGCTCAGACACCGGCCAGCACATTTTGCGGGTGCAACATTACGTCCAGGCCCTGGTGCAACGTCTGACGGACCATCCGCGCTTTGCCGCGGCCTTGACCGAGTCCTATTGCCGGATTCTGTTTCAGTCGGCGCTGCTGCACGACATGGGCACGATTGGCATTCCAGACCGGATTCTGCTCAAGCCCGCGGCTTTGAGCCCCGCCGAGTACGACATCATCAAATCCCACCCCACGCTGGCCCGAGACGCAATTGAGCGGGCCGAACTGGCTTTGGGCTACCAGGCGCCCTTGCTCCAGACGGTCAAGGAACTGGTTTACTCGCACCATGAAAAATGGGACGGCAGCGGCTATCCGCAGGGTTTGACGGAGGAGCAAATTCCGCTGTCAGCCCGCCTGATGGCCATTGCCGATGTCTACGATGCCTTGATCTCGGAGCGCGTCTACCGGGCTGGCCTACCCCATGTCCAGGCCGTCGGCATTATTTTTCAGGGGCGCGCCAGCCATTTTGACCCGGACATGGTGGATGCGTTCATCGAAATTCAGGATGAATTCCAGGCCATCGCGCTGCGTTTTGCCGACACCGAGCTCGATATGCAAAGAAAGATCACCTACATGGCCAACGCCATCGCAGAAGACGTGCAACTGTAGCGGGCTGCTATTTCGCCTCGTCCACCATCTGGATGGTCTTTTCCTCAACCTCTTTGGCCACCTGCACCAGCGCCGCGTCCTGTGACAGCATCGACAGCATGGGCACGGGTTTGATCATCCCGATCTTCGTTTGGCCTTTTTCTGTAAACACTGAAATTCGGCACGGCAATGCCATGTTCAGCCGCATATCCACCGATAAAACCTTGGCCGCTTGCCCGGGGTTGCAGACCTCAAAGACCTTGCACTCTTCGGCAAAGGCTATGCCTTTGCCGCGTAGCGTCGCGCCCAGGTCATGCACATGGAGAACGCCGAAGCTATGGCGCAGCACGGCGGTCTCAAGGTCGGTGCAAGCCTGGCCAAAGGGTTTGCTGCTTGGAACGATGTAATACATAGGAGCACCTCAATATGTGGAGTTGACACCCGCCGGTTGTAAGCACCGACAGGAGGACGTGCATTTTCCGTCTTGTTGATGGCGAGGGTATGTGCGATTGAGCACAAACGCCGCAAAATTTTCGGTCAACAACAATCAGTCGGCGAACTTGGCGTTAGCCGTCAGCTTGGTCAGCACTGGCGCCAATTTTTCTTGGTTTCGGGGATCGACCCGAACCGCCTCGTTGAACGCCGCCAGCGCCAGCGCATCCTGACCGGTATGCAGGTACGCAAAGCCCAGGCCCAGCCAGGCGCGGGCGTTGTTGGCATCCAGGCCGATGGCGCGTTGGTAGGTGGCGATACAGGCGGTGAATTGCTGTCGCGACAATTGCAGGCCGGCCAGCTTCATGTGAGCACTCACTGACGTTGGATCCTCTTTAACCGCTTGCTCGAAAGTCATTTGAGCCTGGTCCAGTTGGCCGGCCGCCCATTGCTGCTCGCCTTGGGCCAGCAGGTCAAGGGGCACGGGGGCTTGCGCCGACCAGAGCACAAAGCCGCTGATCAGGACCGCACAGCCGATCAATAGGCCTTGTCGAATTTTTGCGTTCATGGTGCTTCTTCTCGTTGCTGCTTGGGAGGCAAAAAAACGGCCCGCCCAGGTCGGGAGAGCCGTTTTGCCGATCAGTGATTATTGACTTACTTCATGCTGCCTTTGCCATAGCGCTCTTCATAGCCTTTGCGCACTTTTTCAATCGCGTCCTTGCCCATGCCATTGAAGAACCAGTCATGGCCCGCAATGGGCTTGAAGTATTTGTCCAGCAGCGCATTGGCAAAGTCTTCATTGCCGTCTTTCTTGCGCACCACTTCTTTGAGTTCCGGAATCCACTTGAAGTAAGTGTGCTGGCTGACTTCATAAATGCCGTGCCACCAGGTGTAGTCCGGTCCGCTCATGGCGGCGCCGTGGCGGGCGCGGCGGCCTTCGTGGTGCCAGATCTCAAACCAGGTCCACTTGATCTTGGCGTCCATCGGTTGACGCGTCAGGTAGCCCTTGTCCTCAAGTTCCTTCATCACGCCGGCGATGGGCTTGGCATATTTGTCGTTGTACAGCTCCACCAGGTCATCAAACTGCTTGTAATGCCCGGCCACGGTGTTGGCACTGTGGCAGGCGGCGCAGACGTTCTTCATCTTGTCGCGACGTTGCGTCCAGGTCAGAATCTGGGTCACCTTGGCGCCTTTGACTTCGTCACCGACCTGGGGCAGGGCTTGGCCTTCAGGCTGATCGAACTCGTCGCCATTGCTGAGCCGGACCATGTTGAGCTTGGTCGAAACGGCGGGGCGCAAAGTCCAGGAAATGCGCTCGCCCACATCGTGCGTGACCTTCTGCTCCGGGGTGGCGCTCATGTGGCAGGTGGCGCAGGTCGGTGCCGCGGTGTAGTCT
>NZ_JAAFHA010000031.1 GCF_010365055.1 Rhodoferax sp.
TCGGCGCACCATCAGCGAGATCAACATGGTGCCCTTCATTGACGTGATGCTGGTGCTGCTGATCATCTTCATGGTCACGGCGCCGCTGATCACGCCCAGCGTGATCGACCTGCCTAGCGTCGGCAAAGCCGCCCGCCAGCCCGACCAGGTTATACAAATCGTCATCGACAAAGATGAATCAATCACCATGAAAGTGAAAGAAAAGTCCACGGCGCTCGGGCTTAAAGGCCTCGCCAGCGCGGTCACACAGGCGCAAAGCGGTGTCACCAATTCTGCGGTGGTCATCAGCGCCGACAAGAACATCAAGTACGAATCAGTTGTCAAGGTCATGGACACCCTGCAACGCGCTGGCGTGCAGCGCGTTGGCCTGTCAGTACAACTAGCTAGCTGAGGTAGAGGCGTGCACGCGGCCACTGATCGTCTTGAATTTGCGCCGCCGCCGCCGCCGGGCCTGCTGCGCTCACTGGCCTTGGCTGTGCTGGCCCATGCCTTCTTGCTGGCCGCCCTGACCTGGGGCGTGCACTGGAAGAGCGACGATATCAGCGTCAGTGCCGAGGCCGAATTGTGGTCGGCCGTGCCGCAAGCAGCGGCGCCGAAGCTGATTGAGGCGCCACCCGAGCCGGTCGTGGCACCTGTCACACCCAAAGCGCCCATCGTCGAGCCTGCACCCAAGCCGCCGCCACCTGTCCGGGCGCCAGAAGCCCAGCCCGACCTGCCTGATCCCGCCATCGCCCTGGAGCGCGAGAAATTGCGGCAAAAAAAGGCGCTCGATCTCAAGAAGCAGCAGGAGTTGGACAAACAACGCGTGGAGAAGCAGCGACTGCAGCAACTGAAAGAAGAAGAATTGCAACAGAAAAAGCAGCAGCTTGAAAAGCAGCGCCTACAAGACAAACGCGACAACGACAAAAAAGCTGCAGAAGAGAAGAAGAAAGCCGCCCAAGAGGCCCAGCGCAAAGAAGCCAGCCAAGCGCAGGAGGACGCAAAAAAACTGGCGATCCAACGCAAAGCCAATATCGAACGCATGACCGGACTGGCCGGTGCCAGCGGCGCAGCGACCGCACGCGGCACGCAACTGCAATCGAGCGGACCATCCTCCAGCTATGCCGGACGCATCCGCGCCCGCATCAAGCCCAATATTGTGTTCGTTGACGACGTTGACGGCAACCCAGCCGCTGAAGTTGAAGTCCGTACCGCCCCCGACGGCACCATCATCAGCCGCAAGCTCACCAAATCCAGCGGTGTCAAGTCCTGGGATGAAGCCGTCTTGCGCGCCATCGACAAGACAGAGGTGCTGCCGCGCGACGTAGACGGCCGCGTCATCAGCCCCTTGACCATCAGTTTCACCCCCAAAGGCTGAACAGAGCGTCAAGTACACTTGCCCAACCTAGAATTCAGTTAAAACTTGTCAAGGGAGCGGCCCATTGCACCGCCCTCAGCAACAGGACCTTGCTTAGTGTCAATCGATCAATTATCAGCCGACAGCGCCGTACCCCAGCACATTGCCATCATCATGGATGGCAATCGGCGTTGGGCCAGGCAGCGCGGTTTGCCGGTGGCCCTGGGCCATGCCAACGGTGCACGCCAAGTGCGAAAAATAGTGCAGGCCTGCGCTGACCGCGGGGTGCGCTACCTCACCCTGTTTGCCTTCAGCACCGAAAATTGGCGCCGCCCGCAGGACGAAGTCTCCAGCCTGATGGGTTTGATGACGCTCTACCTGCAAAAAGAAATCAGAAACATGAGCGCCAAAGGCGTTCGCCTGAAGATCGTGGGCGACACCACCGGGTTCAATGAGCGCATTCAAGGCCTGATCCTTGAGGCCCAAGAAAAGACCGCCCACAACGACACCATCACCCTCACCATCGCCGCCAACTACGGCGGTCGCTGGGACGTAGTAGAAGCGGTCAAGTCGTGGCAAGCCGCACACCCTGGCGAATCGGTCAATGGGCTAGATGAAGCTGCCCTGAGCGCGCACCTCGGCCTCTCGTATGCGCCCGACCCTGATCTGCTGATTCGCACCGGCGGCGAGTCGCGCATCAGCAACTTCATGCTGTGGCAACTGGCCTACACCGAGCTCTTCTTCACCGAGGCCTTGTGGCCCAGCTTTACCCCCAACGAACTGGACTGCGCCCTGACCTGGTTCAGCTCCCGCGAGCGCCGCTTTGGCGGCAGCACCAAACCTTAATCAGCTACACTGCCCGGCCTCAAGCGGCTGCGTGAACTAGCCAAGAACTTCCAGGGAATCCAGTCAATGACGCCACCAGAATTTGCTTTCAGCGCGCGCAAGAGCGCCTATAAACTTCCCAAAGCCGCGATCTGCGTCTTGATCGTGGCTAGCTTGTTCTCCGGCCTCAGTTCGGCGCAAGTTCTAGTGCCTCCAGGTGGCGCTTCGGGTAATGCAGCGGGCTATTCATCGGGCCCGTCGGCCGATGGCACTGGCGCTACCTCAGGCTACCCGTCCTCGGCCCCATCAACCACACTCTCCCCTGCCAGCATGGGCGCTGCCCGTGCTGCTGGCCTCAACGGCGCGGCCGATGCTGCGGGCAATCAAGCCGGCGCAGGCCAAGCTACTGACCAAGCCAACGCAGGCACGCCGCGCGCCAAGCTCCCGCGGCTCGGCAGCAACCAGTTCGCCGATTTTGTGCAAGAAACCACGGGTCGCACCCTGCCTTTGTATGGCTACAACCTGTTCGACGGCAACGGTTTCCCCGCCCTGAGCAATGTGCCCGTGCCCGCCAACTACGTGCTGGGGCCGGGGGATGACATCAGCATCAAAATCTGGGGCGCCATTGACGTCAACCTGAACCTCACGATAGACCGCAACGGCCAGGTCACCATTCCCAAAGTCGGTCCGGTCACTGTGGCGGGTACCCGTGCCGACCAGCTTGAGGCTTTGCTCAAGACCCATATCGGCCGCGTGTACAGCAACTTTGAACTCAGCGCCACCTTGGGTCGCCTGCGCTCCGTCCAAGTGTTCGTGGTCGGTCAAGCCCGCCAACCTGGCGTGCACACGGTGTCAAGCCTGTCCACCCTCATCAGCGTCTTGTTCGAGAGCGGCGGCCCCTCCGCCACCGGCAGCATGCGCCAGATCCGGCTCACGCGCGCTGGCAAGACGATCTCTACCCTTGACCTCTACAAGTTCATCCACAGCGGCGACACCAGCGCAGATGCCCGGTTGCTGCCCGGCGACGTGATCGTCATCCCACCAGCCGGCCCGCGCGTTGCGCTATTGGGCGCACTCGACAGCGCCGCCATCTACGAGCTCTCGGGTAAAGAAGAAACCCTGGCCAATCTCTTGTCTTACGGCGGCGGTCAGCAGATTTTGACCACCCCGCACAAGGTGCTGGTTGAACGCATCAACCCGGCGCAAGACAAGGCCCCCCGTGTCGTGGAAGAACGCGCGCTCAACGCCGACGGCCTCAACTCCACCGTGCGAGACGGCGACGTTGTCACCCTCTTCAAGATCAGCCCCAAGTTTGACAACGCAGTCACTTTGCGCGGCAATGTGGCCAAACCTCTGCGCTACGCCTACCGCCCGGGCATGAAAGTGTCTGATCTGATTCCCGAGGTCAGCGCATTGATTCAGGAAGACTACTACAGCCGAAAAAATATCATGGTGCAGTACGAATCGCCCAGACAGTCCCTGACAGAACGTACGGCGGAAGGGGTTAACTATGGTCGTGATGGCAACATCGTGCAAAACGGCGCGAACAGGCAGTCCCCGGCAGATCGTGCGTCTGAAGAGGGCAACTATGGTCGTGATGGCAACATCGTGCAAAACGGCGCGAACAAACAAGTCTCGGCCGATCAAATAATCAACGACGTAAAGAATCAACTGAATGAAATCAATTGGGACTACGCATCCATTGAGCGGCTCGATGCCAAGGAACTGCGCACCACGCTCATTCCCTTCAACCTTGGCAAAGCCATCAAAGACAAAGACCCTGCCAATGACATCCCCCTGCAGGCGGGCGACGTAGTCACCATTTTTAGCGTCAACGACCTGCCAGTACCGGCCGAAAAACGCAGCCAGTTTGTGCGCGTCTCAGGCGAGGTGATGGTACCGGGCATTTACCAGATTCAGCCCGGCGAGACGTTGCCCGGCCTCATCCAGCGAGTCGGCGGCTTCAGTCAAAACGCCTTTGTCTACGGCACGGTCTTTGCGCGTGAGTCCACCCGCGTCCAGCAACAAGACAACATCAACAAGTCGATGCGCCGTATGGAATCAGACATCAACGCGCAAACAGCCTCTGCACTGCAGAACGCCAGTAGCGCGGACAAGGCAACGACGCTGCAAGCGCAGCTTACCAACCAGAAAAGTCTGCTGAGTCGCCTGCAGAGCCTCAGGGCCAATGGCCGCATTGCCCTGGAATTAGACCCCGACAACCCCGTGCCGCCCGCCATTGCACTCGAAGACGGCGACCAAATCTTTGTTCCGCACCGCCCCAGCTTTGTGGGCGTGTTTGGTGAAGTGTTTGCCGAGAGTTCATTCATTTACAAACCCGGCTCCACCGTCAGCCACTACATCGACAAAGCGGGCCTCACCCGCGACGCCGACACGGACAACCTGCTGCTGATCCGCGCCGACGGCTCGGTCGAAGGTAGCGCACGCCGTTCTTCGTTCTGGAGCAGTGGCGTGCTGAACAAGAAGCTCAACCCCGGCGATTCCATTTTTGTGCCCGGATTGATAGACCGTCGTACCACCTACACCCAGTTCATGGAAGGCGCCAAGGACTGGACTACCCTGCTGTACCAATTTGGCCTGGGCGCCGCAGCCCTGCAGACCATCCGCAATTAAAGGTTGCCATGACCGCTATTGCGATCAAGGCAACAGGCTCATAGCAAGGCGTCCGATTGGGCGCAGCGAGCAGCGCCTTGGCGTGACCTGCTTGGGGACGATGTGACATCAGGGCAATCGAACAAACGGGACAGAGCGAACATGGCACAACGCAAAGGCATCATCCTGGCCGGGGGCTCCGGCACCCGGCTTTACCCGGTCACGCAAGCGGTTTCCAAACAGCTGATGCCGGTGTATGACAAGCCCATGATCTACTACCCCTTGAGCACGCTGATGCTGGCGGGCATTCGGGATGTGCTGGTCATTTCCACACCGCAAGACACACCGCGTTTTGCCGAGTTGCTAGGCGATGGCCGCCAGTGGGGCATGAACATCCAGTACGCGGTGCAACCCTCGCCCGATGGCTTGGCGCAGGCTTTCATCATTGGCCGCGAGTTTGTTGCCGACCAGCCCAGTGCGCTGGTACTGGGCGACAATATTTTCTATGGCCACGACCTGGTCAAGCAGTTGGCCAACGCCAGCGCCCGCACCGTTGGAGCCACTGTGTTTGCCTACCATGTGCATGACCCGGAGCGCTATGGCGTGGTCGAATTTGACGCCCAGCAGCGCGCCATCAGCATTGAAGAAAAGCCCAAACAACCCAAAAGCCACTACGCGGTGACCGGCCTGTATTTTTATGACAAGCAGGTGTGTGACATTGCCGCCAACATTGCGCCCTCTGCCCGTGGCGAACTTGAAATTACCGATGTGAGCCGAGTTTATCTTGAACAAGACCAGTTGAATGTGGAAATCATGGGCCGGGGCTATGCCTGGCTGGACACGGGCACCCACGACAGCCTGCTAGAGGCCGCCAGCTTCATTGCCACCCTGCAAAAGCGACAGGGCCTGCAGGTCAGCTGCCCGGAAGAGATTGCCTTTGCCCAGCATTGGATTGACGCGGCCCAGATTCAAAAACTGGCAGCGCCACTGTCTAAAAATGGCTACGGGCAATACCTGCTTAATCTCATCAAACCAGCCTGATTGACCAATGCCCTACACCGTCACCGCCACCAAACTACCAGAAGTGCTGATTCTCGAACCCAAGGTGTTTGGCGACGCGCGTGGTTTCTTTTTTGAAAGCTTCAACCAGCGGGACTTTGCCCAGGCCACGGGGCTGGAGGTGCAGTTTGTGCAAGACAACCACAGCCGCTCCGTCAAGGGTGTGCTGCGCGGCTTGCATTACCAGATTCAGCGCCCCCAGGGCAAGCTGGTGCGGGTGACGCAAGGCGAAGTGTTTGACGTGGTGGTGGACCTGCGCCGCCACTCTCCGAATTTTGGCAAATGGGACGGCGTGCTGCTTTCCGCCGACAACAAACGCCAGTTGTGGGTGCCTCCCGGCTTTGCCCACGGCTTTTTGGTGACCAGCGACACGGCCGAGTTCTTGTACAAGACCACCGACTACTGGTACCCCGAGTTTGAACGCAGCCTCTTGTGGAACGACCCAGCCGTGGGTGTGCGCTGGCCCCTGCAGGCTGAGCCCCAGTTGGCGGCCAAGGATGCCGCGGCGAGGACGCTGGATGAGGCGGAGGTGTTTGATTGAGGCACGCGTTGGTGACTGTGGGTACCGACGCACGACGCCGTTCGGTTGCGTGGCTTGTGAGGCTGCGACTCAGCGATAATTGCCCTCTCAAAGACTCATAGAACTGGGCTGCCCGTCTGGGCGCTGTCATGATTAATCGTATTGCCGAGCCTTTTTTGGCCTTGCCCCGTCCCGCCAAGCGCTTGTTAGCGCTGGGAGTGGACGCTCTGTTGTGCGCGCTAACCGTGTGGCTGGCCTTGAGCCTGCGCATGGAGAACTGGGTCGTCATGCACGGCAACCAGTGGCTGGCGATTGTTCTGTCGCTGGCGCTGGCGTTACCGGTGTTTGTGATGTTTGGCTTGTACCGGGCGATTTTCAGGTATGCCGGCTTGGCTGCCCTGCTGGCGGTCACCAAGGCGGTTTTAGTTTACGGCCTGTTGTACGCCGCACTGTTGACTGTGCTGGAATTGCCTGAAGTTCCGCGCACCGTTGGAATGATACAACCTATCTTCTTGCTGCTGGCGGTGGGGACTTCACGGGCACTGGCCCGGTTTTGGCTGAGTGGCGAGTATGTGAGCCGCCTCAATCGCGGCAATTTGCCCAAGGTGCTGATCTATGGGGCAGGTTCGGCCGGGCGGCAATTGGCGGGCGCCATGGCGAGCAGTCTGGAGATGCACGCCGTGGGCTTTCTGGATGACGACCGGCATTTGCATGGTCGCGAGCTCAATGGTCTGCGCATTTACAACCCAGCACAGTTGCCCCAGTTGGTGACGCGCCTGCAGGTGAGCGACGTACTGTTGGCCATGCCATCTGCCAACCGGCAACGGCGCAAGGATATTTTGAAATTGACGCGTCAGGCCCATGTCGCAGTGCGCACGCTACCAGGTTTGATGGACCTGGCCCAGGGCCATGTACTGGTCAGCGATCTGCGCGAAATTGACATTGAAGATCTGCTGGGCCGTGATGCTGTGCCACCCGATGCGTCGCTGTTTGACAAAAAAATTGCAGGAAAGGTCGTGTTGGTCACTGGCGCGGGCGGCTCGATTGGCAGCGAATTGTGCCACCAGATCATCAGGCTGGCTCCCTCCAAACTACTGTTGGTGGAACTGAGTGAGTTGGCCTTGTATACCGTGCACCAAAAGCTGCTGGAAATACTGCCTGAAAAAAGCATGCCCAAGGTGCAGGTGCTGCCGCTGCTAGCATCAGCACGTGATGCGGATCGAATGATGGAGATCATACGCACCTGGCAACCGCACACGGTGTACCACGCAGCGGCGTACAAACATGTGCCCATGGTGGAGCACAACCCGGCCGAGGGCGTCAAAAACAACGTGCTGGGCACCTGGACCACCGCCCGCGCTGCGGCCGCGCACGGGGTCAGCGATTTTGTCTTGATCAGCACCGACAAGGCGGTGCGCCCGACCAACATCATGGGTGCCAGCAAACGCCTGGCCGAAACGGTTCTGCAAGCCCTGGCCAGCCAGACCAAGCCGGGCGGCACTTGCTTCAGCATGGTGCGCTTTGGAAACGTGCTGGGCTCGTCGGGCTCAGTGGTGCCACGGTTTCGCAAGCAAATCAAGGACGGCGGCCCGATCACCCTGACGCACGCTGACATCACCCGCTATTTCATGAGCATTCCTGAGGCGGCGCAACTGGTCATTCAGGCTGGCGCCATGGCCCAAGGAGGTGATGTGTTTGTACTGGATATGGGCGAACCGGTGCGCATCATTGATATGGCGCGCAGCATGGTGGAACTGTCGGGGTTGACGGTGCGTGATGCTGCCAACCCGGAGGGCGACATCGAGATCAAGATCACAGGCTTGCGCCCAGGCGAGAAGCTCTATGAAGAGCTGTTGATTGGCGACAACCCCTTGCCGACCCAGCATTCGCGCATCATGAAAGCGCACGAGCAGTTTGTACCGTGGCCCGAACTGAGCGCCCGCCTCAATGACTTGACTGCGGCGCTGAACGCCAATGACGTGCCGCTGCTGCGCGGTTTGCTGAAGCAGTTGGTGCCCGGTTACCAGCCGGATGGCGAGGTGGTGGACTGGGTGCATTTGGCGCAGCAGACGTGTCATTTGCAGGCTGCGGTGGCCAGCCAGCAAACCGAACTGATACCGAGCGAGGCCGACCAGTGAGGTTTGTCACTTGGCCCTGGGCTTTTTGGGCCTGCGTCTCAGCCGTGATCATGCTGGCGCTGATGCCCACCGTGCGGCAGATGCCCAGCACTGGCTGGGACAAGGGCAATCATTTGTTGGCTTTTACGGTGCTGGCGGTGCTCGGACTGAGGGCTTACCCGGTGCACACGGTGGCCGTCTTGTCGGGCTTGCTGGTCTTTGGCGGGCTGATCGAGCTACTGCAGTCGCTCACCCCCGACCGCATGGCAGAGTGGGCCGATTGGCTGGCTGATAGCCTGGGCTTGTTGCTGGGCTGGGGTATCGTTCTGGGCTGGGGTATGGCGACAAGCGAGCAGAAATGAGATGCCTCCAACGAAAAAAAAGCCGTTATAAGTCTTGACTTATAACGGCTTTTCCAACACTTGGCGGAGCGGACGGGACTCGAACCCGCGACCTCCGGCGTGACAGGCCGGCATTCTAACCAACTGAACTACCACTCCTGGTAGCGGCAACATTCACTCTTTCGAGTCAAGTCGTCGGATCTTGCGAACCGACGGTTACCAACTTGCGCTTTGTTCATCTCATGATGAATTTGGCGACCCCACGGGGATTCGAACCCCGGTACCTACCGTGAAAGGGTAGTGTCCTAGGCCTCTAGACGATGGGGTCAAAACCTTTTGGACTTCCGTCTCAACTTACAAATTTGGTGGAGGTAAGCAGGATCGAACTGCTGACCTCTTGCATGCCATGCAAGCGCTCTCCCAGCTGAGCTATACCCCCCAAATTGCACAATACCTTTTCAAGTATCTGTAATTTCCAAGCCTCGAATTATAGCTTGAATATTTACGCTGAACGCAGACGGGTCAGCACTATTTCTCTTTCACACAGTTCAAGCACGGCATCAAGCGAGGGCGTGTGGGCACTGCCCATGACCAGCACGCGCACCGGCATCGCGAGCAGCGGCATCTTGATGGCGCAAGCCAGCAGTACTTCCTTGATGGCCGCCGCAATGGACAGCTTGTCCCAGGTACAGGTCGCCAGCTTGTCACTCAGCAGATTCAGGGCCGGTTTGATCGCATCCGTCACATGCTGACTCACTTCGACCGGGTCGGGTTTGAGGTCGGCATAAAAGACCGCAGCCCAATCCGCCAAGACCACGGTGGTGTCACAGCGGTCTTTGAACAGGGCGCAGATGCGGGGCAAACGTTCATCGGCCTGGATGCCGCGCTTTTGCAGTTGTACCTGAACCAAAGGTGCCAGTGCGTCATCGCCCATGACTTTGAGGTGTTGCGCATTGACCCAGCGCAGCTTGGCTTCGTCGAACTGCGCCGCGCTCTTGCCCAGATGGTCCAGGTTGAACCACTGCAGGAATTGTTCCCGGCTGAAGATTTCGTCGTCACCATGGCTCCAGCCCAGGCGCGCCAGGTAATTGACCATGGCATCGGGCAGATAGCCTTCTTCACGGTATTGCGTGACCGGTTTGGCACCGTTGCGCTTGCTCATCTTCTCGCCTTGCTCATTGAGCACGGTGGGCAGATGGGCATAGACCGGCGGCTCCTTGCCCAGGGCGTTGAAGATGTTGATCTGGCGCGGCGTGTTGTTGACGTGGTCGTCGCCGCGAATCACGTGCGTGATCGCCATGTCAAGGTCATCGACCACCACGCAGAAGTTGTAGGTGGGCGTGCCGTCCGGGCGTGCAATCACCAGGTCGTCGAGCTCATCGTTGCTGATCTCGATGCGGCCCTTGACCTTATCCTCCCACACCACCGAGCCGCCCATCGGATTCTGAAAACGCAGAACCGGCTTCACACCCGCAGGGATGGGCGGCAAGGTCTTGCCGGGCGCCGGGCGCCAGGTGCCGTCGTAGCGCGGCTTTTCTTTGGCGGCCATCTGGGCCTCGCGCAGCGCATCGAGCTCGGCCACGCTCATGTAGCAGGGGTAGACATGGCCGGCCGCCTGCAGCTCGGCCAGCACCGCCTTGTAGCGGTCCATGCGTTGCATCTGGTAGAACGGACCTTCGTCATAGTCGAGCCCAAGCCAGCTCATGCTTTCAATGATCACATCGACCGCCGCCTGCGTGGAGCGCTCCAGGTCGGTGTCTTCAATGCGCAAGATGAAATCGCCGCCGGTTGAACGCGCAAACGCCCACGGGTACAAGGCGGAACGAATGTTGCCCAGGTGAATGAAGCCGGTGGGAGACGGCGCAAAACGGGTGCGGGTTTTTTGTGTCATTGGTGTCATCAAAGGGTGTCCAGTCCGACCAGGCCACGCGCCAGGTCGGCTTTCAAATCGTCAATATGTTCCAGACCCACGGCGACGCGAATCAGGCCCTGACCGATGCCGGCGGCTTGGCGCTGTGCCTCGGTGATGCGGCCGTGCGAGGTGCTGGCCGGATGGGTGATGGTGGTTTTGGTGTCGCCCAGGTTGGCGGTGATGGAGCACACCAGGGTGCTGTCAATCACATGAAACGCGTGTTTCCGCGCTTGCACCGGGTCCGCAGCCTGGACATCAAAGGACAGCACGGCGCCGCCCAGACCCGACTGCTGCCGCATCGCCAACGCGTGTTGCGGGTGCGACGACAAACCGGGGTAATAAACCCGCGTGACTTGCGGCTGCACCTGCAGCCAGGTCGCCAGCGCCAGCGCGTTATTGCTTTGGGCCTGCATGCGAATCGACAGGGTCTCCATGCCCTTGAGCACGACCCAGGCGTTGAAGGCCGACAAGGTGAAACCGGCACTGCGCATCACGGGCATAAATTTTTCATCCACCAGCTTTTGTGTCGTGCACAGGGCACCGGCAATCACGCGGCCCTGGCCATCAAGGTACTTGGTGCCCGAATGAATGATCACGTCAGCCCCGTAGCGAATGGGCTGCTGCAAGGCGGGCGAACAAAAGCAGTTGTCCACCGCCAAGAGCGCGCCGGCCCGGTGCGCCACGTCGGCCAGGGCGGCAACGTCGCACACATCGGTCAGTGGGTTGGTGGGGGTTTCTGCGAACAGCAAGCGCGTATTGGGCTGCACTGCTGCCTGCCATTGCGCTACGTCGGTCTGCGAGACAAAAGTGGTCTGCACTCCAAATTTCCCGAACTCGCCTGCCAGTAAGCGCATGGTGGAGCCAAACACGCTTTGCGAGCAAATGACATGGTCACCGGCCTTGAGCAGCCCCAGGCACAACAGCGTGATCGCCGCCATGCCGCTGGACGTGCCAATGCAGGCCTCGGTGCCCTCCAGCGCCGCCAGTCGCAATTCCATGCTGGTCACGGTCGGGTTGCCAAAACGCGAATAGGTGTAGCCCTCTTCTTCACCCGCAAACCGGCGCGCTGCCGTCTCGGCATCAGGCTGCACGAAGCTGCTCGTCAGGTACAGGGCCTCGGCGTTTTCACCGTACTGGCTTTTGTCCACGGCAGTGCGCACGGCCAAGGTGTTGGGGTGCAACGGCGCGGGCATTTTTTTGACCGTCATGACTATTCCTCGTGATTGGGCAACGCCAGTCGGGAATTATCTTCGCCCGCTTCCTCACCGCCAACCCGGCTGGCGTTGAGCCGGGCAATATCTTCGAGCGTGATGTCGCCGGTGACATAGACGCCGTCAAAGCAGGAGGCGTCAAAACCCTTGATCGCGGGGTTGAGGGAACCTATGGCCTTCTTCATGCCATCGACGTCCTGGTAAATCAACGCGTCGCAGCCAATCAACTCCCGAATTTGTTCCACCGTGCGGTTGTGGGCCACCAGTTCCTCCGGCGTGGGCATGTCGATGCCATAGACGTTGGGATAGCGCACTGGCGGCGCGGCGCTGGCCATGTAAACCTTGCGCGCACCGGCATCGCGCGCCATCTGCACAATCTCTTTGGAGGTGGTGCCGCGCACGATGGAATCGTCCACCAGCAGCACGTTGCGGCCCTTGAATTCGCTGGCGATCACGTTGAGCTTTTGGCGCACGGATTTCTTGCGCACCGACTGTCCCGGCATGATGAAGGTTCGCCCGACATAGCGGTTTTTCACAAAACCTTCACGGTACGGCAAGCCCAGTAGCTGCGCCAGTTGCGCGGCACTGGGGCGGCTCGACTCCGGGATCGGGATGACGACATCAATCTCGTTCGGCGGCACGGTGGAGATCACGCGCTTGGCCAGTGTTTCACCCAGATTCAAGCGTGCCTGGTAGACCGAGATGCCGTCCATCACCGAGTCGGGACGCGCCAGATAGACATATTCAAAAATGCACGGACTGAGTACCGGATGCTCGGCACACTGCTCGGCGTGCACGGTGCCCTGCAGGTCGATGAACACCGCCTCGCCGGGCGCAATGTCGCGCTCGAATTTGTGCGAGGTGCCTTCCAGTGCCACGGACTCGCTGGCCAGCAACACGGTGCCATCGCCGCGCCCGATGCACAGCGGACGAATGCCAAAGGGGTCACGAAATGCCAGCACGCCATGGCCAGCAATCATCGCGATCACGGCATACGAACCCTTGATGCGCTGATGCACCTTGCGCACGGCGGCAAACACATCACGCGGGCGCAAAGGCAGGCCGCGCGTGGTTTCTCCCAGCTCATGGGCCAGCACGTTGAGCAGCACCTCGGAGTCGCTGTCGGTGTTGATGTGGCGGTGGTCATTGCTGAACAGTTCGGCTTTCAAGGCGTGCGCATTGGTCAGGTTGCCGTTGTGCACCAGCACAATGCCGAAGGGCGCATTGACGTAAAAGGGCTGCGCTTCTTCTTCACTGAAGGCGTTTCCCGCCGTCGGGTAGCGCACCTGGCCAAGTCCGCAATTGCCGGGCAACGAGCGCATGTTGCGGGTGCGAAACACATCGCGCACCATGCCTTTGGCCTTGTGCATGAAGAACTTGCGCTCCTGCTGCGTCACGATGCCAGCGGCATCTTGCCCGCGGTGTTGCAACAGCAACAGGGCGTCGTAAATGAGTTGATTGACAGGGGCGTTGCTGACAACGCCAACGATTCCACACATAGCAGTTTTCCAATCAGTTCAGGACAAGGCTCACACCAAGCGACTCCACACGTCTGGGCAGGCGCATCACGTCGGTAAATACTTTGCAAATTCTGGCGGCAACACGGGCTGCAAACCTCTGAGCGCCGCCTGCGCCAGGTCGGCGCTCACCGACATCTGCCACCACGGGTCCGTTTTTAAAGGTGTCATCGTGATCACCACCGTGGCCAGCAACAACAGCAGCACCCCGCGCACCAGGCCAAACATGGCCCCCAGCGCCCGGTCTGCTGGGCGCAGGCCGACGGCAGCAAAAAGCTTTTGCACCAGCGCTGCCAACAGACTGCCCACCAGCACCGACAGCACAAACACCACGACAAACGCCACCGCGTAGCGCACCGTCTCGCTCGAGTCAGGCATGGGCAGATGGGCGGCGAGCTCCGGCGCCAACCAGCGGGCCAACAAAAAGGCCGCGACCCAACTCAGCAATGAAAACACCTCGTAAATCAAGCCACGCCAAGCGCCCAACAACAAAGAGGCCAGCAACACCCCGCCAAAAATCCAGTCGAGCGCAAGCATGGCGGGCGTTACAGGCGTGCGATGACGCTTACAGCGTCAGCACGGCCGCAGGCAAATCAAGCTTCTTGATCTTTTCTGCCGCCTTGTCCGCCTCCGCCTTGGTGCCAAAGGGACCGACCCGAACGCGAGTCCGATCCCCGTCTTTGGTCTTGGCCACGTGGGTGTAGGTCTTGAGACCGGCGTGCTCAACCTTGAGTCTCACTTCACGCGCACGCGCTGCGTCGGCAAATGCACCAATCTGCACCACAAAGCGGTCCTCGCTCGCGCTAGCTTTGACATCAGGCGGGCTCGCAAGGCTCTTGCCATCAAGTAGCGCCTGCGCCTTGGCTGCGTCACCGGCCTGGACCGCAGCTTTGGCAAGCGGCTTGTCATTGGCTTTGATCGTGGCGGGCTCAGGCAGCGGACTACTCACCTGCGGCTCTTCATTAACTATTTTTTTAGGAGCTACTTGCTCATATTCTACGGGGGCCAGAGCGTCTTTTTGCTCTGTTTTTTGCGCACTGGCAGCAGTTGCAGGCGGAGCAACGGCAACCTCGGAGGCAAGCGACACCGCCGGCGCCGGGATGCTCAAAGGCAACACCTTGTTCTTGTCTGGAATTTCTATCGGCGTGTCCACCGAAATCGGGCGCGGCTGCTTGTCAAACAGCAGCGGGAAACCAATCACGCCCAGCAACACCAACACCGCCGCACCGAGCAGACGGTATTTGGCGCGCTTGCGCATCACCTCGACGCTCTCGGACGGCGCTGGCGCGGCGGACCGGTCGTCGCTGCCCTTGCGTAACTTGAAAAATGCCATGGTGTGGGGGTTCTAGATAGTCAACGGCTGGGCAGGTGTTGGGCGTCAAGGCGGGGAACCCCTTCCTTCAAAATACCGCCCACGGTGTAGAACGAGCCAAAGACGACAATTCTATCAGTGGGGTTTGCGGCACTGATCGCCGCCTGCAGCGCCTGCTGCGGGTCGGCGTAGGTGGCAGCGCTGGCGTCTTTGCGTGTGTTTTGGGCCTGCCATTGGCGCAACAAGGCATCCGCAGATTCAGCCCGGGGCGTCGGCAAATCCGTGAAATACCACTTGTCAACCACCGGGTTGATGCGCTCGAGCATCAACGCCACGTCTTTGTCGGCCATGGCGCCAAACACAGCGTGCGTGGTCGGGAAGAAGCCCATCGCGTCCAGGTTGGCCGTCAGCGCCGCCACCGCATGCGGGTTGTGGGCGACATCGAGCACCAGCGTCGGCTGCCCCGGCACAATCTGGAAGCGCCCTGGCAGCTCGACAAAGGCAAAACCGCTGCGCACCGCCTGCGCCGTCACCGGCAGGCGCTCGCGCAAGGCCGTCAGGGCCGCCAGCACACCGGCGGCATTGACCAACTGGTTGGCCCCTAAGAGCGCCGGGTAGGCCATGCCGCTGTAGCGCCTGCCGCGCCCGGCCCAGGCCCACTGCTGCCGATCGCCCGACACATTGAAGTCGCGCCCGACTTGCCACAGGTCGGCACCGACTTCGAGCGCCCGATCGAGCACGCTCTGGGGCGGCATCGGGTCACTCACCACCACCGGGCGACCGGTGCGCATGATGCCGGCCTTCTCAAAGCCAATGGCCTCGCGGTCCGGCCCCAGGAGCGCCATGTGGTCGAGGTCCACGCTGGTGATGATGGCGCAGTCGGGTTCGATGATGTTGACCGCATCAAGCCGCCCGCCCAGGCCCACCTCCAGAATCACCACGTCCAGGCCGCTGCGGCTCATGATGTCCAGGATCGCGAGCGTGGAAAACTCGAAATAGGTCAGCGATATTTCAGCATCATTTTGGCATCTAGCCCTTTCCACACTTGCGAAGGAAGCTACCAATTGTGCAGCATCAACCGGCTCGCCCAGCAGCCGCAGGCGTTCTTCAAAACGCACCAGATGTGGCGAGGTGTAGACCCCGGTGCGGTAGCCGGCCTGGCGCAAGATGGATTCCAGCATGACGCAGGTCGAGCCTTTGCCGTTGGTGCCGGCCACGGTAATCACCGGGCAGTCAAAGCGGATTTGCATGCGTTCGGCCACCGTGCGCACGCGCTCCAGGCCGAGGTCGATCGTGATCGGATGCAGTTGCTCGCAATGCGCCAGCCAGTCAGGCAATGTTTTTAGGTTTTCAGTCAAGGTTTTCATACAGCGGGCGATTGTCGCCCACGTTCGCACCGGTGGCATGATGCGGGCATGAACACCCTTGCCACGCCCTCCTTCTCAAATTCAATTGCGCCGGTGACCGTTTTCGGCATTCCCAATTGCGACACGGTTAAAAAGGCACGCAGCTGGCTGACTGAGCATGGGGTGAGCCACGTGTTTCATGATTTCAAGAAGCTTGGCGTTCCCGCTGAACTACTGCCAGGCTGGATCGCCGCCGTGGGCTGGGAGCCGCTGGTCAACCGCAAAGGAACGACCTGGCGCAAGCTCGACGACGCCACCCGCACTGCTGTGGTGGACGAGTCGAGCGCCAAAGCCTTGATGCTGGAACACCCCAGTGTGGTCAAGCGCCCTGTGGTTGCTTGGCCCAACGACCAAATCACGGTGGGTTTTGATGCGGCTCAGTGGCTGGGATTGATAGCTTAGTGATCTGCCCTTTGAACTGGGTAAGACGCGGCAAGGGACACCCGGGCGCCGGCCCCTCATACGCTTCGCTTTTTGAAATCGGTGCCATCGCCCGGGTATCCCTCACCGCTTGCGAATGATCGCAGTGCAGCGAACCAAGCGACGCCTTGGCATCAATGGTTCAGAACTCCGCTCACCGCTTGCCATGTTCGTCCTGCTGCGTAGTGCGGCGAGCCAGGTCCGGAGGTCGGGGGCGATTTCAAAAAGCGAAGCGTATGAGCCCCCGGCATTCGGGCCTGACTCGTTGCACGGACCAGTGTGTGACCGGCCTGGGCTGAGTGACCCCTTTAGACCCCGCTTAAAATTGCCCACATGATTACCTCCAAATTCGACGGCGTGTCCGTCAGCACCCAGGCCAGCGTCTATTTTGACGGCAAATGCATCAGCCACGGCGTCACCTTGGCCGATGGCACAAAAAAATCCGTGGGCGTGATCCTGCCCGCTACCTTGACCTTCAACACCGGCGCCCCGGAAACCATGGAATGCGTGGCGGGCTCGTGTGAGTACAAACTGCCCGGCAGTGAGGTGTGGCTTAAGTCCAACCCAGGTGACAAATTCAGCATCCCCGGCAACACAAAATTTGATATTCGGGTCACCGAGCCCTATCACTACATCTGCCACTTCGGTTGATCTGATCTTTTCACTTATATTTTTATAGCTGCTCACGCTTATTCGACGTGGGCTAGAGGCCAATTTCATGTCAAACACCATTCTTCAAAACATTCCCGTTGGCCAAAAGGTCGGCATCGCCTTCTCAGGGGGGCTGGACACCAGCGCCGCCTTGCACTGGATGAAGCTCAAGGGCGCCCTGCCTTACGCTTACACCGCCAACCTGGGCCAGCCCGATGAGACCGACTACGACGACATCCCGCGCAAAGCGATGGAATATGGCGCTGAAAAAGCGCGCCTGATCGATTGCCGCAGCCAGTTGGCCGCCGAGGGCCTGGCGGCCTTGCAAAGCGGCGCCTTTCACATCTCCACCGCCGGTGTCACGTACTTCAACACCACGCCGCTGGGCCGCGCTGTCACCGGCACCATGCTGGTCGCGGCCATGAAACAGGACGACGTCAACATCTGGGGCGACGGCAGCACCTTCAAGGGCAATGACATCGAGCGCTTTTACCGCTATGGCCTGCTGACCAACCCGGCGCTAAAAATCTACAAACCCTGGCTCGACCAGGCATTCATCGACGAGCTCGGTGGCCGCGCTGAAATGTCGGCGTTCATGACCGCGCACGGTTTTGGCTACAAGATGTCGGCCGAAAAAGCCTATTCCACCGACTCCAACATGCTCGGCGCCACGCATGAGGCGAAAGACCTGGAGCAGTTGAGCAGCGGCATGAAGATCGTCAACCCGATCATGGGCGTGCCGTTCTGGCGTGACGACTGCCAGGTCAAAGCCGAAGAGGTGTTGGTGCGCTTCGAAGAGGGCCGCCCGGTCGCCCTGAATGGCGTCGAATACCCCGACCTGGTGAGCCTGATGCTGGAAGCCAACCGCATCGGTGGGCGCCACGGCTTAGGCATGAGCGACCAGATCGAGAACCGCATCATCGAGGCCAAGAGCCGCGGCATTTACGAGGCCCCCGGACTGGCGCTGCTGTTCATCGCCTACGAGCGCCTGGTCACCGGCATCCACAACGAAGACACGATTGAACAGTACCGCGACAACGGCCGCAAACTCGGGCGCCTGCTGTACCAGGGCCGCTGGTTTGACTCGCAAGCCATCATGCTGCGCGAAACAGCCCAGCGCTGGGTAGCACGCGCCATCACGGGTGAAGTCACCTTGGAGCTGCGCCGGGGCAACGACTACTCGCTGCTCAACACCGAGAGCGCCAACCTCACCTACCAGCCTGAACGCCTGAGCATGGAAAAGGTGGAAGACGCGCCCTTCTCACCGGCCGACCGCATCGGCCAGCTGACCATGCGCAACCTGGACATCGTGGACACCCGCGCCAAACTCGCGATTTACGCCAAGAGCGGTTTGCTCGCTTTGGGCGAAGATGGGGATTTCCTCAGTCTGGCCAACGACACCGGCAAATAGGGAAAGCGGGGAACTGCCCGGCATATGCGACGTCCTGTCTGAGTGCAGATAATGACGCGTCCAAATACAAGAAAGGCGTCAACACGATGGCGATACCCGATTTTCAGACTTTGATGCTTCCAGTACTCAGGTCGTCTGTTGAGGCAGAGGTGAGGATTTCAGATGTAGTGGTCCGCATTGGAAATGAATTGGGATTGACAGAGGAAGAACTATCCGAATTGTTGCCATCAGGCAAGCAGACTACTTTCGCCAATCGGGTGAACTGGGCGAAGAGTTACCTTGGCAAAGCAGGACTTATAACGCTGACACGTCGTGGGTATTTCCAGGCCAGTGAACGAGGCAAGCAAGTTCTTTTGGCGCCACCCGAGCGAATCAGCATCAAATTTTTGGAGACATTTCCGGAGTTCATGGCTTTCCGTGCAGCCAGCAATGAAACCACGATCACGCCACAGCCCGAGCAGTCCAGCCTGAAAGATCTCGCCCCGGACGAAGTAATCCGGGCCGCTCATGCAGAACTCGCTGCGTCGTTGGGCGCAGAACTTCTTGCAAAAATACTTTCAGCACCGCCTGACTTCTTTGAGAGACTGGTGGTTCAACTCTTGGTCGCCATGGGATATGGCGGATCGGCTATTGAGGCGGGCAAGGCGCTTGGGAAGAGCGGTGATGGTGGCGTGGACGGCGTCATTGATCAGGATGCTTTGGGCTTGGACCGTATTTACGTGCAAGCGAAGCGGTACACCGACAGTAAGGTGTCGTCCGGGGAAATACGCGACTTCTTTGGGTCACTGGACAGGTTCAAGGCGACCAAAGGTCTATTCGTGACCACGTCTGCCTTTTCACCAGCGGCAAAGGAAACAGCCGATCTCTTAAGCAAGAGAATCGTATTGGTAGATGGCCCGTTGCTTACCCGCTTGATGATTAGGTTCGACATTGGCTGTCGGGTGGAAGAGACCATTCAGATCAAAAAACTTGATGAAGAGTTTTTCGATTGAGATGGGTCGCTCAGCCCATCGCCGTCTCAATCACTCTGTCTCCCGGCTCAGTCGTCGGGTTGAGAACCTGTCAGGCAAGCGTTAACTGACCCTACATCGGCAGCATGCCGGGCCATGGGCTTGCTGAGTGTAGGTACATGATCCGTGTCAAAAGCGGACCACAGATTCGAAGAGTGAGCACATCATTTTGAATCGCACTTGGACCGACCACGCCTTTGATCCAGGAAACATCAGCGCAAGGCTGAATTGACCGTCGTCCCTCCTATTGGTTCAGATAGCTCTGCGCAATCGGTCGCAATGCGGCGGGCGTAATGCCCAAAGACTGCAGGCCCGGCACTTTGCCGCTGGCGACGTTGTCGACTTTCATCGAATCCAGATTGTCGTGACTCATGACGGGCTCGCCCGGCGCGAGCGCCATCAGCGCTGCCTGCACGTGACCGATCCAGAGTGGCAACGCCATGACGGGGCGACCACGCCCCCCACGAACCCCGCTCAGTTGGGCGGACAACTGCACCAGTTGCTTCAAGGTGAAGACCTCTGGGCCGCAGGCTTCAATGATCTTGGCTTCGCCCGCAGAGGGCGTCACTGCCGCATACTCTTGCGCCAGACTGAGCGCCACGGCGCTCGCCACGTCGTCCACCCAGACCGGTTGAAAGCGCGCGCCAGCACCGGCCAGCGGCATGAAGGGCAACACTTTCTGCAGCTGGGCAAAGACGTTGAGAAACTTGTCCTGGGCACCAAAAATCACACTGGGTCGAAGAATCGTCAGATCAAAGACTGTCTGCGCACCAGCACCCGCGGCCTCGATCAGCACCGCCTCGCCCTGCCCCTTGCTGCGCAGGTACATGGACGGCGCTGACTCGAAGTCTTGGGCGTCCGCGCCCAAAGCGCTGATGTGCACCACGCGTTTGACACCAGCACCCCGGCAGGCCCGCGCCAGCTTTTGCGGCAGGGCCACGTGCACCTTGTCAAAGGCCGCCTGATCGCCATGCAGGATCGCCACCAGATTGACCACGGCATCCTGCCCGGCCACCGCCTGCATCAAAGCCGCCTCGTCGTGCACATCGAGTTCCAGCAGCGTCAACCCGGATAAGGCTTGAAGATGCTGCGCATGGGAGCGTAGTCGGGTCGGCACCGTGACGTGCCAGCCCTGGCGCAACAGTTTTTCACAGACCTGGGTGCCGACAAAGCCGGTGCCACCGATAACCAGTACATTTTTCATGCGTCGAATTTAACGCTGGGCGCAAATCTTGCGCCGGCGCAGGGTCAAATAAACCTAGACCACCACGGGTTCCGGCTCCAACCGGATGCCAAAGCGCTCATAGACGCTGGTCTGGATGGCGCGCGCCAGCGTCATGACTTCACCGCCGGTCGCGCCAAACGGGCTATCGACGCCGCCGCGGTTCACCAGCACCAGCGCCTGTTTTTCATAGACGCCCGCCTGGCCGACCGACTTGCCGCGCCAGCCACACGAGTCAATCAACCAGCCCGCCGCCAGCTTGACGCTGCCGTCGGCCAGGGGGTAATGAACCACCTTGGGGTCGCGCGCAATGATGTCGACGCATTGCTCGGGCGTCACCGTTGGGTTCTTGAAGAAGCTGCCGACGTTGCCGATGACTTGCGGGTCCGGCAACTTGGCACGGCGAATCTGGCACACCCAGTCAAATATTTGCTGCGCGGTCGGCTGGGTGCATGCATGCTCCGCGATTTTCTTGTCTAGGTCGGCATAACCCAGCACCGGCTTCCAGGCTTTGGGCAAGGCAAAGCGCACGCGCAGAATCACGCATCGGTCCTTCAGGCCCAGCAATTGATGGCCACCAGCCGCCAAGCCATCGGGCAGGGCAGCCGTTCCAGGCCCATGCTTGAACACCGAGTCGCGGTAGCCAAACGCGCATTGCGCCGCGTTGAGCGTGAACACCTGGCCGGTTTGCAGGTCAATCGCATCGAGCGAGTCAAAGCGGTCCTGCAACTCCACGCCATAAGCGCCGATGTTCTGCACCGGCGCCGCGCCGACGGTGCCGGGAATCAAGGCCAGGTTTTCCAGCCCGCCATAGCCCTGCGCCAGCGTCCAGGCCACCAGTTCGTGCCAGTTCTCGCCCGCACCCGCCTCCACGATGAAGTCTTTGGCGGTCTCCATCAGCAGCAGCCGGCCCATGAGCTCGACTTTGAGCACCAAGGCTTTGACGTCGCCGGTGAGCACGATGTTGCTGCCACCGCCCAGGACAAATTTGGGGCTGGCACGTAGTACAGGGTCGGCCAGCAGCGCGTGCAGGTCCGCCTCGCTGGCAATGCGCACCAGCGCATGCGCCTTGGCCACGATGTGAAAGCTGTTGAAAGCCTGCAGGGGAACATTTTTCTCGACTAACATGGCGGGATTGTCGCATTGGGAGTGTCCGCACTCCCGTTCGGGCTGAGCCTGTTGAAGCTCTTTCTGGAACCCAACGCGTCGCTCTTGCACAGGCTCAGGGCGCACGAATTATTTATCGAGTAACCCAAATGCCCTCTTTTGATACCGTTTGCGACGCCAACATGGTCGACGTCAAACACGCGGTGGAAAACACCACCAAGGAAATCACCACCCGCTTTGACTTCAAAGGCACACCCGCCTCGATCGAACTCAAGGACAAGGAGATCACCGTGATCGGCGACGCTGAATTCCAGCTCACCCAGATCGAAGACATTCTGCGCAATAAGCTCACCAAGCGCAGTGTCGATGTGCGCTTTCTGGACATGGGCGATGTGCAGAAGGTGGGCGGCGACAAGGTCAAGCGCGTCATCAAGGTGCGCAGCGGCATCGAGACCGAAATGTCCAAGAAGATCCAGCGTCTGCTCAAGGACAGCAAGCTCAAGGTGCAGGCCGCCATCCAGGAAGAAAAGGTGCGCGTCACCGGCGCCAAGCGCGACGACCTGCAGGCGGCCATGGCCCTGATCAAAAAGGAAATGACCGATATCCCCCTGACCTTTGACAACTTTCGCGACTGATGGCCATTTGAGACCCTGCGCGTGACCGTCCAGACCGAAAACGAATACGAAGACCTGCTCGGCCTGTGGTCTGATCTGGAGGCGGGCCTGGGCATTATTCTGGGCCGCCCGGCCAGCATTCAGGAGTTCGAAAAACGCGTCTGGCAGTACGACCGCTGGATGCACGGCCTGCTGGTGCGCGACACCGATGTCGGCCTGTATTTGCTGTTTCAGCTGGCAACCAATTCGCCGGTGGGTTACAGCGCCTCGCACGCGCTGGTGAGCGCGGTGCTGTGCCACCTGATCGCGGTGGAGCTCCAATTGCCGCAGACTGAGCGCGACAGCCTGGTGCATGCGGCCATGACCATGAACATGGCGATGACCGCGCTGCAGGACCAGTTGGCCGGCCAGTTGGAGCGGCCCAGCCCGGCGCAACAAGAGGCCATTCAAACGCACGCCAGCCAGGGCGTCGCCATGCTCACCAGCATCGGCGTGCAAGACGCGCTGTGGCTCGAAACGCTGGCGCTGCACCATGACGAGAGCACGGACAAAGGCGAGCTGCGCGCCCTGCCGCCCGAGCGCCGACTGGCCCGCATCTTGCGCATGGTGGACCGCTACGCCGCCATGATCAGCCCACGTAAATCGCGTGAAGGCCGCAGTGCCACCGATTCGGCGCGCGCCATCATCACCCAATCGATTGCCCGGAACGATGAAGTGGGTCATGTGCTGGTGCGCGTGGTGGGCGTGTGTCCGCCCGGCACCTTTGTGCGCCTGGACAGCCAGGAGGTGGCCGTGGTGGTGCGCCGCAGCGACACCCCGAACCTGCCGATTCTGGCAATCGTGACCAACCCAGCCGGCATGCGGCTGAACCCGCCGCGCCTGCACCGCAGCGCCAGCGGCAGCCCTGGCATTCGGGCCGCCGTGCCCACGTCAAGCGTGCACGACCGCTTGAACCACCATTTGATCCTGCAACTCGGCGCCTATGCCGCGCTCCATCCGTAGCCGCATTACTATCTTTTTGATAGCTTTACATGCTTATTGGACAAGGGCTGGAAGCCTATTTGTTACAAACTGCCTTCGACAAATCCGACCATCAAGCGGGCCATTGCCAAGCCCTCATGTCCCAGCGCCAGACTGTCAGTGGCAGCGCTGTAGAGCGTTTCCCCCAGCAAGGCGCGCCGCTTGTCCAACAAGTAAACGCTGAGCTCTTCGACAAACTCGGGATGCGGCTGCACGCACAGCACGTGCTGCTCCACGGTAAAGGCGGCCACCGGGCAGAACGCGCTGCTGGCCAGCAGCGTGGCGCCGGCGGGCAGCGAAAGCACCTGGTCCTGGTGGCTGGCCAACAGGGCGATGCTGCTTCGGCCCGGCGCCTGTGCCCAAGCCGGCGTGTGCCACTGGTAGTGCATGCGCCCGGCGCCCCAGCCCTGCGGCGCGCGCTCGACTCTAGCGCCCAGGCACAGGGCGATCAACTGGTGGCCGAAACAGACGCCGAGCAGCTTCTTCTTGGCTTGCAGCAGTTGCTCCACCTGCTGGCGCAGCGCCAGCACCCAGGGCTGTTGCGAGAATGAATCGGCCCGGCTGCCGGTGAGCAGCACGGCGTCGAAATCGTCATAGGAGGCCGGGTACTGCCCCTGCACGGTGTTGAATGTCTCCACCGTCCAGTTGTCGGCACCCGCTTGCGCAAACAAACGCTGGAACATGCCGCCAAAGCCGCCAAAGCGCGCCGCGAGTTCGGCGTCGAACAGGTCATTTTCCAGAATACACAGCTTCATGATTTCGCGTCAACCTTGCCTTTTTTTCCCAGGCGCGACTCGGTGCCTTTGATCAGACGGCTGATGTTCTCGGCATGGCGATAAATGAGCAGCAACGACATGACGCACAGCGCCGCCAGCACGCTCTTGTTCAGGTACCAGGCCATGCCATCGCCAAAGACGTAATACACCGGCACAAACACCGCCGCCGTGAGCGAGGCCAGCGACACGTAGCGAAAGAAGTACGCCATGATGAGCCAGGTGGCCCCGGTGGCCAGCGCCAGAATCGGGCTCAGGCCCAGCAGCACCCCGAGCGCCGTGGCCACGCCCTTGCCGCCGGCAAAGTTGAAAAACACCGGGTACAAATGGCCGACAAAAGCAGCCAGCCCGACCAGCGCCATGGTGCCCTCTTCCATGCCATAGGGCTTGCCATACCATTTGACCAGCATGACCGGCAGCCAGGCCTTGGCCGCATCGAGCAGCAAGGTGAGGATGGCCGCCGTCTTGGAGCCCGAACGCAGCACATTGGTGGCGCCCGGATTTTTGCTGCCAAAAGTGCGCGGGTCATGCAGGCCCATGGCGCGGCTGACGATGACGGCAAAGGAGAGCGAGCCGATCAAGTAGCCTAAGAGCGTGGCGGCCAGGGGAAAGAATGGTTGCATGGATTCCAAATTAACTCCTTACAGACCCAACTGTTTGGGCTCAATGCGCCATTTTGCCAGCGTGTCAGACCGGGCCGCCTGTTCCGGTTCAGGTCAGCACCTCTGCCAAGGCGCACTGCACCAGCTTGGCGCCCAGCAAATCCACGCACACCTGCGGCACCAGCCCCACCAGGTAACCACGGCGGCCGCCGTTGATCAGGATTTGGGGCAGCTCCAGAATGCTTGACTCGATATAGACCGGCATGACGCGGCGCGTGCCAAACGGCGAGGTGCCGCCCACCAAATAACCGCTGTGCCGATTCGCCACCTCGGGCGCGCACGGCTCCACCGATTTGGCGCCGATTTGCCGCGCCAGATTTTTGGTCGACACCTTGCGGTTGCCATGCATCAACACCACCAGCGGCTTGGCATCCTGGTCTTGCATGATGAGGGTTTTAACCACGTGAAACGGGTCCCAACCCAACTCAGCCGCACTGTGCAGCGCACCCCCGTGCTCCAGGTACTCATACGGATGCTCGGTAAACGCCACCTTGCGGCTCTTGAGCAGTTGGGTGGCGGGGGTCAGGCTGACGTGCTTCGCCATCTTGGCTACCTCATTCCATTTCTAATTCGATGTGAGACCAGGCGGACCGCTCTAGACAGTGCTTTAGCACGGTAAAGCGGGGCAACGACGTATCGCATTGAAGTAGAAGTGGAATCATTGCGCCGGGTCGCGCAGTTCCCATCGCAGGGCATCGATCTGTTTCAACAATTCAGGGCTGAGCGTGGTGCCCCAGGCATCCAGACACTCATCCAGCTGCGCCACCGAGGTCACCCCAATGATGGTGCTGGCCACCTGCCATTTGGTGTAGCAAAAGGCCAGCGCCAACTGCGTCGGTGTCAAGCCGTGCGCACGGGCCAGCGCGCTGTAGCGCCGTGCTGCTATCAAAGCCTCCGGGCGGCCCCAGCGCTGCTTGCGGGTCGATTCATATTTGGTGATGCGGGCCTGTGCTGGCGCCTGCGGGCCGGTCAAGCCCGAATCGTCGTACTTGCCGGTCAGCAGCCCAAAAGCCAGCGGCGAATACGCCAGCAGCGACACCTTGAGGCGGTGCATGGTTTCGTCCAGCGCGTTTTCCACGCTGCGGTTCAGCAGGCAATACGCGTTTTGTACCGTGGCCACGCGCGGCAAACCGAATTGCTCGGCGAGGCGCACAAATTCATGCACGCCATAAGGCGTTTCGTTGGACAAGCCCACCGCGCGCACCTTGCCCGCTTGCACCAGCGTGTGCAGCGCCTCCAATTGGGCGTGCATGGACGTGCCCTCATCGCCACTGGCAGGCTCGTAATAGATACCGCCAAACGCCGGCACCGAGCGCACCGGCCAGTGAATCTGGTACAGGTCAATCACATCGGTTTGCAGGCGCTTCAAGCTGCCGTCGCAGGCGCTGATGATGTCCGCGCCGGTCAAATCCGGGCTGCCGCCGCGGATCCACGGCATGCTGCGCGCCGGGCCTGCCACCTTGGTGGCCAGCACCAGCTTTTGCCGCGCACCGGGGCGCTGGGCCAGCCAGTGGCCAAGCATGATTTCAGTGGCATTGAAGGTGGCGGCGCGCGGCGGCACGGCGTACATCTCGGCCGTGTCCAAAAAGTTGACCCCGCGCTCCAGCGAGCGGTCCAGGATGGCAAAGGCGGTCGCCTCATCGACTTGCTCGCCAAAGGTCATGGTGCCCAGGCAGATCGGGGTCACGGACAGGTCGCTCGACCCAAGTTGAATGGTTTTCATGCTGTGGCGAAAGTGCGTCATTGATACAGCCACAAGTTTACGGCTTCTCCTGCTGCCGCACTTCAGCCCGCCAGCAGTCTGGCCCTCTCCTCTTCCTGCAGCCGCAACACCCGCCGCTGCACCTTGCCGGTGCTGGTCATGGGCAGAGCATCGATGAATTCAATCTCCTTGGGGTACTCATAAGGCGCCAGCATGCCCTTGACGTGGGACTGCAACACAGCCACCAGTTTTAGATCAAACTCGGCTCTAGCCCCCGTATCTAAAGGACGAGAAGCTAGACAATCAGGAGCTAACACGACGTAGGCCTTGACGACGGTACCGCGCGCCGGGTCGGGCTTGGGCACCACGGCGACATTGGCCACGGCCGGGTGTTTGACCAGACAGTTCTCGATTTCGCCAGGTCCGATGCGGTAGCCGGCGGCCTTGAAAACGTCGTCTGAGCGGCCCTGGAACCAGAGGTAGCCGTCGGCGTCACGCAACGCCAAGTCGCCGGTGCGGCACCAGTCGCCAGTGAACTTGGCCTGGGTTGAACTCTCGTTTTTCCAGTAACCCAAAAAGAAGATCGGGTCCGCATCACCATGCCGGTCAAACCGGTTCAAAGCCACGTCACCCGCCACCCCGACTGGGCACTCAGCGCCCGCCTCGTCAATCACCGCCACCCAGTGGCCGGGGTAGCCCATGCCCATGCTGCCCGGTTTCGGTGGCCACTGGGTCGCACAGTTGCCAACGATGTAGTTGATCTCGGTCTGCCCAAACATCTCGTTCACCGTCACGCCGAGTTGCTGGCGGCAGTAGTCAAAGACGGCGTCGCCCACGGCCTCGCCCGCGCTCATGATGGCTTGCAGCTGTAGCGTGAACTGCTGGCGCACGGTTTGCTGCGCGCTGCCCGGATAAGCCTTCATCATGGCCTTGAGCGCGGTCGGGAACAAGAAGGTGTGTGTCACGCCGCAGTCGCGCATCAGCTCCAGCGCGGTTTGCGGGCTGAAGCGGCCGTTGTGGGCCACGATCGGGCGGCCAAAGTAGAGCGTGGGCAACAGCGCATCCATCAGGCCGCCGGTCCAGGCCCAGTCGGCCGGGCTCCAGAAGATGGCGCTTGAGCCCCGCGGCAAATCGCTTGGCCCCGCGCTGCTGGCGGGCTTGGCGACTGGATCAAAGCCAAACCAGTTTTGGCTACAGACAAAGCCGCTCAAGTTGCCGATCAGTGCGCGGTGCGGAATCAAAGCCCCCTTCGGGTTCCCGGTGGTGCCGCTGGTGTAGATCAGCACCGCGGCCTCCTCGGCCAGCGTGGCGACCGGCGTGAAGTGCGCGTCTCGTTGCGCCAGCGCCAGCGCGTAATTGACATCGGCGCGGCCCTGGGTGCTCTCCACGCTACCCACGCCGACGACGTAAGCCAGCACGGGGCAGCTCGCGCGCACCGCCTGCAAGCCCTCCAGCGCACTGGCCGCAGCAATAGCGACCACGGCTTCGCTGTCATGCAGGCGAAACTCCAGCGCCTCCGGGCCAAACAGCATCGACAGTGGCATGGCCACCGCGCCCATTTGCAGCACCGCCATATAGGCCACGGCGGTCTCAAAGCACTGCGGCATCACAATCGCCACCCGGTCGCCCCGCCCTACCCCCAACACCGTGAGCACGTTGGACAAGCGGTTGGCCTGCGTCTGCAGTTCAGAATAGGTATAAAACTGGCCGCCAGCCCCCGTAGGGTATGCCTGAATAGCTACTCTTTCGGAAGCATCAGGCTGCGCGGCCCAGCGCCCGCAGCAGACCTGCGCGATGTTGAACTGCTCGGGCACCTGCCACCTGAAGTTGTTGTGCAGCCGCTGGTAGGCTTGGACGGACGGGGCCGGAAATTTGTCGCTGGCTTGACTGACGCGCATGGCAGGTCTCCTTATCATCGAGCAAATGTACCAAGTCAAAAGAATTTCTCATAGCGAGTTTGTCCCGATCCGCAATCTGCAGTACCACGTGCGGGTGTGGGGCGAGCCGTCCCCTGACAAGACGCCGCTGGTGATCGTGCATGGATGGATGGATGTGGCCGCGAGCTACCAGTTTGTGGTGGATGCGCTCAGCCATGACCATTACGTGATCGCACCCGACTGGCGCGGTTATGGCCTGACGCCCTCGGGCGGCGTGGACAACTTCTGGTTTCCCGACTACCTGGCCGATCTCGACTTTCTGCTCGACCATTACGCGCCGCACAGCCAGGTGAATCTGGTCGGTCACAGCATGGGCGGCAATGTGGCCATGCTGTACGCCGGCGTGCGCCCGCAGCGCATCCGCCGCCTGGTCAATCTGGAAGGTTTTGGCATGCCCGCCACCACGCCGGACGAAGCTCCGGGCCGCTATGCCCACTGGATGGATGACTTGAAGAAGCTGCACCGCGGTGAGATGGCGCTCAAGGCCTATGACACCGTGGGCGGTGTGGCGCGCCGCCTGATGAAGACCAACCCGCGCCTGGGCGCGGACAAGGCCAACTGGCTGGCGCAGCACTGGGCGCGGCAAGACGCGCAGGGCAAATGGGCGATCCTGGGCGACCCGGCGCACAAGGTGTCGCACGCGCAGCTCTACCGGGTCGAGGAAGTGCAGGCCATTTATGCGCGCATCAGCATGCCGGTGTTGATGGTCGAGGCATCAGACGACAGCATGGGTCAATGGTGGAAAGGCAAGTTCACGCTGGCCGAGCACCACGAACGGCTGCGCGTGGTGCCACAACTGGAAATCGCCCGCATTGAGGACGCCGGCCACATGCTGCACCACGACCAGCCGCAGCAGCTGGCCGAACTGATCGAACGCTTTTTATGAGCCCATGGCGGCGCGATCACGACAAATATCAATAACACCCACAGACGCCCGGTGGTAGGCTGATTTTTTATCCCTCCTGCCTCCATCACTTTGCGGAGTTTGTCCATGAAAACAAGGCTGTTGTTTTTGCAATCGTGCAGTGCGCGCGTGGCGCCCCTCGCCCTGACCCTGACTTGCGCGGCGCTGGTGCCAGGTGTCAACGCCTGGGCGCAGACCCAGGTGGTCAAGCCCCCGGTGGCGCAGTACTGGATGGATGTCGCCACGATGTCCATGGCCGGCATGGACGAGATGCCCGACCTGCCGGACATGGGGGCGCTGGGCGGCCTGATGGGCGGCATGACCGGGATGCCGGGTATGGGGGGTGTGAGCTTTGGCGCCACGCGCGGCATGATGCCGGGGCGCTGGCTCGATCTGGCGGTCGTGACGCAGCGCAAACCAGCCGGGACCGAGGCCACCCAAACGATACCAGCCGGCCAGAACATGGGCCCGAGCCTGCTCTTGCTGCCGGTGCAGGCGCAACCCAGCGCGCGTCAACCCGGGCGCGAGAGTGTCGACGACATGCCCGAGCGCCCCAAGGGCCGCATCCTGTTTTACTGGGGATGCAGCGAGACCGTGCGCCCGGGCCAGCCCCGGGTGCTGGACTTTGCCAAGACCGAGGCCCCGGACTACGGCAAATTCATGATGGGCCGCGCGGTGCGTGACAGCGGCGCCAAGGCAACGCCGGGCCATGCCGTCTGGCCGAACGAGAAGCAGCGCCAGAAGGTGCCCGCCAGCGCGTCTTTGACCGGGCAACACGCTTTGTCGGGCGAGGGCCTGCCCGCGAGCTTCAAGTTTGCCGTTGGCCAGGCGCAAGACTTCATGCCCAAACTGGCACTAAGCACCCAGGGCAGCGGTGCCAGCGCCACCCAGGTCAGCTGGCCCGGTCTGCCCACAGCGCGCGCCTATTTTCTGAACGCCATGAGTGGCAGCGACAACGCGGGCGAAGCGGAGATGGTGATCTGGAGTTCTTCTGACGTGCCCGAGCCCGGCTGGGGCTTGATGGACTACGCCAGCAATGCCAATGTGGACCAGTGGCTGAAAGAAAAAGTGCTGTTGCCCGCCAGCCAGACCCGCTGCGCCATTCCGGCCGGCATCTTTGCCAAGGCGCAAGGCGCCATGCTGCGTGGCATCGCTTACGGGCAGGAACTCAACCTGGCGTATCCGCCCCGCCCCACGGACAAACGCATCGCCTGGGAGCCCGAATGGGCCGCCAAGGTACGCGTCAAATCCGTGTCCATGGCCATGCTCGGTGAGGACGGTGCGTCCAACCGGCCGCAGAGTCGCCCAGACACACCTCAACCCGGGGCGGAACCAGCGAAATCCAACACACCGGCCATTCCCGGCCTGCCTGATGTGGGCCGGGCGCTCAAGGGACTGTTCGGCAAGTGAGTTAGAGCCAGTTTGCAGGGCGATCCGGGGCGCTGAAGGGGTGTTGTGGCGGCGCCAGGCCTGGTGGCGGGGTGGCATGAGAAAATACACAATTATTTTCAATTGAATTCACAGGCCACCACCATGATCGAAGCAGAACGCATCAACGCCATCGGCGCCCAACTCTCCGACTTGAGCGCACGCGCGCTCAGTTTACGGGGGTATCTTTGACTACGATGCCAAAGCTGAACGCCTGAGAACCGTCAACGCCTCGCTCGAAGACCCGACCGTCTGGAACGACCCCAAGCGCGCCCAGGAGTTGGGCCGCGAGAAAAAAGCGCTCGATGGTGTGGTCATCACACTGACCGACCTGGCGCGTGAACTCGCTGACAACAGCGAACTGTTCGAGATGAGCAAGGAGGACGGCGACGAAGCCGGCCTGCTCACCATCGAGGCCGACACTGCGCGGCTGGCCGCCTTGGTGGAAGGGCTCGAGTTCCGCCGCATGTTCAACAACCCGGCCGACCCCCTGAATTGCTTTCTGGACATTCAGGCCGGCGCGGGCGGCACCGAAGCCTGCGACTGGGCCAGCATGCTGCTGCGCCAGTACCTGCGCTACGCCGAGCGCAAGGGTTTCACGACGACGCTGGAAGACGAAACCCCCGGTGACACGGCCGGCATCAAGGGCGCCACCATCAAGATTGAAGGCGAATACGCTTTTGGCCTGCTGCGCACGGAGACCGGCGTGCACCGGCTGGTGCGCAAGAGCCCGTTTGACTCCTCCGGTGGGCGCCACACCTCGTTCGCCTCGGTGTTTGTCTACCCGGAGATCGACGACTCGATCGAGATCGACATCAACCCGTCTGACGTGCGGGTCGACACCTACCGCGCCAGCGGTGCCGGCGGTCAGCACATCAACAAGACCGACTCTGCCGTGCGCCTGACGCACATCCCCACCAATACCGTGGTGCAATGCCAGGACGGGCGCAGTCAGCACGGCAACCGCGACATCGCCTGGAAGCGCCTGCGCTCCAAGTTGTACGACCTGGAGATGCGCAAGCAACTGGCGGAGCAGCAAAAGCTCGAAGACACCAAGACCGACGTTGGCTGGGGCCACCAGATCCGTTCGTACGTGCTGGACAACAGCCGCATCAAGGACCTGCGCACCAACTATGAAACATCGGCCACGCAGAAAGTGCTGGACGGCGATCTGGACCCGTTTATTCAAGCTTCCTTGAAGATGGGCGTTTGATGACGCATTCAAGCGCAACGCTGCCTGCGGTCCAGGCCCTGATTTTCGACATGGACGGCACCATGATCGACTCCATGCCCAGCCACGCGCAAAGCTGGCAGGCGTTTGCAGCGCAACACGGCTTGAGCATTGATATGCCTGACCTGATGCGCCGCACCACCGGACGCAACGGGGCCGAGTGCATGCGCGAACTGTTTCAACGGGACATGCCCGACGACGAGGCGTGGACACTGATTGCCGATAAAGAGCGGCTCTACCGCGAGCTGTTCGGCCCCATCTTCACCGAGGTGGCTGGCTTCAAGACCTTCTCGGAGCAGGCGCTGGCCAAGGGCTTGAAAGTGGGCATCGGCACCGCTGGCGACCAGGACAACATTGCCTTTGTGTTGTCGCACCTGCAACTGCCCAGCGCGCCGCACGCCGTTGTGGGCGGCGACGAAGGCTTGCCCGGCAAGCCCGAGCCCGCTATATTTTTAGAAGCGGCAAAGCGAATGGATACGGGGGCTAGCGCCTGTATTGTCTTTGAAGACTCGCCTTTTGGCATTGAAGCGGCACGCCGCGCCGGCATGCGCGCCGTGGCCATTTGTAGCACCCACACCCCGGCGCAGCTGGCCGGAGCCCACGTGCTCGCCAGCGTGCGCGACTACAACGAACTGATGAACTCAAAATTTCTGGAGAATCTGCATGTTGCAACTTCGTGACTCAAACGGCCCGGCCACGGTGATTCGCCGCGCCGACTACAGCGCCCCGGCGTTCTGGATCGACAGCGTGCACCTGACGTTTGACCTGGACCCGGCCAAGACCCGCGTGCTCAACAAAATGACGCTGCGTCGCAACGCGGACGTGCCGGTGCAGCCTTTGAGGCTCGACGGTGAAACGCTGAACCTGGCGCGCGTGCTGGTCAATGGCCAAGGCACCTCGTTCAAGCTCGATGGCGGCAAGCTGGTGCTGGAAAACCTGCCGCCCGAAGGCTCGTTTGAACTGGAAATCTTCACCACCTGCGAGCCGCTAAAGAACACCAGCTTGTCAGGCCTGTACGTCAGCAACGACTCGTTTTTTACCCAGTGCGAAGCGGAAGGTTTCCGGCGCATCACCTATTTTCTGGACCGCCCCGATGTGATGGCCAGCTACACGGTGACGCTGCGCGCCGATAAGCAGAAATACCCGGTGTTGCTGTCCAACGGCAACCTGGTGGCCTCGGGTGCCCTGGAAGGCACAGGCAACGAAGGCCGCCACTTTGCGACCTGGGTCGACCCGCACAAAAAGCCCTGCTACCTGTTTGCGCTGGTGGCGGGCCAACTGGTCTGCCGCGAGCAGCGCATCAGCTCGCGCGCGGGCAAAGAGCATTTGTTGCAGGTCTATGTGCGCCCCGGCGACATGGACAAGACCGAGCACGCCATGAACTCGCTGATGGCGTCGGTAGTCTGGGACGAAGCCCGCTTTGGCCTGCCGCTGGACCTGGAACGCTTCATGATTGTGGCCACCAGCGACTTCAACATGGGCGCCATGGAGAACAAGGGCCTGAACATCTTCAACACCAAGTACGTGCTGGCCAACCAGGCCACCGCCACCGATGCGGATTTTTCCAACATCGAAAGCGTGGTCGGGCATGAATACTTTCACAACTGGACCGGCAACCGCATCACCTGCCGCGACTGGTTTCAACTCAGTCTGAAAGAAGGCCTGACGGTGTTCCGCGATCAGGAATTCAGCATGGACCTGTGCGCTGACGCCTCAAGCCGCGCAGTCAAGCGCATCGAAGACGTGCGCGTGCTGCGCACCGCCCAGTTCCCCGAAGACGCCGGCCCGATGGCGCACCCGGTGCGCCCCGACAGCTACATCGAGATCAACAACTTCTACACCGTCACCATTTATGAAAAAGGCGCCGAGCTGGTGCGCATGATGCAGACGCTGGTGGGCCGCGCAGGTTTTGCCAAAGGCATCACGCTGTACTTTGCGCGCCATGACGGCAGCGCGGTCACCTGCGACGATTTTGCCCAAGCCATTGCCGACGCCAACCCCGACTCCGCCCTGTCCAAACTGCTGCCGCAATTCAAGCGCTGGTACAGCCAGGCCGGCACGCCGCGCCTGCAGGCCAAAGGGAACTATGACGCCGCGGCGCAGACCTACACGCTCAATTTCAGTCAGAGTTGCCCGGCCACACCGGGACAGGACAACAAGGAACCGTTTGTGATTCCGGTCAGCCTGGGGCTGGTCGGCCACAGCGGCGCCAGCCTGCCCCTGCAGTTGCAGGAGGGCAACACCACAGCCAATGACCATCACCTGTTGGTCTTGACGCAGGCTGAAGAGTCCATCACCTTCGTCAACGTGACCGAGGAACCGGTGCCCTCCATCCTGCGTGGCTTTAGCGCGCCCGTGCTGCTGGACTTTGACTACAGCGACGCGCAGTTGCTGACCCTGTTGGCCTTTGATCCCGACCCGTTCAACCGCTGGGAAGCCGGGCAACGGCTGGCGCTACGCAGCGCTATTCAATTGATAGCTGGTGACGCTCTATTGACGGGGGCTAGCGTGCTAAATGATGCTTATGTTGAGGCGATGCGAGCCGTGCTGCGCCACCCCGAACTGGACGCCGCTTTCAAGGAATTGGTGCTCACCCTGCCCTCCAAGACCTATATCGCCGAGCAGCTCGACGTGGTGGACCCACAACGCATCCACGCCGTGCGCGAAGCCATGCGCGCGCAACTGGCCTGCGCGCTGGCCGCCGATTGGCAGTGGGCGTTTGAAGCCCACGCCAACAACGGTGCCTACCGTCCCGACACGGTGTCGTCAGGGCGCCGTGCCCTGACTGGGCTGGCGTTGACGCAATTGTGTCTGGCGGCCCGGGACAGCGGCGACAACGTGTGGCCGGGCAAGGCCTACCAGCGCTTCAAGGACGCCGACAACATGACCGACCGCTTCAATGCCTTGAACGCCCTGGTCAACAGCGGTCACGAACTTGCCAAACCAGCGCTGGCCCAGTTTCATAACCAGTTCAAAAACGAAGAACTGGTGCTGGACAAATGGTTTGCGTTGCAAGCCGGCGCCTGCGACCGGGGTGGCCAAGTTCTGCCGGCGGTGCGCCAGTTGCTCAAGCACCCGGACTTCAATCTGCGCAACCCGAACCGGGCGCGCAGCGTCATCTTCAGCTATTGCAGCGCCAACCCGGGTGCTTTCCACCGCGCGGATGCCGCTGGTTATGTGTTCTGGAGCGAGCGGGTGCTGGAGCTCGATCGCATCAACCCGCAGGTGGCGGCCCGCCTGGCGCGTGCACTGGACCGCTGGAAAAAACTGGCAGAGCCCTATCGCAGTTCAGCCCGCCAGGCGATTGAACGCGTCGCCGACAAGGCCGACTTGAGCAACGATGTGCGCGAAGTCGTCAGCCGCGCGCTGGCCGACTGAGTCCCGCCCGATCCATCCCGCTTTACTGTTCAAGGAGTGTCCGTGAATAAAAGAATTTCCCTCACCCGTTATCTGGTCGAGCAGCAACGCATGGACGGCCACATTCCCGCCCAGTTGCGCCTGCTGCTCGAAGTGGTGGCACGCGCCTGCAAGCGCATCAGCCTGACCGTCAACAAAGGCGCCTTGGGTGGCGGACTGGGCAGCGCCGAGACCGAGAACATTCAAGGCGAGATGCAGAAAAAGCTCGACATCATTGCCAACGAAGTGCTGATCGAAGCCAACGAATGGGGCGGTCATCTGGCCGCCATGGCGAGCGAAGAAATGGACGGCATCTACATCGTGCCCAACCGTTACCCGCAAGGCGAATACCTGCTGATGTTTGACCCGCTGGACGGCTCCAGCAACATCGACGTCAACGTGAGCATTGGCATGATCTTCAGCGTGCTGATCAAGCCAGAGGGCCCGGGGGTATCGGCGCAAGACTTTTTGCAACCCGGCCACCAGCAGGTCGCCGCCGGTTACTGCGTGTTCGGACCACAAACCACGCTGGTGCTGACGGTGGGGGACGGCGTCGCCATGTTTACCCTGGACCGTGAGCAAGGCTCCTTCATCCTGACCGCAGAAAATATGCGTGTGCCTGATGACGCCCAGGAATTTGCCGTCAACATGAGCAACATGCGCCATTGGGACACCCCGGTGAAACGCTACATCGATGAATGCCTGCAAGGCAAGGATGGACCGCGCGGCAAAGACTTCAACATGCGCTGGGTCGGCAGCATGGTGGCCGACGTGCACCGCATCCTGACCCGGGGCGGGGTCTTCTTGTACCCCTGGGACCAACGCGAGCCCGAAAAACCCGGCAAGCTGCGCCTGATGTACGAAGCCAACCCCATGGGCTGGCTGATCGAACAAGCCGGCGGCGCCGCCAGCACCGGCAAACAGCGCATTCTGGACGTTCAACCCACCAAACTGCACGAGCGCGTGAGCGTGTTTTTGGGCTCCAAAAATGAAGTGGAACGCATTGCCCGTTATTACAGTGAGGCGTAAGTAGCCCGCTATAATTGCCAACTTGGTGATTAGCCGGTGTAGCTCAGTCGGTAGAGCAGCTCATTCGTAATGAGAAGGTCGGGTGTTCGATTCATCTCTCCGGCACCAATGAAATAAAGGAAAATCCGCTACCTAAACCGTAGCGGATTTTTTTTGGGCTAGCACCGGGCTAGCACTGAGATCAAAACGTGGCACTTTGATCCTGGAAAATAAATGCCGTCTTGTCGCCCAAACACCACAGTGAGGAGGCGCAACTCCATAAATCGACAGTGTGCATTGGGTGGCGGCGCGTCAGCGCCGCTTATCTCCCAGGTTTTAGCGCGGTTCTGAGGGAGCCCCTTGGGGGCGGACGGGCAGACCGCGCTGCCGATGCCGCGAAGCAGGCAAGGCCCACGGGTGGGCGGGGCACACACCAGATACATGGCCGCAGGCCACAAGCCAGAACGATGCGCGCAGCGCCTGACTAATGCCTAGGTGCCAGCACACCATCAGGGCGGCTGACGGCGGTGCGTAGGGCACGCAGTGACCGGGGAGCACCGACGGCGGGCGACCGCTCTCCAGTGGAAGAATTTGACATAACGCCTGCTGCCTACACCCGCAGGGCGCGCCAGCGGTGGGTGCCACCAAACGGAGCTTTAGCGCAGTGACTGGCGCACACTGGAGGCAGTGCGGCGTTATGTCATTTTCTGGAACGGGGGCGCACCCCAGGCGGTGGAACTTGCGTGCCAGCCACGATGCGCAGCGAGCCGAGGCCAACACCCAGCGCCACAGCGCTCTGATTGACACCTGCGAAGCACATGCTTTGACTCTGGTGTAACTCTGCAATGGCTGTACCCAGCCTTTGCGGCTGGCTGACACAACCGGCTTCACGATCTGGCGTAAGTGACGATGTGCCTCTGTGACAAAGCGCAGCGACTCACGGGGGCACATGGTCACGCTGCTGGCTATGGGGTGCCAGCACGATGCGCCAGCGAGCCGACACCATGTCTGCGCCAGCGCACTGATTGACACTTGCGAAGCACTGGCGATGTACCTCCCCAGCACCTGCGCATGGTGAAGCCGAACCGTGCGCACTAACCAGCTCCACAGGACATCGAACATAGTAAAGCGGTGATGCCGGTCGGGCTGCCACGAAGCGTGCAACGCGCCGGGGCAGAACGGCTGGCATGACCGCGCTGGTGGCGGTGGTCGCCATGCTGGCACGCCGAAACATCGTCATTGCCTGCCGCCTTCGCGGTAGCTGATTGAGCACCTGCGCAGCACTATTTATATGCCAAATAGGCCTCTAGCCCTCGTATAACCTGCGTAAACAGCTATCAAAACAATAGCGATTCAATAAAAATGAACGCTTGGCGTGTCTGAATTCCCACGGCGTAACCGGGTCGGCACGTGCCACAGCCCCTGTTATTCGGCTTTGTATTAAGACCTGGCCTCGAATCCTGCAAGTCCAGCGCCCGGATTCCAATCTGGAACTTCTGCTGCTGTTCGTGGCTTTCTTCGCGCGCCAGCCTCCTGGCTGCTGGGTCTGTTAGTACTCCACCTCGCCCACTGGCTGAACCCACAGAGCATCGAACCAGGTCAAGCGGTGATGTGCAGTCGCCACCAAGCGCAGCGGTCTTTTTTTTGGCACTGAATAAAATTGGAGATTCGCTCTGAAATTTTTCCAACTCAACAGCCAATGTGCCCTCCTGCCTAAGACGTATACCCCTTGTAGTCGGCTTTGGTGCTGGTTGTTATCCCCTGGGGCTTTGACGTGCAGAGTTGGTCTGCCAACTTTTGAACTTGGCTGTTACCGGCGTGGTTCAAAAAGTAAAGTTTTTGGGTAACACGAAAAATCTGAATTTTGGATGGCTATGACTCAACCGATGGCCATGCGAAAAGGGTCAACCGATTTGAATCACGCCATTTTCCTGATACCGTTATTCATCAGTTACCGTACTTGAGACGCATGCGGGCTTGGCATACAACCCTTGCAGCTTGACCTGCGTCTGCGCTAGGCATACTCCAGAAATTCTCAAACGAATGCTTAACACGAATGGCACTTACTTTGGCGTAAACGCGCGGCGAACCCATCTTGAACGTTGATCGATAACGCGGCAGTCTTGGAGTTTTCCAAGGAGACTGAAAGTCATGACGAGCAAGAA
>NZ_JAAFHA010000032.1 GCF_010365055.1 Rhodoferax sp.
TTGGGCTTTATGCTGTCACCGTGGCTTCTCGGACGCTGCTTTCCTCAGTTATTTTTTCCCCACTCACTCCCCCCGCCCTCTCTCGCCCCGCCGGGCGAAAGAGGGAGCGAACAGCCCCATTTGGCTGCGTCTTTGAAGGTGGGAGGTACACGCGCCGCCTGGCGTTGGGGTCGCGCTGGATCTGTTTGATCTGAGTGAAGTGTTTCTGGACGACGAACCGAGAAATCCAGGGCAAGCCAGCTGATGCGACGCCGAATTTGGCTAGGGCGACCGGTCGCTGCGTTGCCTTCACTTTGAGGCCAGCGCGCCGTGGAGCGCAAAGTTCCCACCTACAAAGACGCGGCCAAATGAAGCTCCCCTCTTTCGCCCGGCGGGGCGAGAGAGGGGTTGGGGGAGTGAGTGGGGGAAAAATAGATAAAGAATTGACTGCGTGCCGCAGTCACTGAAAAACAAAAAAACTTATGCAATTTATCCCTCTAGCCCCCGTCCAGCCTTCCTCTGCAGCTATCAATACAAGAACAATCAAATCTTTGCAACGTCCGCCAGCGTCACCACCACGGGCGCGTGGTCACTGGGGCGTTCGTTCTTGCGCGGGCTCTTGTCAATCACACAGCTGGTCACCAAGGGCTTGAGTGCGTTGCTGACCAGAATGTGGTCAATGCGCAGCCCCTGGTTGCGGCGAAAGGCCGCGTTGCGGTAATCCCACCACGAATAGCTTTTGGCGGGCTGCGCAAACAGGCGGTAAGCGTCATGCAGGCCCAGCGCGATCAGCGCGCGCAGTTGGTAACGCTCTTCTTCGGTGCAATGGATGGTGTCTTTCAGACCCACCGGGTCCCACACATCGGCATCGTCGAAGGTGATGTTGTAGTCGCCCAATAGCACCAGTTGGGGATGCTTGATCAGCTCGGCACGGACCCAGTCGCGCAGGCCCTTGAGCCACGCCATCTTGTATTCAAACTTGTCGGAACCCGGCTCCTGGCCGTTGGGAAAATAGGCGCCGATGACACGGATGCCCTTCACATCGGCACTGATTGAGCGCGCCATCTCGTCGTCAAAGCCGGGGATGTTTTTCACCATGTCGGTAGCGGGGGCGCGGGTGAGAAGCGCAACCCCGTTGTAGGTCTTCTGGCCGAAACACTGGGCTAAGTAGCCGGCCTGCGTGAAGGCGTCAAACGGAAACTTGTCGTCGGTCAGCTTGAGCTCTTGCAGCGCCAGCACATCGACCGGGTTGGCGGCCAGCCAGTCCAGCACCTGCGGCAAGCGCACGGTGAGCGAATTGATGTTCCAGGTGGCGAGTTTCATAATGAAGAATATATTGGATCAAGTTGGGCCCTAGCCCCCGTATTCATTTGGTTTACAGCTATCAAAATTAAACTTGCAAGGCCGCGCTGCGGCGGTGATAGGTGACAAAGCTGAAATGTAAACCCGAAGCGGCGACCTGGCGCTCGCGCGCGCCCTGCACCCACTCCGGCCCGAACGCCGGCGCCAACGCATCGCCTTCAAAGTCGGCCTCGATTTCGGTCACCAGCGCCGCGTCGGCCAGCACCAGGGCCTGCGCATACAGCTCGGCGCCGCCAATCACCCAGGCGGTGCTCTCGGGCGGACACAGGGCGCAGGCCTCAGGCAGGCCCTGAGCGACCAGGGCGCCTTCGGCCTGCCAAGCGGCTTGCCGTGTCACCACGATATTAAGCCGCCCCGGCAGGGGGCGGAACTTCGGGGGCAAGGACTCCCAGGTCTTGCGCCCCATGATCACCGGTGAGCCCATGGTGGCACGCTTGAAATGGGCCATATCTTCTGGCAGACGCCAGGGCAACTGGCCATTGACGCCGATGACGCCGTTGCGCGCGCGCGCCAGAATGAGATTGAGTTTCATGCGGATGGTGTCAATGGTTTGGGTTGACGGGAAGGAAGCAAGACGGCAGCAATCGCGGCCATCACGAACACAATGGCGACAAAATCCTGCCAGTGCGGCCATTCGCCGACGATGACGGTGGCCGCCAGGGTACCGACCATCGGCACGGCCATGATGCTCATGGCACTGGTGGTGGGCGGCAGATTGCGGGCCAAGCCCGACCAGATGACCTGGGCAAAGCCATAGTTGACGAAGGCACCATAGGCCAGGCTGGTCCACATCGCCGCAGAAAACCGCCAGCTCGGCCAAGGCTCGCTCATCCAGGCGATGCCCCACAGGCAGACACTGGCAAGCATCATCATCCACACCGTCAGCGTTTCCACCGGCAGCGTCAGGTGCGCGCGCCGCAACATCAGCGTCCCGAGCGCCCAGAGCAAAGCCGCCAACTCCATCCAGACAATGCCCAAGGGATGCCCCGACAGCGCCGTGAACTCGGTTGAGGTCAGCAACGCGATGGCCACCGCCACGGCGGCAGCGGCGAAGGCGACGCGACGGGTCAGCGTTTCACCGAGAAACAGCACGCCAATCAGCACTGTCCAGATCGGCATGGTGAAACCCAGAATCGAAGCCCGTCCGGACGCCAGTTCTTTGACGCCCAGAATAGACGCCGTATGCCAGCCCAGCATATTGGGAATGCCCAGTGTGATGACTGAGCGCCATTCCGTGCCAACTGGCAACATGCGCAGACCCCGCGCACGGTAAAAGACATAGAGCCACAGCGCGCCGCAGGTCATGGTGATGGCGCGAAAGTACAACGGTGTGATCTCGCGCAGTGAGAGCTTCATCATCGGCCAGTTGATGCCCCACATCAGGGTGATGGCCACCAGGGCCAGCATCTGGCGACGGCTGATCACACCGCCACCTGGGCCTTGATGGCGGGGTGGCACTCGTAGCCCAGCACCTCAAAATCTTCATACGCGTAGTCGAAAATCGACGCCGGCCGGCGCTTGATGTTCAGCGCCGGATAGGCCAAAGGCGTGCGGCTCAGTTGCAGCGCCACCTGCTCGGCGTGGTTGCTGTAGACATGGCAGTCGCCGCCGGTCCAGATGAAGTCGCCGACGTCCAGGTCGCATTGCTGCGCCACCATGTGGGTCAGGAGCACGTAGCTGGCGATGTTGAAGGGCACGCCCAGAAAGATGTCGGCGCTGCGCTGGTACAACTGGCAGCTCAATTTGCCTTTGCCGCCCGGGCTTTGCGCGGGCGCCACGTAAAACTGGAAAAAAGCGTGGCAAGGCATGAGCGCCATCTTGTCGAGCTCGGCCACGTTCCAGGCACTGACGATGATGCGGCGCGAATCGGGATTGCTCGTGAGCAGCTGGATGGCTTGCGCAATCTGGTCAATATGACCGCCGTCGGGTGTCGGCCAACTGCGCCACTGCACGCCGTAGACCGGGCCCAGATCACCGTCAGGGCGGGCCCATTCGTCCCAGATGGTGCAGCCGCGTTCCTGCAGCCACTTCACGTTCGAGTCGCCGCGCAGGAACCACAGCAATTCCAGAACGATGGCCTTGAGGAACACTTTTTTGGTGGTGACCAGCGGAAAGCCCTCGTTCAAATCGAAGCGCATCTGATAGCCAAACACGCTGGTGGTGCCGGTGCCGGTGCGGTCGGCCTTGAACACGCCGTGGGTCGACACATGGCGCAGGAAGTCTTCGTATTGGGAACGGATGGGGTGGGAGGTCATAGGAGCGGTATTTTCCTACAAGTTCAGTCATGTCGACGCCAAGGCTATAGTCACCGTCATCATGCAAACCCTCGTTAGCGCCGACCAGATTGAGCACTTGAAAGCTACAAAGCCGGTGCTCCTCCTTTTTGGGGGCTCAAAGTGCGGCGTTTGTCAGGCCATCAAGCCGAAGCTGGAACGCCTCATGGCGCAGCAACACCCCGAAATTGCGCTGGTCTACATCGACTGCGTTGAGAGCCCGGACATCTGCGCCCAGCACGGCGTTTTCAGCCTGCCCGTGGTGCATTTGTACATTGAAGGCCAGCTGTGCCTGGAGCGCGGCCGCAGTTTCAGCCTGGTGGAGTTGGGCGTTGTAATTGAGCGCATCTACCGCTTGTGGACAGCATCGTAGGGCCGCATTTTGAGTGCCCTTGCCTGTGCTAAACCCGCACCACCCGCCCCGGATTCATCAAATTCTGCGGGTCCAGCGCCTGCTTGATGGCGCGCATCATGTGCAGGGCGACAGGGGACTTGTAATGCGCCAGATGATCGACTTTCAGGCTGCCCACGCCATGTTCGGCCGAGATCGAGCCGCCAAAAGCTTGCACCGAGTCAAACACCAGGCTATTGACCCGCGCTTCATCGTCACGCAAAAATTCTGCCGCATCCGCGCCCTCGGGCGCCTGCACGTTGTAGTGCAGATTGCCGTCACCCAGGTGGCCAAAGTTGACCAGACGCACACCAGGAATCGCTTGCTGTAAGAGCGCATCGGTGGCGCGCACAAAGTCGGGAATGCTTGAGACCGGCAACGAGATGTCGTGCTTGATGTTGAGCCCCTCCAGGGCTTGTGCCAGCGGAATACTTTCACGCACATGCCACAGTTGTTTCGCCTGCGCCAGCGTCTCACTCACCACCGCATCCGTGACGCAGCCCTGCTCGAGGGCGGTTTCCAGCAGGCGCTCGAACTGCGCGTGGGCGTGCCGTTCGGATTCATGATCCGAGTTCTCCAGCAGCACGCAAAACGGCGCATCCAGGTGCAGTGGCACCCGCAGTTGCGGGAAGTGTTTGGCGACCAGGCTCAAGGAAAATTGCCCCATCGCCTCAAAGCCGGTCAGCCCGGCGCCCAGGTGCCGGTGCGCCAGCCCCAACAGAGTGACAGCCGCCTCCAGCGACGGCACGGCGGCCCACGCGGTCAGTTGGGCGGCAGGCAGCGGATACAGCTTCAGGGTGGCGGCCGTGATGATGCCCAGCGTGCCTTCCGACCCAATGAACAGATCTCGCAGGTCATAGCCCGTGTTGTCTTTGCGCAAACCACTCAAACCGTGCCACACCTCGCCCTGCGCGGTGACCACCTCCAGCCCCAGGCACAGGTCGCGCGTGTTGCCGTAGCGCACCACCTGCGTGCCGCCGGCGTTGGTGCCCAGGTTGCCGCCAATGGTGCAGGTGCCTTCGGCGGCCAGGCTCAGCGGAAACAGCAAATTCGCTTCCTCGGCACGTTCCTGCACGCTTTGCAGAATGCAGCCCGCCTCTACCGTCATGGTCAAGTTGTCGGCGTCCAGACTGCGCACGGCGTTCATGCGTTGCAGGCTCAGCACAATCTGGCGGCCAGAATCGTCTGGCGTGCTGCCCACCGCCAGACCGGTGTTGCCGCCTTGCGGCACGATGCTCACGCCGCTCGTGGGATGTCGCTGCAGCAAGTGATAGGCCGCGCAGGCACTCACCACCCGTGCCACCTCATCGGTGCAAGCGGGCCGAACGACGGCCAGTGCTTTGCCATGAGAGCGTTTGCGCCAGTCCTGCTCCCAGGCCGTCAGGTCACCGTCGGTGAAGACATGGGCGCTTCCGACAATGTGGCGAATTTCATCCAGCAGGGTTTGCATAGCTTCAGCTTTCTTTGATGGCACCATTGAGGCGCAAGCGAACGTGCAGCGCGCAGGCAGTGAACAGGCTCAAGCACAGGGCCACTTCGACCATCGCCAGATAATTGCCCGGTGCTTTGTCACTGTAGGCACGCACCACGCCTTCGGTGAAATACAGCCACACCATCAGGCTGACCCAGCGGTAGGTGTACATGCGGTTTTTCAACAAGCCGGCCAGCGGCAGGCACAGCGGCAACACTTTGAGCGCCAGCCAGGAGCCACCCGGGCGAATCGGGGCCAACCACAGCTCCCAGGCCAGCCCCAGCACGATCAGCCCCAGCAGACTGCCCACGGCCAGCACACGCGTGGTGCGCACCGAGGCGGAGGCGCTGTTTTGTTCTTTGTTTTTGGACGTATTCATTGCAGTGGCATCATAGCGGCCATGCACCTGCCCGCTCCCCCGCCCGCCACACCAACTTCAAGCTTGCCCCAGCGTCTTGAAGCCGTGTTCAAAGACCTGTCCAAGTTCCCCTGGAAAAGCACGGCCATCACCCTGCGCGAGCGCTTCTCGCAAGACCGTCTGGGCTTGACCGCCAGCAGCTTGACGTTCACCACGACGATGGCGCTGGTGCCCTTGGTGACCGTGGCGCTGGCCATCTTCACGGCCTTTCCCATGTTTGCCAAGCTCCAGAGCGTGTTGCAGCAGTGGTTGGTCAACAGTCTGATTCCCGACAACATTGCGCGCCAGGTGTTGGGCTACCTGACCCAGTTTGCCGGCCAGGCCAGCAAACTGGGGGGTGCCGGTATTGCCCTGTTATTGATCACGGCAGTGGCGCTGATTTTGACCATCGATCACACGCTCAACAGCATCTGGCGTGTGCGCACGCGCCGGCCCCTCGGCCAGCGCGTGCTGGTGTATTGGGCCGCCCTGACCCTGGGGCCGTTGTTGCTGGGCCTTAGTCTGAGCATCACGTCTTATGCCATTTCAGCGTCCAAAGGTGTGGTGGGCGTCATGCCCGGCGGCGTGCAGCTGCTGCTCGACGTGTTGCAGTTTTTCCTGATGGCCTTGGGCATGGCGGCGATGTACCACTTTGTACCCAACACCTGGGTGAAATGGGGCCACGCCTGGGCCGGTGGCCTGTTTGTCTCGGCCGGCATTGAGTTGGCCAAGAAGCTGCTGGCCCTGTACCTGGGCAAGGTGCCCACCTACTCGGTGCTGTACGGTGCCTTTGCCACCGTGCCGATCCTGTTGATCTGGATTTACGTGGCCTGGGTCATTGTGCTGCTGGGCGCCGTGATTGCGGCCTACCTGCCCAGCCTGCTCTCGGGCATACAACACCGCGGCCAATCGCAGGGCTTGCAGTTTCAACTGGCGTTGGAGACGCTGCAGCAGCTGGACCGCGTGCGCGCCACGGATGTGAAAGGCTTGACGACCGATCAACTGTCCGCGCTGCTGCGGGTCGACGCGCTGCAACTGGAGCCAGTGCTGGAAACCTTGTCCGAACTGGACTGGATCGGCTTGCTCGATGAAGAGTTCAAGGGCGAAACGGCACGCTATATCATGCTGTCCAACCCCGACACGACCCCACTGGCGCCGCTGCTCGACACACTCTTGTTACGACAGGAAGAAAGCACCCGAAGTTTGTGGCAAAACGGCCGCTGGCCCTTGTTGAAACTGCGTGATGCACTATGAATAATATAGCAACATGGATGCCATTGCGCATCAAGATGCACGACCCAACCACCGACATTTGAAAACGACCACCGAAGGCAATCGCTCGATCAGTGCCCGAATGGCGTTACGAAGGTCGGAGAGACAGTTAGGGACAGTATGGTGCCGTGTCCGCCAAAGCGTCAAGGCGAGGAGCTGCCCAGACACAATTGCGGCCTTGTGCCTTGGCCAAGTAAAGCGCCTCGTCGGCGCGTTCAATCAAGCTCGACGTACTCTCCCCTTTTGCCAAATAGGCAACTCCGATGGACACGCTGATTGGCCGTTCTTGAAGGGCCGGAATCCGTAATTGCCCGATCTTGGCGCGAATGCGCTCACACGCTGCAAACGCCAGCTCGTCAGAATCGGCATCGAGCAACACAACGAATTCTTCACCGCCGTAGCGGGCAACATAATCCATCGTGCGGATCGAATTGCCCAGGCACTTCCCCACCAAAACAAGGACTTCATCACCGACGGGATGTCCAAACGTATCGTTGATCTGTTTGAAGTGATCGAGATCAATCATGCACAAGGTGATTCCGCGGCACAGTTGGCGTTCGTAGCGAGCGTTCTCAACTTCCAATCTTTGCATCAAATCGCGGCGATTGAAGAGGCCAGTGAGTGAGTCGCGTTGGGCCAGTTCACCGATTTTCGCAACCGCCAAGGCGAGATCTGCCCGAACCTTGCTGATATAGCCGCCCATCAGACTCACAAAAATCATGACGGTCGCCAGAGCCATCAGGTTGATCATCTCAAGGGTGACTTGCACGCGCTCCGGTTGCATGGATGCCATCACGGCAATCACCCCGGCATAGCCCGCGATTCCGATGATTCCAACGCGCGCCATCTGACGAAAATTCAAGCGCAAGACGCCGAAAAGAAGTGGCACAGGCAGGAACATCAGGAAGGCACCCCGTGCTTCGTCGGCTTGGGATATAAGCACCATGGCAGCGACCAAGGAGACGATGAGTTGTATCTCAGTCATGCTTGGATCTTGCAGTCGCAGGTTCCAACCGCTGCGGAGCATGACGAAGAACGCAGCATTGACCGCCGTGGCCCCGATTAACCAATACGCCGGTAGCGATGATGGCAGGTACCCCAGCCACGCGGAGGCCTGCGCGAGCGCAGCGCAAACCACATACGTGGTCGCCGCCATCAAAAACCGGCGCATCCGCAGGGCCTGCTTTGCCCCTGTTTCCGCAATTGTCATTATTCGACCTTCTCCCAACTCCGCCGCCACGACGCTTGCACAAACGCAGGCATCAACGACCTGGACCGGCCATTTGTGCCTGCATTAGCAGGACAGCGCAGGGCCGGGCCTATTAGATACTAACAGTTACAACAAAAACAATTGATGGGGAGAACCCTCGAAATTTCACCTAATTCTTGTAGGAAGTGACTTGGACTCAATGATCGCGGGCGCGATCGACCCTTGTCTGAGCAGGTCGACATTCAGCACCGTGCAAGCTTGACAAACCGGCTGTCACCGAAGGTCGGCAATCCTTTGGCGTCGTTCGCACCGCCACGGGCCTTAAGGTTTCAAAAACCCGTTCAGTGCGGCCAGCATCGGCTCGGGCGTCTCGTTCATCTGATGGTGGCCACCGGGCAGGTAAACCACTTGGGCATTGACCGCTTTTTTGATCAGCCCCTGCGCTGCCTTGGGCGGCGTCATCTGATCGACGCTGCCCAACACAAACAGCACCGGGCATGGCACTTGGGCCATGGCTTCTTCGCCATGGCTGTAGCTGTCGCAGGCTTTGAAACCGGTATGAAACAGGTTGACGTGGGGGTTACTGGCCAACACGCGGCGCCCCAGCGCCATCGACGCCCCATAGACCCAGGTGCCGGGCCCCAGGGCGGAGGGCGGCGGCGCCAGGGTCGAGCGTGAAAAGATGTTGACCATCTCCAGGGCCTTCATTGGCTCGCTCAATGACGACGCCAGCAAGACAGGTGACACTTTCATCGGGAAGGCGATGCCCACCAGCACCAGCTGGCTGATTCGTTCGGGTGCACGGGCAGCGGCTTCCAGCGCGACAAGGGAACCGAAACTGTGACCCACCAGTGCGGCCTTCTCGAGGCCGGCCGCGTCCATCAGCGCGATGACAAAGTCGGCGGCCTCCTCGACCGTCGCCGGTGGCTCACCGGCACTGCGGCAGTGGCCCGGCAAGTCCAGCGCCAGCACGTTCCAACCGTGATGTGCCAGGTAACGCGTCTGCAAAATCCAGACGCTGTGGTCGTTCAGGACGCCGTGGATGAAGATGATACTGGGCTTGGCGGCATCGAAGGCTTTGCCGCCGGTGTAGCAATAGGTTTTGGCGTCATTGACGGTTAGATACATGGCAGGCTCATCGAAATGATAAATTTGAGTCAAACAGGGCTCTAGCCCCCGTGGAATATGCGCAAGCAGCTATCAAATTAATAAGCTTCAGTGCGCTGTGAGAGGGCCAGGCTCAGCCCTTTTCAGCCGCTTTCAGCGCGCGCTTCAGGTCATCAATCAGATCATCGGCGTCTTCCAGCCCGATGCTCAGGCGGATCGTGCCCTGCGTGATGCCGCCTGCCGCCAGCGCTTCGTCGCTCATGCGAAAGTGCGTCGTGCTGGCCGGGTGAATCACCAGGCTGCGGCAATCGCCCACGTTCGCCAGGTGGCTGAAAACCTTGAGGCTCTCCACAAACTTCTTGCCCTGCTCCCGGCTGCCTTTGAGGTCAAAGCTGAAGACCGAGCCGGCGCCACGCGGCAACAGCTTCTGCGCCAATGCGTGGCTGGGGTGGCTGGGCAGCAGCGGGTGCCCGACACGCGCCACAAACGGTTGGCTGACCAGAAACTCCACCACCTTGCGCGTGTTGCTCATGTGGCGCTCCATACGCAGCGGCAGGGTCTCCACCCCCTGCAAAATCAGCCAGGCGGAATGCGGGCTCATGCAGGCACCAAAGTCGCGCAGACCCTCGCGCCGAGCCCGCAGCAGGAAGGCGCCCACGGTCGACTCCTCGCTGAACACCATGTTGTGAAAGCCCGCGTAGGGCTCAGTCAGCTCCGGAAATTTGCCCGATTTGTCCCAGTCAAAGCGGCCGCCGTCCACCACGATGCCGCCAATCACCGTGCCATGGCCGCTCAAGAATTTGGTGGCCGAGTGGTAGACCAGATCGGCGCCGTGCTCGAACGGCTTGATGAGCCAGGGCGAGGTCAGCGTGGAATCGACCAATAGCGGCACGCCGGCCTCGTGGGCGATGCTCGATACGGTGGCAATGTCCAGCACGTCCAGGCCCGGATTGCCCACGGTTTCACCAAAAAACAACTTGGTGTTGGGCCGCACCGCCGCGCGCCAGCCGTCGATGTCACCCGGCTGAACAAAGGTGGTCTCGATGCCAAAGCGGCGCAACGTGTAGTGCAGCAGGTTTTGTGAGCCGCCATACAGGGCGGTACTCGCCACAATGTGCGCGCCCGCCCCCATCAGCGTGGCAATGCTGAGGTGCAGCGCGGCCTGGCCGCTGGCCGTGCTGATGGCGCCGATGCCGCCTTCGAGCGCGGAAATGCGCTGTTCCAGCACCGCATTGGTCGGGTTGCTGATGCGCGAGTAAACGTGACCGGCGCGTTCCAGGTTGAACAGGGCAGCGGCGTGGTCGCTCGACTCAAAAACGAAAGACGTGGTGAGGCAAATCGGTACGGCACGCGCGCCGGATGCGGGGTCAGGGGCGGCACCGGCGTGCAGTGCCAGTGTGTCAAAACCGGGGTCAGAGTAGCCGGGCATGGGTTTCCTTTGTATTGATCGGGACGACTATAGGACAGGCGACGCCAGGGCAGGCGAGCTCGCCGCCGTTCGCAAACAAAGAGCATCTTACGGCTGGTCAGCGCCGCTCTGGGATAATCCGGCGCCATGAGCGGCAACACCTTCGGCAAACTATTCGCAGTCACCAACTTTGGTGAATCCCACGGCCCGGCCATTGGCTGCGTGATTGACGGCTGCCCGCCCGGCATGCTGCTCAGTGAGGCGGACATCCAGACCGATCTGGACCGGCGCCGCCCCGGCACCTCCAAGTTCGTGACGCAGCGCAACGAGCCTGACGCGGTTGAAATCCTTTCGGGCGTCTATGAAGGCAAAACCACCGGCACGCCGATCTGCCTGCTGATCAAGAACACCGACCAGCGCAGCAAGGACTACGGCAACATCCTCCAGACTTTCAGGCCCGGTCATGCCGACTACACTTATTTTCAGAAATACGGCCTGCGCGATCCGCGCGGTGGCGGGCGCTCATCGGCGCGTCTGACCGCGCCGATGGTCGCGGCCGGTGCAGTGGCCAAGAAATGGCTGTTCGAGCACTACGGCACGGTGTTTCGCGGCTGCATGACGCAGATTGGCGAGTTGCCCATTGCTTTTGAGTCGTGGGATTTTGTGCCCAACAACCCGTTTTTTGCGCCGGTGGCCGATGTCTCTAGATTCGCAGACTACATGGAAGCGCTGCGCAAGGCTGGCGACTCCTGCGGCGCGCGCATTCGCGTCTCGGCGTCCAACGTGCCGGTGGGGCTGGGCGAGCCGCTGTTTGACAAGATGGACGCGGACATTGCCTACGCCATGATGGGCATCAACGCCGTCAAGGGCGTGGAAATCGGCGCCGGTTTTGCCAGCGTGGCGCAGCGCGGCAGCACGCATGGCGATTCGCTGTCGCCAGATGGTTTCAGGTCGAACAACGCCGGGGGGGTGCTGGGAGGCATCAGCAGCGGGCAGGACCTTGAGGTGTCGATGGCGATCAAGCCAACCAGTTCAATCCTGAGCCCGCGCGAGTCGATTGACATCGCGGGCAATTCCACTGAAGTCAGCACCAAGGGCCGCCATGACCCCTGTGTCGGCATTCGGGCTACGCCCATTGCCGAGGCCATGCTGGCGCTGGTGGTGATGGACCATGCATTGCGCCATCGGGCGCAATGTGGCGACGTGGCGGTTGATTTGAAGCCGATCAAGGCGTCGGCTTAACGCGCGCCCGTGGCATCACCCTGCGGGGTGGAGGCGATGCGAACGTCGCCTCTGCCTTTTTACGCTTTCTTGACGTAAGCGCTGCACCAGCCCTTGGCTGTCACTTGCTTGCCGGCAAACAACGGGCATGCACCCGACACAGCGCCCGCCTTGCCCTGGTACAGCGCGCAATTGCTGCATTGCTGGGCGGCAACGTGTTTCGGAAACTTCTTGGCGTCCGCCTTGGTGGTATCGGCCACGTAGCCCAGCGCTGTTGCCTGGGGATTGGTGGCGTCCACCATGGGAAGGTCAGCGGCGAAGGCATTAGCGCCGGCCAGGGCGCTGCCGCCCAAACTGAGTTGAACAATGAATTCGCGACGGTTGCTCATGAGGTATTTCCTAAATGATGATGTGTTTGCCAGACCTTGCCGCTTGACAATGTCTTGGACGGCGTGATTCTATCGATTCACCACATAGCATCAACCCGCGCTTGAGCAATACCCTTTTGAATCAATCAACCCGGGCCTGCCTGTCAACCGCAGCGCCGACATGGGGCCCCCCGGCGTCATCGGCGCCTAGCAGTTCCAGAACACAAAAGCCGCCCGAAGGCGGCTTTTGCCACATTGCAGAGCAGCTTACTTGCTGTTGGGTACCTTGCCTTCAACGCCCTTGACGAAGAAGTTCAAACCACCGAGAAACTTGTCGTCCGCTACCGTGTCCTTGGCGACCTGCACCTTACCGGTGTTGTCAACAATGGGTCCCTTCCAGATGGCGAAACTGCCGTCAAGCAGGCCTTTTTTAACTTCTTCCACACGCGCCTTGGTCTCTGTTGGCACGTCGTCGGCGATTGAAACGAGATCGATCGCGCCCTCTTTCACACCCCACCAGGCGGCAGTGCCCCCAGTCCAGCTGCCGTCCAGCGCTTCCTTGGTCGCCTTGATGTAGTACGGACCCCAGTTGATCACGGCAGATGCCAGATGCGCCTTCGGGCCGTAGGCCGTCATGTCGGAGTCCCAGCCAAAGGCGCGCTTGCCCTTGGCCTCGGCGGTCTTGAGCACGGCAGGTGAATCGGTGTTCTGGAACAGCACGTCAGCGCCGCCATTGATCAGGCTGGTGGCAGCCTCGGTTTCTTTCGGCGGGTCAAACCAGCCGTTCACCCACACCACCTTGGTCTTGACCTTGGGGTTGCTGCTTTGCGCACCGAGCGTGAAGCTGTTGATGTTGCGGATCACTTCTGGAATTGGGATGGAGGCCACCACACCCAGGGTATTGCTCTTCGTCATCTTGCCGGCAATCACACCGGCCATGTACGCGCCTTCATAGGTGCGGCTGTCGTAGGTGCGCATGTTCTCAGCCTGCTTGTAGCCGGTGGCGTGCTCGAACTTGACGCCCTTGTTGTCGGCCGCCACTTTGAGCATGGGCTCCATGTAGCCAAAGGTGGTGCCAAAGATCAGCTTGTTGCCCTGCCCGGCCATGTCGCGCAGCACGCGCTCAGCGTCGGCCGACTCAGGCACATTCTCGACAAAGGAGGTCTGGATCTTGTCGCCGAACTCGGCCTCCAACGCCTTGCGGCCGTTGTCATGGGCAAAAGTCCAGCCGCCGTCGCCCACCGGGCCAACGTAGGCAAAGGCAATCTTCAGGGGTTCAGGCTTGGGAGCCGGCGCGGGCGCCGAAGCCACCGGTGCCGGTGCCGGTGCCGGCACGGGTGCGGGTTCTTCCTTTTTGCCGCAGCCTAACAGCGCAGCAGCGGCGACGGCGCTCAAGGCGGCAATTTTCAACAGTGAACGTTTTTGCAGGTCGGTCATGTCAATTCTTTCTTTGGCGAAGTGGGTGACGGGTTAAAAAAGTCCGATTATGAACCGGGGAGTATCAGGAATCCGGGTAGAACGGTTTGCCGATCGAGGTCGGCATGTTGATGCGAATCCACTGCGGATTTCGCGAGATCAGCGCCAGCACCACAATGGTTGACAGATAGGGCAGCATGGTCAGGAACTGGCTGGGAATATCCACCCCGACGCCTTGCAGGTGAAACTGCAGCATCGTCACGCCGCCAAACAGATAGGCCCCCAGCAACACGCGCGCCGGGCGCCAAGTGGCAAAGGTGGTTAAGGCCAAGGCGATCCAACCCTTGCCCGCGACCATGCCTTCCACCCACAGCGGGGTGTAGACAATCGAGACATAGGCGCCCGCCAGACCGCACATGGCGCCGCCTGCCACCACCGCCATCAGCCGGATACGCCGCACCGGGTAGCCCAGGGCGTGCGCCGATGCCGGGTTTTCACCCACACTGCGCAAAATCAGACCCGCACGGGTTCGGTACAAAAACCAGATCAGACCCAGCGCGAAAAGAACGCTCAGGTAGACCAGCGGATGATGCCGGAACAAAGCCGGGCCGAACCAGGGAATATCGGACAAGTAGGGAATGGCAAAGCTGGGGCGCGCTGGAATTCTTTCCTGCACGTAGCCAATGCCGACAAAGGCAGAAAAACCAGCGCCAAACAAGCTCACCGCCAAACCGGTGGCGTACTGGTTGGTGTTCAGCCAGATCACCAACCCGCCAAAAACCAGCGCCAGCACGGCCCCCGCACCCATGCCGGCGGCAAAGCCGAGCCAGTCACTGCCCGAATGGACGACCGCCGCAAAACCGGCAATCGCCGCGCACAGCATCATGCCCTCGGCGCCCAGATTCACAATGCCCGCTTTTTCATTGATCAACAAGCCCAGCGACGCGAGCGCCAGCACGGTGCCCGCGTTCAGCGTGGCCGCCAGCAGCAGTGCATAAGACTCCATCATTTACCCCACTTCAGGCGGTAATTCACCAGGGTGTCGCACGCCAGCAAGGTGAACAGCAACAAGCCCTGAAACACACCGGTGAGCGACTTGGGCAGCCCCAGGCGCGACTGCGCAAGCTCACCACCGATGTAGAACATGCTCATCAAAATGGCCGAGAACACCATACCTACAGGGTGCAGCCGCCCGACAAAGGCCACGATGATGGCAGCAAAGCCGTAGCCGGCCGGCACATAGGGGGTCAACTGGCCAATGGGCCCCGCCACTTCCAGCGCGCCGGCCAACCCGGCCATGCCCCCCGACACCAGCAAGGCCACCCACAGCGCGCGGCGCGAAGAAAAACCGGCATAACGGGCCGCCGCCGGGGCCAGACCGCCCACCTGCTGGGCAAAACCCGCGCGGGTGCGAAACAGGAATATCCAGGTGGCGAGGACGCCCGCCAACGCCAAGAACACGCCAATGCTGACCCGCGAGCCCTCAAACAAGCGCGGGATGCGCGTGACCAGGTCAAAGTTCTTGCTCTGCGGAAAGTTGTAGCCCTGCGGGTCTTTCCACGGACCCGACACCAAGTAGCTCAGCACCTGCACGGCCACATACACCAGCATCAGGCTCACCAGAATCTCGTTGGCGTTGAAGCGGTCACGCAACCAGGCGGTGATGCCGGCCCAGAACATGCCTCCCAGCACACCTGCCACCAGGATGGGCAGCACAATCCAGCGACCGGTGCTCTGGTCGGCCAGCAAAGCCACGCCGCTGGCGGCGATGGCGCCCAGCACATACTGCCCTTCAGCGCCAATATTCCAGACATTGGAGCGAAAGCACACCGCCAAGCCGAGCGCAATCAGCAGCAAGGGCGTGGCCTTGACGGCCAGTTCACCCAGTGCATAAGCGCTTCGGATCGGCTCCCAGAAAAAAACGCTGAGCGCGCTCAGCGGGTCTTTGCCCAGCGCCGTGAACAGCAGAACACCGACCATGACAGTCACCAGCAAGGCCAGCACAGGCGAGCCGTAGCTCCACAGTGCGGATGGCTGCGCCCGGGCTTCAAGCCTGAGCATGAGGGCCTCCTCCTTGAACAGTTGGGGGCAGAGCTTGCGGACCTCCAACATCCGGCGAGGTGTTGGGGACAGAGCTGGCCCACTTCGTGTGGCTGCAATCTGTCCCGCAAGGTTCCAGGTTTGTAGCTTCGGTCTGTCCCGCAAGGTGGACATCCGACATCCCGGTATCAGTTGGGGACAGAGCTTGCTCACTTCGTGTAGCTGCGGTCTGTCCCGCAAGGTCCCATAAACCGCTCATCCACTCACCCACTTTTTCCACCGTGGCCTGCGCGATCGGCAGCGAGGGCGACAGGCGGCCCAGGGCGATCACGTGCAGGCGGTCACTGAGTTCAAACAGCTCCTCGAGTTCTTCGCTCAGCACCAGCACCGCGCAGCCGGCATCGCGCAACTCCAGAATTTCGTTTCGAATCTGCGCCGCGGCCCCCACGTCGACACCCCAGGTCGGCTGCGACACGACAAACAGGGTGGGATTGGCGTCAATTTCCCGGCCGACAATGAATTTTTGCAAATTGCCGCCCGACAAGGAGCGCGCCGCGGCGCGCGGGCCACTGGCCTTGACGTTGAAGCGCTTGATGATGCTAAATGCCTGCGCTTCAAGTTGTGCGACGCGGATCCAGCCCCCGCCCAGGCGGGGAAAGGCAATGGCTTCATGGCGTGTGAGCAGCAGGTTGTGCGCCAGCCCGAGCGTAGGCACGGCACCGCGACCCAGGCGCTCTTCCGGCACAAAATGCAGGCCCAGCTTGCGCCGCGCGCCCGGGTGCAGGCGCGACACATCCACCTCGCCCATGAGGATCGACCCGGGACGGGCGCGCACATCTTCCCCCGACAAAGCATAGAGCAGTTCCTTCTGGCCGTTGCCGGACACGCCGGCAATACCCACGACTTCGCCAGCGCGCACTTCCAGCGTGATGCCGTCCAGGTCCACGCCAAACTGGTCGGCGCGGGCCAGTGTCAGGTCTTGTACTCGCAACAGCGGCTCGCCCAGCTGGTGCTCGTGGCGCACGAGTTGGGGCAACTCGGCGCCGATCATCAGGCGCGACAAGGAAGCATTGGTCTCCTGCGTGGGGTCGCACACGCCGGTGACCTTGCCACCCAGCAGCACGGTGCAGACATGGCACAGTTCGCGGATTTCGTGCAGCTTGTGGCTGATGTACAAGATGCTGCAGCCCTCGCTGGCGAGCTTCTTTAGCACCACAAACAGCTTTTCCACGGCTTGCGGCGTGAGCACCGAGGTCGGCTCATCGAGGATCAGCAACTGCGGGTGGGTCAACAGCGCGCGGATGATCTCCACACGCTGCATCTCGCCCACGCTCAAAGTGTGCACCGGCCGCGCGGGGTCAATATCGAGCCCGTATTCTGCCGCTTTGGTGGTGATGCTGTGCGTGACCTGCGCCAGGCTCAGGTGTTTGCCCAAACCGAGCCAGACGTTCTCGGCCACGGTGATGGTGTCAAACAAACTGAAATGCTGGAACACCATGCTGATGCCCAAGGCGCGCGCTTCTTGCGGGTTGCGAATGTGCACCGGGCGGCCATTGAACAGCATCGTGCCAGCATCGGCCTTGACCGCACCGTAGATGATTTTCATCAGGGTGGACTTGCCGGCGCCGTTTTCACCCAGCACCGCATGGATCTCGCCCGGCATGACGGTCAGCGCCACATCGCTGTTCGCGACCACACCCGGATAGCTCTTGGTGATACCTGCAAGATGAAGTCGGGGAGGGGTCATTCTGCGGGTGATCTTGATATTTCCAGTGCCCTATTTTGCCTCAGCCTCAGACCACAAAAACAACACAGGCAATTGGCAAGGATGTTCAACTGTCCTGGGTGCGCGTTCTGACCCGTTAGGGTTGAAACACCACAGCGTCCAATTGCAGCGCATGGATTTGTTCGGCCGCTGCATCGGCCCCGACCTGGGTGGCAAAGGGTCCAACGCGCACGCGGGTACGGCCTTTGAGGGTCTGCTTGAAGGCGGGCAGACCCGCTGCGCGCAATTTCGCGTAAGCGTTGCGCGCATTGCGGTCTTTCGCAAACAGACCGACATTGATGAAGTAGCCTGGCCCGGCCACTGGCAAAGTGGTCGGGTTTTGTGGTGTGGCGCTAGCCGCTGCCGTGGCGATTTTGGCCAGTGGCACGATCATTTCGGCCCCTGCCGGCGCGGATGCAGGCTCGCCAGGGACAAAGGACGCCGCCGGAGTCGGCGTGGGCATGGCCGTTGGAACTGCGTCTCTATGGATGGATTGGATGGCAACAACCGGCGCTGCTACCGGTGGCGCGAGATAGCCTATGACGGGGATGGCCACCGGGCTGACTGGCCGCATGGTCACAGTTGGCCACGCGACAAAAACCAGTGCAGCAAGGGCCGCCAGCGCCAAATTAGCCAATGCCAACCGTAGAAAGCGTTGACGGGAACTGGCCTGCTGGTTCAATCGCTGGCAGGCATCTGCCAGCGTCGAGGTGGCGGACAACGCAGCGGCCATTTGCTGCCGGCTCTTGGCATGAAAAATGGAATTCCCAAAGACGCCTGGCAGCACGTAGCTGAGCCCGCAGCACACGCCCAGCAAAACCACGTCGACCGCCTCGGAGCCGTGCAACAGCAGGCGACCCATGCCGAACACCAGCAGAAACAGACCCAGCACGACCGTGACATAAACGCCTGCCGCGGCCCACAGGCGCCTGAAGATCATCCAGTTCAGGGTGTACAGGCTGGCCGCCCAGTTCCAGCTTGGGCCCGCGCGCCCGGCCGCCTCAAAGCGCGCAAAGACAGGGACGTAATAGCCAGTGTTGATCGGCCCGATGGCGGCGCGGTACAGGGCGGCGGTGGCACTCTCTGGCGACCGGTCCAGCCTGGTGATCTCAGGGGAAGCAAACGAGGTGGCGCTGGTCATGCATTATTTTGGCATGACTGCAGCGCCCGTCGGATTCAGACGCCAGCCAGTAAGCGCAGCCCCCCGGGATCCACCAGATTCAAGATGCGGCCTGAACCGCTGATCAGACTGCGCTCACGCATGTGGCGCAACACACGAGAAAATGTCTCAGGTGCAATGCCCAACTGTGCCGCCACAGAACGCTTGCGCTGCTGCAACAGTACCGCCAACACGCCTCGGTCGCCCGTCTGCGCATGCTGCAGCAGCCACTCGGCACAGCGCGCCTCCGCATCTTTGGCCAGCCGGCTGACCGCCAATTCAGTCTGCTGGCGATGCGCCTTGGCAACGTCGTGCAAGACGGTCTGCGCTGACATGGACATCGTGGACAAGGAACGAAGAAAGTCGGCGAGGGGCACACGGCGCAAAAAAACCTCGGTCTCTGCAACCGCATCCACCGCATGCGGCAGGTTCAGCAGGGCCGACGTCGCCTCCAGCCAGCACGGGCCTTCAACCACACCCAACTGGTGTTCCAAGGCGTCACCTTCCATGACGCCTAGCGCCACACGACCGGACTCCACATAGCAGACCGACGGCGAGAGATCGGCACGTTTGAGCAGCGGCTCACCCCGGGTAGCAACTTCTCGCTTGACCGCCCGGGCAATGGTATGGATAGACAGCATGGGGCAGACTGTGCCGCGCCGGGCACCCCATAGTCTTGAGAGAAATCAAAGAACCCCACGGAAACATCAGTCGCGGCTCAAGTCACGGGGACGTTTTTGCAGCCATCGGCAGCCCACGCCCCTTGCTTGAGGCAGGCGACCGTTGGCAATCAGTAAGCTATATAAATGATAGCTTCTTACCCTTATTACACGAGGGCTACAGCCTTATTTACTATAAATAGACGAGGCAGGGCCGGATCGCCTTGATCTACTCGCCCAGATAAGCGGCCCGCACTTTCGGGTCGTGCAGCATGGTTTTGGCGTCGCCCGTCATGGTGATCAGGCCCGACTCCATGACGTAGCCCCGATCGGCAATGCTGAGCGCACGACTGGCGTTTTGCTCGACCAGCAGCACGGTCACGCCCTGCGCGTAGACATCGCGCACCACTTCAAAAATCTTGTCCACCATGATCGGCGCCAGACCCATGGACGGCTCGTCCATCAGCAGCACTTTGGGGCGGCTCATCAAGGCGCGGCCCATGGCCAGCATTTGCTGCTCGCCACCCGACAAGGTGCCCGCCAGTTGATCGCGGCGCTCTTTGAGTCGAGGGAAGATGGTGAACACTTTTTCCGTGTCAAGTAGGATTTCGGGCTTGTCGTCACGGATGTAGGCGCCCATCTGCAGGTTCTCCGCAATGGTCATGCGGGTAAAAATACCGCGCCCCTCCGGCACCATGGCCAGGCCCTGTCGCACCAGGTCCCACGGCCCCTGGCCGCGAATGCTCTTACCCAGGTACTCAATGTCGCCGTCGACGAACGGCAGGCTGCCGGTTATGGCCTTCATGGTGGTGGTTTTGCCAGCGCCATTGGAGCCAATCAAGGACACCAGCTCGCCTTCGTGCACTTGAAAGTCAATGCCTTTGACGGCCTGAATGCCGCCGTACGAAACTTTGAGTCCCGTCACTTTCAGAAGGATTTTTGTCATCGTTTTTTCCTTAGTGGCCACTCGTGCCCAGATAGGCCTCAATGACTTTTTCGTCTCGCTGCACATCGGCCGGCGTGCCTTCGGCAATCTGCTTGCCATAGTCGAGCACCGTGACCCGATCGCACAAACCCATCACGAGCTTCACATCGTGCTCAATCAGCAAGATGGTGCGGTTGTCATTGCGAATCTTGTCGATCAACTCGCGCAGCATCACCTTCTCGGTGGCATTCATGCCGGCGGCGGGCTCGTCCAGCGCAATCAGTTGCGGGTCGGTCGCCAGCGCGCGGGCAATTTCCAGGCGGCGCTGGTCGCCGTAGCTCAGCGTGCGGGCCTTGTAATCGGCAAACCTGGCAATGCCCACATAGTCCAGCAGCTCATGCGCGCGCTCGGCAATCGCGGCTTCTTCCCGCTTGAAACCCGGCGTGCGGAAAATGGCCCCCAGCAAGCCCGAATGCGTGCGCACATGGCGCCCGACCATCACATTTTCCAGCGCGGTCATCTCGGCAAACAGGCGAATGTTCTGAAAGGTGCGCGCAATGCCGGCCTTGGCGACGAGATGAACGGCCGTGGGCTGGTAGGTCTTGCCAGCAAGTTCAAAGCTGCCGCTGTCGGGCGTGTACAGGCCGGTGAGCACATTGAAAAACGTGGTTTTGCCGGCACCATTGGGGCCGATCAGGCCATAGACCTGGCCGCGCTTGATCTGGATGCCGACATCGCTCAGGGCCTGTAGGCCGCCGAAACGCTTGGAAACATTGGCAACGTTGAGGACGGTTTCGGTCATGCGCCTTCTCCCTTTTGCTGCAAGGACTTGCCGTGCTCGGGCGACGGCCACAAGCCGCGCGGACGCACCAGCATGACGCTGATCATGGCCAGCGCAATCAGGAGCTGGCGCAAAATTGACGAATCCAGCCGCCCCCCGGTCATGGCCTGCAAGGGACCGGCGACGTAGCGCAACACCTCGGGCAAAGCAGAGAGCAGCACGGCACCCAGAATGACGCCGGGTAAATGGCCGATGCCACCGAGCACGACCATGGCCACGATCATGATTGACTCCATCAAACTGAAGGACTCCGGCGAAATGAAGCCTTGGAAGGATGCAAACATGGTGCCTGAGACGCCGCCAAAAGTAGCGCCCATGCCGAAAGCCAGCAGCTTCAGGTTCCGGGTATTGATGCCCATGGCCTTGGCGGCAACTTCGTCTTCACGAATCGCCATCCAGGCGCGCCCCACGCGCGAGAGTTGCAGGCGGTGCGAGATCAGCACGCTGAACAGCACCATCGCCAGGAACAGGTAATAGTACAAGGACACAGAATTGATCTCATAGCCGCCGATGTCGAGCGTGCGCCCCAGGTTCAGGCCGAAAAAATGAAAGGAATCAATCTGGCTCATGCCCTTGGGGCCATTGGTGATGTTGACCGGCTGATCCAGGTTGTTCAAAAACACCCGGATGATCTCGCCAAAGCCCAAAGTCACAATCGCGAGGTAATCGCCGCGCAAGCGCAGCGTCGGAGCGCCCAACAGAATGCCAAAAAGGCCGGCCAGACCGGCGGCCGCGGGGATCACGATCCATAACGGTGCATGCAAGCCTTCGGGAAACATCGCGCCAATCCAGGCAAAAGTCTCGGTCAGATGGGGCGAAGCCAGCAAGCCATACATGTAGGCGCCAATGGCGAAGAAAGCAACGTAGCCCAGGTCCAGCAGGCCGGCGTAACCCACCACAATATTGAGCCCCAGCGCCAGCAGCACATACAGCAGCGCCATGTCGGCAATGCGCACCCAGGCGTTGCCGAAGCTCTGCAGAATCAGCGGCAGTATCAGCAACCCAACGGCTGCCAACAGGACGACAACGATTTTCTGTTGTTGTTTCATGATGTTCCTCGGGGATCAGGCTCGGTCTGCCACACGCTCACCCAGCAAGCCGGAGGGTCGCAAGGTCAGCACAAAGATCAGCACAATGAAGGCAAAGATATCGGAGTAATGGCTGCCGAGCACACCCCCGGTCAGCGCGCCGATGTAGCCGGCGCCCAGCGACTCAATGAGGCCCAGCAAGATGCCACCCAGCACCGCGCCGCCCAAGTTGCCAATACCGCCGAACACCGCTGCGGTAAAGGCTTTCAGCCCCGGTAAAAAGCCCATGGTGTGTTGCACCGTGCCGTAGTTGGCGGCCCACATCACGCCGGCAATGGCCGCCAGCACCGCGCCGATCACAAAGGTGGCCGAGATCACCACGTCGGGCTTGACGCCCATCAGGGCCGCCACGCGGGGGTTCTCGGCCGTGGCCCGCATGGCACGGCCCAGTTTTGTGTAATTCACCAACCACATGAGCACCGCCAGCGACACCACCGTCATGCCCAGAATCAGCACCTGGGTCGGTGTAATCACGGCGCCGCCGATCTCGAACGGCGTGCGCGGCAACAAGGTCGGGTACGGTTTGTAGTTGGGCTTCCAGATGATCATGGCCAGGGTCTGCAAGAACAGCGACATGCCGATGGCCGTGATCAGCGGAGCCAACCGGGGGCTGTCGCGCAGCGGCCGGTACGCCACCTTTTCAATCACAAAATTGAGCGTCGCCGCCACCACACAGGCAATGATCAGGGCGATCAGCAAAATCAGCCAACCGGGCGTGCCAGGCATGGCCTCCTGCATCCAGCCGATGATGGTCCAGCTGGTCAGGGCGCCGACCATCAACACCTCGCCGTGGGCAAAGTTGATCAGGCCGATGATGCCGTAGACCATGGTGTAGCCCAGCGCCACCAAGGCATACATGCTGCCCAACACCAGACCATTGATGATCTGCTGTATGAAGGTATCCATAAACTTCTCCGATTTTTGACCGTCGCGTGATTCAGCCACCTGGGGCAGCGTGCGGGTTGACCAGCGCTGCAGCCCTGTGAGCCATGCCAGTCTTCTAGCAAGAAACCTGCCAGCATCGACACGCCGGCTTGAGGTGGAGGCAATTGTAGTCAAGCGAAAACCGCCACTGCGGGGGTCAACCGTATGGGTTTACCCTCGATTCCCCAAAAGATCAGCCAAAGACTGAATCAGTAAGGATGACTAATAGTCAGGGTGGCCGGCCGCGCGGCCCAGCAGCGTGGTCGCGGTCTGCACAATGCTCGCCGCATCGACCTCGAAGAAGTCACGTAGCGCCGCCCGCGTGTCGCTGCGCCCGAAGCCGTCCGTGCCCAGCGTGACGTAGGAACGCCCCGCAGGCAGGTAGGCGCGCACGCTTTCGGGCACGGCGCGTACATAGTCGGTGGCGGCAATGATGGGGCCCTGACTGCCTTGCAGTTGGCGTGCGATGAACGGCGTTGTGTCGCCGGTCGAACTCGTCTGGCGTCGCTGCCAGCAGGCCTGCCCCTCGCGTGCGAGTTCGCTCCAGCTGGTCACACTGAACACGTCGACGTTGACGCCCTGGCGCGCCAGCAGCTGCGCCGCCTGGATCACTTCGGTCAAGATCGCGCCCGAACCCAGCAAGGTTAGATTTTTAGGTATTTTTGACCTCTGGCCCTCGTCCAGTATGACTTTATAGCTAGCGAATTTATAGCATCCTTGAATCACGTCGGCGGCCACATCGGGCTCAAGGTCCGGCTGGGCGTAGTTTTCATTCATCAGCGTGACGTAGTAGAAAACGTCCCTCTGCTCAACCAGCATCTCGCGCAGTCCGAAGTCAATGATGACCGCGAGCTCGCCGGCAAAGGCCGGATCAAAAGCCTTGCAGTTTGGAATGGTGGCGGCCATCAGGTGGCTGGTGCCGTCCTGGTGCTGCAGCCCTTCGCCGCCCAATGTGGTGCGCCCCGAGGTGGCGCCGAGCAAGAAGCCGCGCGAACGCTGGTCAGCGGCGGCCCAGATCTGGTCGCCCACGCGCTGAAAACCGAACATCGAGTAATAGATGTAGAAGGGCAGCATGGCCAGGCCATGCACGCTGTAGCTGGTCGCGGCCGCCGTCCAGCTGGCAATGGCGCCGGCCTCCGAGATGCCTTCTTCCAGAATCTGCCCGTCCATCGCCTCGCGGTAGCTCAGCACCGAGCCGATGTCCTCCGGTGCATAGCGCTGCCCGATGCTGGAATAGATGCCGATCTGCTTGAACAAACTGGCCATGCCAAAAGTGCGCGCTTCGTCCGCCACGATCGGCACGATGCGCGGCCCCAATACGTTGTCCTTCAGCAGGCCGCCCAGCATGCGCACAAAGGCCATGGTGGTGCTCATCTCTTTGCCATTGGCCTGCAGCGCAAACTGGGCGTAGCTGTCGATGGCGGGCACCGGCACCGGGGCGCAGGCTGTATGGCGCTCGGGCAGGTAGCCGCCCAGGCGCTGGCGCTGCGCCTGCAGGTACCGCATCTCGGGGCTGTCGGCGCCGGGTTTGTAGAACTCCAGGTTTTTCACCTGTTCGTCCGTCATGGGCAGGTTGAAGCGATTGCGAAACGCGATCAGATCGGCCTCGTCAAACTTCTTCTGGCTGTGCGTGGTCATCTTGCCTTGCCCGGCACTGCCCATGCCAAAGCCTTTTTTGGTGTGCGCCAGAATCACCGTCGGCTGGCCCTGATGCGCCGCGGCGGCAGCGTAGGCGGCGTGAATCTTCACCAGGTCATGGCCGCCGCGCTTGAGGCGGTCAATCTGCTCATCGGTCATGCCTTGCGCCAGGCGCGCCAGTTCTTCGTTCTGGCCGAAGAAGGTATCGCGGTTGTAGCGGCCGTCCTTGGCCGCAAAGGTCTGCATCTGGCCGTCCACCGTGTGGGCAAAGGCTTTGGCCAGCGCGCCCGTCAGGTCGCGGGCAAACAGGCCATCCCAGTCGCTGCCCCAGACCAGCTTGATGACGTTCCAGCCGGCACCGGCAAAGAGTTTTTCCAGTTCGTCGATGATGCGGCCATTGCCGCGCACCGGGCCATCAAGCCGCTGCAGATTGCAGTTCACCACCCAGACCAGGTTGTCGAGCCGCTCGCGTGCCGCCAGCGTGAGTGCGCTCATGCTCTCGGGTTCGTCCATCTCGCCGTCGCCAAACACGCCCCACACTTTACGCGCCGAACAATCGAGCAGTTGGCGGTGCGTGAGGTAGCGCATGAAGCGCGCGTGGTAGATCGAACTGATCGGGCCAATGCCCATCGAGCCGGTCGGAAACTGCCAGAAGTCAGGCATCAAATAGGGGTGCGGATAGCTGCACAGGCCGCGCGCGCCCTGCCCGGTGGTTGCAAAAGGTGCGGTCAATTCCTGGCGGTAATAGCGCAGGTCGTCAGCTTGAAGGCGCCCTTCCAGAAAAGCGCGCGCATAGACACCGGGTGCGCTGTGCGGCTGGAAGAACACCAGATCGCCCAAGCTCGCTGGCCCCCCATCCTCGCAACGTCCATGAAAGAAATGGTTGAAGCCAGTCTCGAACAGATCCGCCGCGCTGGCGTAGCTGGCGATGTGGCCACCGAGTTCGCCATAAGCCTGGTTGGCGCGCACGACCATGGCCAGCGCGTTCCAGCGCATCAGCGAGGCCAGCCGCTCTTCCATGGCAAGGTCGCCCGGAAACACCGGTTGCTGATCGACGCCGATGGTGTTGATATACGGCGTGGCCAGCTCGGGCTGCCAGCCCACGCGCTGCACACGCGCCAGCCGCGCCAGTTCATCAAGCAGGTAGCGGGCCCGCTGCGGGCCCTGGCTGTCAAGCAGGCTTTGAAAAGCAGCGCGCCATTCAGCGGTTTCCTGCGGGTCCGGGTCGGGCGCGAGGCCCGCTTGAACATTCTCTGTCATCACCCACTCCTTGGCGTCTACCAATCAAGCCATCTGAACACAGGGCGGGGCCGGCGCCTCGTCGTGCCCAGCCGCAAGCATCCGTTGCGCCTGCTCCAGCGCCTGCGTGATGTCCGCAAGAATATCCTCGATATCCTCCAGGCCGATCGACAAGCGCACCAGCCCGTCACTGATGCCGTGCGCCTGGCGCTCCTCGGGCGTGTAGGTGGAATGCGTCATGCTGGCCGGGTGCTGCGCCAAGGTTTCGGCGTCGCCCAGGCTCACGGCGCGCGTCACCAGTTGCAGCGCGTCCATGAAGCAGATGCCCGCAAGCAAGCCGCCCTTGAGCTCAAACGCCACCATGCCGCCAAACTGGCGCATCTGGCGTTTGGCCAGCGCATGCTGGGCAAAGGTGGGCAGGCCGGGGAAATGCACTACGTCGGTCGCCGGGTGGGCCTGCAGCAGCTCGGCCACTTTTTGCGCGTTCTGGCAATGGCGGTCCATGCGCAAGCTCAAGGTCTTGAGCCCGCGCATCACCAGGTGCGCATCCTGCGCTGACATCACAGCGCCGGTCATGTCCTTCAGTCCATAGAGCCGCACGCGCAGCGCCAGTTCGGCATCGGCAAAAATAGCGGCGCCCGCGGTCAGGTCGCCGTGACCCCCGAGGTATTTGGTCATCGAATGCACGCTGACGTCGGCACCCAGCAGCAAAGGTTGCTGCAGATAAGGCGTGCAGTAGGTGTTGTCCACCACCACCTTGGCACCACCCTGGTGCGCAATCCTGGCCACGGCGTCAATGTCCACCAGGCGCATGTTGGGGTTGGCCGGTGACTCGAAATACACGACGCGGGTCTTCGGGCTCATGGCCTGCGCCACGGCGTCGGGGTCGGTCATGTCCACATGGCGAATCACGACGCCAAAGCGCGCCAGACCGTGCGTCATGAAGGCAAAGGTGCAGCCGTAGAGCGTCATGTCGGCCAGCACCTCGTCGCCCGGCTCCAGCATCGACCACAGCGTGGCGCTGATGGCGCCCATGCCCGAGCCGAACACCACGGCCCCAGCGCCCTGCTCCAAGCTGGCCAGGCGCGACTCCAGCAGCGCCAGCGTGGGGTTGGCAATCCGGGTATAGAAGTAGCCCGCCTCTTCACCCGCAAAGCAGCGCGCGCCATAGGCCACATCAGGGAATGCAAAGGTGGCCGAGGTGTAAATCGGCGGCACCAAGGCGCCCTGGTGCTCGGCCGGCGTGTAGCCAAAATGAATGGCACGGGTGCTGAAGCCTTTGGTTTGCGTTGTCGCGCTCATGGTCGTTCCTTGTGGTTTGTTTCTGCAAAGCTTCTTGCATGGAATTGTTTGCTTAATCAATAGGAAAAACTTGGCTTTTTTCTGGCGATTGACGCCAATCGGCGGCAAATAATTTCACGAATGTGTCAACTAAAGATAATATTGACCCATGAACCCCGAATCCCTCGACGCCACCGATCGCCAACTGCTCGACGCCCTGCAGCGCGATGCACGCCAGACGATTGCCGAACTGGCGCAAACGGTGTCGCTGTCAGCGTCCCCGTGCTGGCGCCGGGTCAAGCAACTCGAGGAGTCCGGCGTCATCGAGGGCTACCACGCACACCTCAACCGTCACCAGTTGGGCTACGGCGTCACCGGCTTCGTGCATCTGCAAATGGACAACCACACACCCGACGTCATGGCGGCCTTCGAGCGCGAGGTGGTCGCCCTACCGCAGGTGCTGTCCTGCCACAACCTGTCAGGCCGCTACGACTACCTGATCGAAGCCATCGCACCCGACCTGGAGGCCTTCTCGCTGCTGGTGCGGGTGAAAATCCGCAGCCTGCCCGGCGTGAAGGAAATCGCCACCAGCTTTTCCCTCAAGGAAGTCAAACGCGCCGGAACCCTGCCGGTCAGTTGATCTGTCATTTTTTATAGCAATAGAGCTATGTATGACGCGGGCTAGAGGCCTAAATAGTTTATATTTTTTCGCCATTGCCGGCCACAGCGGTCGCCATCGTCAAGCCGCCAGCATGGTCGTGGTGTCCAGTTCACACCAGGGTCACGGCGCCGGCGCACCACCGTGCGCTTGCGGCAACTCGCGCAAGGACCGAAGCACGACACTGCGCCACATCGCCAGCGCCAACAGCAGCGCACCGACACCGCCAAAGCCCATGGCGTAACGCAACCCGAGGTGCTCACCCAGGTAGCCGCCCAGCAGAGCCCCGGGACCAGCCGGAATCAGGATGAGCCAGCGCATGGTGCTGGTCATGCGCGCCAGCAAGGGCTCGGGCGTGACCGCCTGGCGCAGGGCGAGGAAGTTGATGAACAGAAGCACGGCGCCAACGGCAAAACAAACCAGCATCAACACATAGGACGCCACGGCAAAGCGCCCGGCCGGCACCAGCGCGAGCTGCAGCCAGCCCAGTCCGTTGATGGCCACGCCCAGGCTCAAGCACGGGCCGGGTCCGATGCGCTGCGACAGGCGATGGCCCACAGTGCTCGCCAGCACGGTGCCCAAGCCCAGCGCGGTGTAGCTCAGGCCGACCTGCTGCTCGGTCAGCCCCAGCACGCGGATGGCAAACAGGATTTGCACCACCATGGCGGCATGGTGGAACATCTGCCAAAGGCCCACCATCAGCGCCATGCGCGGCAGCAAGGGGTGCTGCCAGACGAAACGCAGGCCCTCCTTGAGGTCCAGTCCAAAGTGTCGCTCTGCAGCGATGACCAGTGTTTCGCGCGCGCGCACGCCGCGCAGAAAAGACACGCTGACCAGCAGCAGCACGGCGTCGGCCAGCAACGCCAGCGGCGCGCCCACCAGCTTGATCAGGATGCCCGCAAAGCCCGGCCCGATCACCTCCGCACCCGAGGTGGCCAGAGAATTCTTGGCATGTGCCTCTACCAGGCGCTCACGCGGCACCACTTGGGTCAACACGATTTGCGCTGCCGTGCCGGAGGACACAAACACGCAACCCATCACAAAGCCGGTGCCATACAGATACGGCATGCTTAAGAAGCCCAGTACCCAGGCCGCTGGAATGCTGGCCAGCACCAGCGCCACCGCGACTTCACCGGCGATGTACACCGGCAGTTTGTGCACCCGGTCCAGCCACACCCCCACGGGCAAGGACAGCAACACAAAAGGCGCCAGCTCCATGGCAGTCAGCCAGCCCATCTGCGTCGGCGTGGCGTGCAACAGCAAAGCGGCAGTGAGCGGCACGGCCAGCATGGTGACCTGCTGGCCAAAGGAACTGATCAGGATCGACAACCACAGGCGGCGGTAGACCGGGTCGCGCAGCAGGTCGGTGCTGGACAAGACAAAGAAATGACGCAAGGCTTGGGCCACGGCGAATGCGCGCTTCTATGGACTCGTCATGACTGACGGCAGTGACGGGGCCGAGGCCTCAGGCCAGCAGGCACGCCACCTGGGTTTCGGGACTCAGCGCGCGCAACTGGGGTGTTTGCTGGGCACAGCCGGCCTCGGCCTTGGGGCAACGGGTGCGAAAACTGCAGCCCGAGGGCGGGTTGATCGGCGAGGGCAGATCACCTACCAAGAGCTGCACGGTCTTGTTGCGCTCACTGCGCGGGTCGGGCAGCGGAATCGCACTGAGCAAAGCCTGAGTGTACGGATGACCCGGGTTCTGATAAATCGCCTGCTTGGCTGCCAGTTCCATGGCCCGCCCCAGGTACATCACCATGACGCGCTGACTGATGTGCCGCACCACCGCGAGATCATGGGCAATGAACACCAGCGCCAGACCCATGGTGGCCTGCAACTCCTGCAGCAGATTGATGATTTGCGCCTGAATCGACACATCAAGCGCCGACACCGGCTCATCGCAGATCACCAGCTTGGGCTCCAGAATCAAGGCGCGGGCGATGCCAATGCGCTGGCACTGCCCACCCGAGAACTCATGCGGGTAGCGGTTGATCTGCTGCTCGGTCAAGCCCACTTTGGCCATCATGGCACGCACCTTGAGCATCACTTGCGCGTGGCCCATCTTCGGAAAATGGGTGCGCAGCGGCTCGGCAATGATTTGCCCGATCGTCATGCGTGGATCGAGCGAGGCGAGTGGGTCCTGAAAGATCATCTGCACATTTTTGCGCACCGCGTGCCAGGCGCCCGCGCTGGCGCCGCACAACTCCTGCCCCTGCCACACGATGCTGCCCGAGGTGGGGGGGATCAAGTTCAGCATGGCACGCGCCAATGTCGATTTGCCACAGCCGGATTCACCGACGATACCCAGGGTTTCACCCGGAAAAATATCAAAGGAAACACCGTCGACTGCCTTGAGCACACGCACGGGCTCCCACGGCCAGGGCGATTCGCTGGCTAATTTGAAGTGGACCTTCAGGTCGCGCACCGACAACAGGGCGGACGGCGCGTTCATGCGCTGCCCCCCTGCGCGTGGCGCATGACCTCGGCCACGCTCTTGTGGCAGGCGCGCAGGCCATCGGACCGGTCGGGCACTGCCACGAGCGCCGGCGGCTCGCTGATGCAACGTGGTTCCACCAAGGTGCAGCGCTCACTGAACGGACAGCCAGGGGGCAGTCGCGCCATGTTCGGCGGTGCGCCCGGGATCGTCACCAAGGCCTGCTCGCCCTGTTCAAGGCGCGGTATGGCGCCGAGCAAACCCACGGTATACGGATGCGTCGGGTGGTAAAAAATGGCGTCAGCGCTGGCGTGTTCCATGATGCGTCCGCCATAGAGCACGATGACCTCATCGCACAGGCCGGCGACCACGCCCAGATCATGCGTGATCAGCACAATCGCCGTGCCATGGTCACGCTGCAGGTCACGCATCAGGGCAATGATCTGCGCCTGCACCGTCACATCCAATGCGGTGGTCGGCTCGTCCGCGATCAAGACATCGGGCTCGCACAAGAGTGCCATTGCAATCATCACGCGCTGGCGCATGCCGCCCGAGAACTCATGCGGGTACTGCATCACACGCTTGGCGGCCTCGGGGATCTTCACCGCGTCGAGCGCCTGCACTGCGCGCAGACGGGCCTGCTGGCGCGTCATGCCCTTGTGAAACTCCAGCACCTCGGTCATCTGGCGCTCCACCGTCAAATAGGGGTTGAGCGAGGTCATCGGATCCTGAAAGATCATCGCGACCCGGTTGCCGCGAATTGTGTTCAAAATCTTCGGCTGCAGACTGAGCAGGTCCTGACCATTGAAACGGGCCTGTCCGCTCGCGCGCCCATTGGTCGCGAGTAAACCCATCATGGCCAGCACGGTCTGGCTCTTGCCCGAGCCGCTTTCCCCGACGATGCCCAGGGTTTGGCCACGCTCTAGCGTGAAGCTGATGCCGTTGACCGCGGTCACGTCGCCATCGGGCGTCTGGAACTGAACGCCCAGGTTTTCTACTTCAATCAAAGACATGTTGGCTACCGTTCCTTGGGGTCCAGCGCATCACGCAGACCGTCACCAATGAAGTTAAAACAATAGAGGGTCGCAGACAGCAGGACCGCCGGAAACAGCAATATCCAGGGCGACACTTCCATGGCCTTGGCGCCATCCTGGATCAACACGCCCCAGCTGGTCATCGGCTCCTGAATACCCAGCCCCAGAAACGACAGCACTGACTCGGTCAGAATAACGCCAGGCACCGTCACGGTGGTGTAGATGACCACGACACCCAACAGATTGGGCACGATGTGAGAAAAGATGATGCGCCACGTGGGCACACCAATGGCGCGCGCTGCTTCGACATACTCCATCGATCGCAACGACAAGGTCTGACCTCGCACGATGCGCGCCATGTCCATCCATGAGAAGACTGTGATCACGAGCACCACCAGATAGAACTCACGCCCCAAAATGGTGACCAGCAGAATCGCGATCAGCAGGTAGGGGATGGCGTACATCATGTCCACGATGCGCATCATGAAGGCATCCACCTTGCCCCCGATAAATCCGGCGGTGGCGCCCCACAGAATGCCCAGCGACACGGAAGTCAAGGTGGCAAGCAAGCCCACCGTCAGTGAAATGCGTCCACCGATGAGACAGCGCACCAGCAAGTCCCGCCCGGCGTCATCCGTACCCCAGAAGTGGAAATTGCGCAGGCTCGGCGCTTGGCTCATGGCATCCCAGTCCGCGCTGTCAAAGGAGTAAGGCAAAAGCCAGGGCCCGACCACACAGGCGGTTGAAATCAACAGCAGCAGAGCGAGGCTGAAAACGGCCGCCTTGTTGCGCACAAAACGCCTGCGCGCGTCGGACCACAAGCTGCGCCCGGCGCCCAGACCCGCGTTCGGGTCCGTCGCGACGTCAGAGACCTTGGCCACCAGGCCCGTCATTTCTTTGGAAGTCAGCATAGGAAGGTCAATAACGAATCTTGGGGTCCAACCAGGCATAGGCCAGATCGACCATCAGATTCAGCGCTACGGTAAGTACGGTGATCAGCACCACCAGGCCCAGCACCAGCGTGTAATCGCGGTTACCCGCGCCGTTCACAATCAGTTTGCCCAGGCCGGGCAACGAGAAAACCGTTTCCGTGACCAGGGCTGAGGTGATGGACGAGATCGCCAGCGGGCCCAACAAAGACACGACCGGCAGCAGCGCCGGTTTAAGTGCATGGCGCAGCACCACCACACGCGTGGGCAGGCCTTTGGCGCGCGCGGTGCGAATGAAGTTGCTGTGCATGACCTCGATCAGGCTGCCGCGCATCACCCGCCCGATGATCGACACATTGATGAAGGTCAGCAGCGCCATCGGCAAAATCATGAAGCGCAGTTCAAAATCATTCCAACCGCCGGCCGGTAACCACTTCAACCCAATCGCAAAAATGATGATCAACACCGGCCCAATGACAAAACTCGGCACCGCGCTTCCAACGTTGCCGATCAGCATCACCAGGTAGTCGACGGCGCTGTTTTGCCGCAAGGCGGCGATCGAACCCAGTGCGACCCCAATCACGATCGACAGCAACAAGGAAACCCCACCGATGACCGCAGAGACTGGCAGGGCACCGGCCACCAAGTCATTCACCGACCAATCGGCATACCGAAATGAGGCGCCCAAGTCGCCCTGCAGCAGACTCTTCAGGTACAGCAGGTACTGCTGCCAGAGCGGCAAGTCCAGGTGGTACTTGGCCTGCAGGTTGGCAAGCACCGCGGCTGAGACCTTGCGTTCGCCATCAAAAGGACCGCCCGGTGTGGCGTGCAACAGCAGGTAGCACACGGTGATGACCACCAGCATCGTCGGAATCGCCGCCAGAATCCGGCGCAGGGTGTAAGACCACATGAGTCAGAACTCAATGCTTGATGATGTACAGGTCTTTGGAGCGAAAGCGGTCCAGCGCGTTCTCAAGTGAATAGCCACCCACATAGGATTTGACCAGGCGAGGTACCGAGTATTGCAGCAGCGGAATGATGGGATAGTCATCCATGATCATCTTCGAGGCCTGCGTCAGCAGCGCCTTTCGCTTGGCGGGATCGGTGCTTTGCGAACCTTGGTTGATCAAGTCTTCGGCTTGCCGGTTGCAGTTGAAGTTATTGTTCTGATCCGAGTCGCACCGCACCAGCGTCAGAAAAGTCGTGGCATCGTTGTAATCGGCGACCCAGCCGTTACGCGCCATCTGAAAATCGCCGTCATGACGTTTTTTCAACAGCACCTTGAACTCCATGCTTTCAGTTTCAATATCCAGACCCAATTTTGTCTTCCACTCGGAGGCCGCGAACACCGCCATTTTTTTGTGGTATTCACTGCTGTTGTATGAAAATACAAACTTGGAACCAGGCTTCACACCGGCCTGTTGCAGCAGGCTTTTGGCCTCAAGCACCCGCTTGTCCATCGGCCAGTTGGCCCATTCGTAGGGCGTGACATCCGCGCCGTTGGTTCCCTTCACGATCAAACTGTAGGCGGGCAACTGGCCATCGGCTGTGACGCGCTTGGCCAGTATGTCGCGGTCAATCACCATCGACAGCGCCTTGCGCACGCGCACATCCTTGAATGCAGGGCTCTGGGTATGGTAGGAGTAATAGCGCAGGCCAATCATGGGGGCGTTGCGAATTTCGGTCGGGTACTGGGCTTTGTACTTCTCGTAGGTCCCCGGCGGCAACTGATAGACCCAATCATTCTCGCCAGACTCAAACATCTTGACGTCTGCGTTTCCGTCCTCGATCGGGAGATAGGTCACCTTGGCGAGTTGCACATGGGCAGCGTCCCAGTACTGGGGGTTTTTCTCAACCACGATGCGGTTATTGACTTGCCAGTCCTTGAGTGTGAAAGCACCGTTGCTCACCAGGTTGCCGGGCTTGGTCCAGTCCTTGCCAAATTTTTCAAGAGACGCCTTGTGTACTGGCCCCAGGTTGTTATTACTCATCACCTGAGGCAAAAATGTGACCGGGAAGGCGGTCTTGACTTCGAGCGTGTAAGGGTCGAGCGCTTTCACGCCGATGTCGCTCGGGGGCTTGCTGCCCTTGACGATCTCGGCGCCATTGAGCAAGAAAATGCCGAAAGTGGCAGCATAGGTCGACGCAGTTTTCGGGGCCACGAACCGGCGGATGGCGAACACAAAGTCGTCAGCGGTAACGGGGTCGCCATTGGACCATTTGGCGTTCTTGCGCAGTTTGAAAACCCAGGTAGTGGCATTGGTCTGCTTCCAGCTCTCGGCCACGCCCGGAACGGTGTTTCCGGTTGCGTCATTGGCGGTGAGTCCTTCAAACAGATCGCGCGTCAGATTGTTGGCGCCCACTGATTCCGCCAACGCGGGGTCCAGCGTTTCAGGTTCAGAGCCGTTGTTGCGCGTCAGGGTCTGGCTGGAGTGCAGTTGCACACCTGTCGGGATGGTGGCAGCCTGGCTGGTTGCGCCAAACGCTGCGGCAAGCGCAACCGCACAAACTGTCTGCTTGAAGATGGGGTTCATGGCCTGTTTCCTGTTGATAGAGCGCTGCAGCACCGGTAAGTGCTTAGCACTCATGGTTTTTGAGTGGGCCGATTATGGCGCAACAAATTGGCCGTCAAAACGCGCATCAGTGACTCCAAGATATGCACGACTCTGCAGCCTTCTTTCTTTGATAGGTTTGGGCGGCTAAACTGCGACCTGCCCACGGTCGGCGCTTCAATCGGCGCTCACCCACCTCCTTCAGTTGCGCCGTCCTATCGCCCCACCACGGGCCAAAATCCGAGCGCTGAATTTGATTCAAATATAAAGAGCTTTCATGCACTACTTGACACTCGTTTCACTGACTTTGGCGTTGACACTGAGTGCCTGCACCAAGAGCGAACCGGCAGCCGACGCTTTGGCCAGCCAAGCCCTGTTGATCACGTTGGAGGACCTGTTCACGGTTCACAGCGGCGCCCTGACAGCAGGGCCCGTCATCACGGGCTCTATTCAGCCGCAGCGCCGGGCCGACTTGCGCGCAGAAGTGTCCGCGGTCGTGCTGCAGGTTCTGAAAGACAACGGCGACCAGGTGCGTCGCGGCGAGCTGCTGGTGCGACTCGATGACACGGCGATCCGTGACAGCCTGGCCTCGGCCGACGATGCGGTGCGCGCCTCCAGCCAGTCCTTTGACCAAGCCGAGCGGCAGATGCAGCGGCTCAAGACCTTGCGTGGGTCGGGCATGGCCACGACCCAGCAGCTCGAAGATGCCGAAATTCGCCGCAACAACGCCCGCAGTGACCTGTCCGCGGCCAGAACGCGCACCGCCCAGGCGCGCCAGCAACTGGAACGCACACTCGCACGGGCGCCTTTTGATGGTGTTGTGAGCGAGCGCAAGGTGTCCGCGGGAGACACCGCGCAGATGGGCAAGGAGTTGCTCAAGGTCATGGACCCGACCAGCATGCGCTTTGAGGGTCTGGTCTCGGCCGATGCCATCGGCGACATCAAGCTCGGGCAGGCGGTTCATTTTCGGGTCAATGGCTATGGCCAGCAGGAGTTCACGGGCGCCGTGAAGCGGATCAATCCGTCGGCCAATGTAAACACCCGCCAGGTGGAAGTGCAGGTGGAGTTTGCCCATGGCCAGCAGCCCCAACTGTCGGGTCTCTATGCCGAAGGTGCCATTGAGGCCGCCACCAAGACTGCTTTGATGGTGCCCGCGGTGACACTGGTGCGCGAAGGTGACAAGACATTTGGCTGGCAGCTCAAGGACAACACGGTGCACAGAGTCAGCCTCACCTTGGGTGAGCGCGACCCGCGCGGCGGCGATTTTGTCTTGCGTGCCGGCTTGGCCGAGGGCGACCAGCTGATACGCAACCCGACCTCCACGCTGAAAGACGGGCAAAAAGTGCAGCTCAGCACCGGAGCATCCGCGCCCGCGATCGGTGCGTCCGGCGTCAGAAAGTAGCCATGTTTTTATCCGATTTCAGCATCCGCCGGCCCGTCGCCATGGTCGTCATCATCATCGCGCTGATGGCTGTGGGCCTGCTGGCGCTCAAGAAGCTGCGCGTGAACCAGATTCCCGACGTGGAGCAGCCGGTGTTGGTCATCAGCATCCCCTACCCCGGCGCGTCACCCGAAACGGTGGAGCGTGAAATCATCAACCGTGTCGAGAAGTCGCTGCAGAGCATCGCCGGTGTCTATCAGATCCGCTCCACCGCTGCCGAGAGCAATGCCAGCATCGTGATCCTGTTCAACTTCAACAAGAACATGATTGAGGCCTCCGACGAGGTGCGCAACGCGATCGCCTCGGTGCGCTACAAGCTGCCGCTGGAAATGCGCGAGCCGGTATTGCGCCGGGTTGATCCTTCCGCGCAGCCCATCATGCAGTTGGCGCTGTCGTCGCAGTCCTTGAGCCATGCCGATATCTCACGTCTGGCCGAGGACGATCTATCGAACCGATTCCGCGCCATTGAAGGCGTGGCCGTGGTCAACGTGGGCGGCGCCTTGCGGCGCGAGTTGAGTGTGCTGCTGCGCTCCGAGAAACTGCGCGAATACAACGTGTCTGTGGCCGAGGTGGTGGCGGCCTTGCGCAATCAGAACACTACCTCTCCGGTGGGCCGCGTCAAAGGCCCGCTGGAGGAACAGAGCATCCGCCTGGTCGGGCGCATCGAGTCGCCGGCAGAATTCGAGCAGATCGTGATACGGCGCCGTGGCAAAGAAGTGGTGCGCCTGGCGCAAGTGGCCAGCATTGCCGACGGCTTTGCCGAGATGTCGAGTTTCAGCGTGCGCAATGGGCACCCCAACGTTGCCATCACAGTGACGCGCTCACGCGACGCCAGCACGGTGAGCGTGGCCACCAAGGTGCGCGATCTGGTCACGGAGCTTAACAAGACCCTGCCCAAGGGCACAACGCTGGAAGTCACCCGCGATGGAGGCGAGGAGGCGCAAAGCAACCTCAACAATGTGATCGAATCGCTGCTGTTTGGCGCCGTATTGACCATCTTTGTGGTGTACGCCTTTTTGAATTCCTGGCGCTCGACCCTGATCACAGCCCTGAGTCTGCCGACCTCGGTGATCGCCGCTTTCATCGCGGTGTGGTTATGTGGTTTTACCTTGAACTTCATGACCCTGCTGGGGCTCTCTCTGGCCATTGGCGTGCTCATCGACGACGCCATTGTGGTGCGCGAGAACATCGTGCGCCACATGGCCAATGGCTCAGACCGGCGCACGGCCGCCAGCGAGGGTACGCGCGAAATCGGCCTGGCCGTGGCAGCCACCACGCTGTCGATCATCGCCGTGTTCATTCCGGTGGCGTTCATGGGCGGCGGCGCCGGTGAGTGGTTCCGGCCATTCGCGCTGACGGTGGCCAGTTCGGTGCTGGTGAGCCTGTTCATCTCGTTTACGCTAGACCCGATGCTGTCGGCCTACTGGGGCGACCCGGTGGCCCAGCATGACCGGCCGCGCCACGGCCTGGGGCGCTGGCTAGCGCTTTTCAATACCTGGTTTGACCAGCAGGCCAACCGCTACGGCAACGTCATCGCCTGGGCTCTGCAGCACCGCCGCTCCATGGCGTTCATCGCTGCCTTCAGCTTGGTGGCCGCACTCGGCTTGCACTTTCAATTTGGCGGGTCGAGTTTTCTACCCGCGTCGGACGAGGGAACGCTGGCGATTGAAGTGCGCACGCCATCGAGCGCCAGCTTGGAGTTTGCCCGGCTCAAGGTGGAGCAAGCAGCCCAACTGGCACGCGGCCTGCCGGAGACGGTAGCGACGAACAGCAACATCAACGCTGCCGGTGGTCGGGTATATGTGGACATCGGCAAGAGCACGCAGCGCAAGCGCAGTTCGGTGGCGATCGCGGTGGACCTGCGACGCCAGATGTCGCGGCTGGTCGGCGCCGAGTATGTGGTGCTGGATGACCTGAACAACGGCGTGCGCAAGCCGGTGCAAATCCAGTTCTCCGGGCCCGATGCTCGCCGCTTGATGACGATCACCAGCGCCTTCATGGCGCAGCTGCGCCAGGTGCCGGGTGCGGTGGATGTGGGTCTGTCCGAGCAGGAGCCCAAGGACGAACTCCAGATTGAACTGAACCGGGGCTTGGCCAACTCGCTCGGCATTTCGGTCGGGGACGCGGCACAGACGCTGCGCGTCGCATTTGCCGGGGTCGAAGTGGGTGACTGGGTTGACCCAACCGGCGAGGCCCGCGATGTGGCGGTGCGCCTGCACCCCGACG